>NZ_JBVJMK010000025.1:0-48093 GCF_055584245.1 Luteibacter sp. NPDC104163
CAGAAGTGAAACGCGCATGCGCCGATGGTAGTGTGGCTCAAGCCATGCAAGAGTAGGTCACCGCCAGGGGCTTTATCCCAAAAACCCGGTCTCATTCGAGACCGGGTTTTTTCTTTGTCCAAAATCAGGCCGTTCGGCTACTCTAGGCCCATGTATCTACAGACCTTTGGGCTTCGCGAGCCGCCATTTGGCGACGCACCGGATCCGCGATTCGCGTGCCTGTTCACGCGCGAGCGTGAGATCCTGGCGCACGTCGAATACGAACTCGGCGCCAGCGACCACAGCGTCACGCTGATCACCGGTGAAGCCGGTATCGGCAAGTCCCTCCTCTGCATGTTGATCGAAGCCGATGCGCCCCAGCACGGCGTGCGTCCGGTGCGCCACGGTGCCGGCGATTACGCCCTGGAAACCGTCGCCTGGTTGCGCTCCATGTACGCTGGCTTTGGCCTGCCGCTGCCGCTCAGCGCGGAGGCGAATACCGAAGCCCATCTCGTCGACGGCCTGGCCGCGGGCCTCGGCCGTCTGGCCCACCACGTCAACCATCGTTTCCTCCTGATCCTCGATGACGCGGAGCAGCTCGACAACGAAGGACTGGCCATCGTGGAGCGGCTGCTCGTCGCGAGCGAGAAAGCCCAGGCACCGTTCCACCTGGTGCTGGCCGGGCGACCCGAGCTACGCGAACGCCTGACCGATCCGGGTGCACCGGCGCTGGCCCGCCACGTGCGCAGCCGCCTGCCGCTCGGTCCGCTGAATGAGGAAGAGAGCGAGCGTTACGTCCGCCACCGCCTGCATGTCGCCGGCAGCGCCCAGATGCCGTTCAGCCGGCTCGGCCTGCGCTCGCTCCGTGATGACGGCAAGGGCAATCCCGGGCGGCTGAATGCGCTCGCTCATCGCGCGCTCGAGCGAGCCGCCGAGCGTGGCGAGCAGAACATCGGCGAGCGCGCACTCGGCTTCGTCGCGCGCGAAGTGCTGCCGCAGCATGCCCGCTACTGGCTGCGCCGTTACCGCAAGCCGATCCTGGCGATCGGCGCGATGCTGGCCATCGTGTTTGTCGGCGGCTTCGCGGTCTGGGTCTTCACCGGGCACAGCCCATCGCGCCCGAAGAGTTTCGTGGCCGTCACGCCCGAGCAGGCACTGGCGAAACTCCAGGACGCGCTGCCACCGCCTGAGACCGGTGGTGTACGCGTATGGGGTGAGCTCCTGGCGCGCTGGCAGGTGACGTCCAAGGAGACATCGGTCGCCAACGCCATGAACTGCGACGCCCTGATCTTTCCCGGGTTCGCCTGTGTCAGCGGCCGCGGCTCGCTCGACCAGCTGCGTCGCTTCGACCGGCCGCTTGTGCTCGAGCTCGACGACGCGCACGCAAAACAGCAGGTGCTGCTCGTCGGTGCCGGTGACGAAGCCGTCCGCCTGTACCTGGGTGGCAAGTACGTCGAGCTGACCCGCGATGCCTTCGATCGCGTCTGGAACGGCCGGTTCTATGCCGTATTCCGCGTCGACCCGGCCATGCCCAGCAAGCTCTCGCGCGGTGACAGCGGCGAGGGCATGCACTGGCTCGTATCGCACCTTTCGCCGAGCGATCCCAAGGCGGCGGATACGACCACCTTCGATGCGGCGACCGAAGCCCGCGTGCGCAACGTGCAGCAGCGTTTCGGCATCGCCGCCGATGGCGTGGTCGGCCCGGAGACCATGTTCGCGCTCTCCTCACTCGAGACCGATGGCCCGCACCTCGCTCGCGGCGTTCCCTGAGCATGTTCGTCCGGGTCGATACGCGTCGCCGCTCGCGGCTTTGCTGGGCCACGATCCTCATCGTGGTCGTCTGCGTCGTCATCTTCGTGGGCCTTGCCCTGGCCGGTCACACCCAACGCCTGGCCATCATGTCCCAATGGGGCACCGTGCCCGCGCATTTGTTCGGTACGGGGCTGCCGCTCCTCGAGCAGGTGAGCGATCCGGCGCTCTTACGCCTGATCACGGCGATCTTCATCCATGGCGGCTGGCTGCACCTGATGAGCAACCTGCTCTTCCTGGTGATTTTCAGCCTCCCGGCAGAACGCAGCCTGGGCTCGCCACGATTCCTCCTGCTGTTCCTGCTCGGCGGCGTGGTCGCCAACGTGATTGGCGCGATCTCGCTGACCGGCTCGCGCATCCCGATCATCGGCTGTAGCGGCGCGGTGTCGGCGGTCGTCGGCGCTTATGTCACGCTGTTCCCGCGCGCCCGTCTCGGTTTGGTCGTACCGCTCGGCCTGTACCTGGAATTCGTCCGCGTGCCGGCCTTCGTGCTGATCGGCATCTGGGCGCTGGTGCAGTTGCTCTTCAGCTACGCCGGGCCAAGTTATGGCGCCGTCGTGTGGTGGACCCACATCGGCGGCTTCCTGTTCGGCATCGTGTTCGCGCTGTTCTCGCGCGGCGCGATCGTGCGCCGCTTACGCGGCTGAGGCTTCCCGCGCCGCAAGGATATGCGTGCGGACGAACCCGCGCAGCAGGGCGGTCGCATGCGGCGTCGCCACCACCGCATCCAACAGGCCGGCGGGCGGCGTCCCTTCGCTGGCCAGTACGTCATGCTTGCGGCGGATGTAGGCACGCATCACTTCGGCAGAGAACTCCGGATGGAATTGCGTGCTGATCGCATGCTTGCCGTAGCGCACGAGGTGGTGCGGATCGCGCACCGAATGCGCCAGCGTCACGGCACCGCGCGGCAGTTCCAGCACGCTCTGCTCATGCGTGGTATGCGCGTGGAACACGGCAGGCAGCGCCCCGCCCAGCGCGTCACTGGCGGCATGGCCATGCGTCGTCAGCGGAACCGTGCCCATCTCGCGGCCACCCGGCAGGTAGTCCACGCGGCCGCCCAAGGCATGCGACATCAGCTGGTGCCCGTAGCAAACGCCCAGCATGGGCAGGTCGATATCCATGGCATCGCGGATCCAGCCCGCCGTGCGTTCACTCCACGGCAGGCGTTCCGTCACCATGGACGCCGACCCGGTGAGGATCACACCGGACACGTCTTCGGGATCGGGCAACGCATCGCCGCGCTCGACATCCACGACCTGCAGCCGTGGCGTGCGCAGCCGCAGGCCGAGCTGGAACCAGCGCGGAAAATCACCATGGCGTTCGCTGATGACTTCCGGTGCGCGCCCGGTGCGGACGATAAGAACAGGCTTCATGTATTCGTGACTTCGTCGATATCGGTGGGCGGCAGCACGTTGAGTACTTCGCGCACCGTGGTGAGGCCGGCGGCGACCTGCGCCGCCGCGGAGATGCGCAACGGCTTCATGCCTTCGCGCAGCGCCATGTCATTGAACCGGGCCAGGTCCAGCTGGGCGGTGATCTGTGCGCGCAGGCGCGGCGAGAGCGGCATCATCTCGTACACGCCGGTACGGCCCATGAAGCCGGTCTTGCGACATTCGAGGCAGCCCACCGGCGCGAAGACGCGCTCCGGCATGGGCACGTCCCAGCCGTGGGTCAGCACGCGCCACTCGTCCGCATCCTGCTCGGCGGGCTCCTTGCAGTGCGGGCAGAGCGTGCGCACGAGGCGCTGGGCCACCACGCCGGCAAGCGTCGACTGGATGAGGTAATGCGGCACGCCCAGGTCGAGCAAGCGAGTGACCGCGCTGGGCGAGTCGTTGGTGTGCAGCGTGGAAAGCACCATGTGCCCGGTGAGCGACGCCTGCACCGCCATCTGCGCGGTCTCGAGGTCGCGGATCTCGCCGACCATGATGATGTCGGGGTCCTGGCGCAGCAGCGTACGCACGCCCGCCGCGAAATCCAGGTCGATCGACGGCTGCACCTGCATCTGGTTGAGTTCCGGAGAGACCATTTCGATCGGGTCTTCCACCGTGCACACGTTGAGCTCGGGCTTCGCGAGATGCTTCAACGTGGAGTAGAGCGTCGTCGTCTTGCCCGAACCGGTCGGACCGGTCACCAGCACGATGCCGTGCGGCCGCTCGACCATCGCGCGCCAGATCCGGTCTTCTTCCGGGGCGAAACCGAGCTGGCTGAAATCCTTCATCACCAGGTCGGGATCGAAGATACGCATCACCACTTTCTCGCCGAACGCGGTGGGCATCGTGGAGATACGCAGCTCCACTTCGCGTCCGGCCGCCGAACGGGTCTTGATGCGGCCATCCTGCGGGCGGCGCTTCTCGGCCACGTCCATGCGGGCGAGGATCTTGATGCGCGAGGTCACCGCGGTCATTACCGGCGGCGGCAGCTCGAACACCTTCTGCATCACGCCATCGATGCGGAAGCGCATCTGGCCTGCATCACGGCGCGGCTCTAGGTGGATATCCGATGCGCGTTGCTCGAACGCGTATTGCAGCAGCCAGTCCACGATATGGACGACATGCCGGTCGTCCGCGCCGAGCTCGCCGCCCTTGCCCAGTTCGAGCAGCTGCTCGAAGTTGATGATCTTGGCGGAGGTCGCATCCTGGCCCTTGGCATCCTGCGCGAGCTGGATGGAACGCTGCACGCCGTAGAACTCGAGCAGGTAGCGATTGATATCGACCGGGTTCGAGACCACCCGGCGGATCTCCCGCCGCAGCATGTGTCCAAGATCCTGCGCCCAGGCGGCATCGAACGGCTCGGCGGTGGCGAAAGTGACCTCGCCCGGCGACACCGCGACCGGCAGGATCCGGTGGCGCTGCGCATACGCATTGCTGACCACCTGGGTGACCTGGGCCACGTTGACCTTCATCGGGTCGATCTTCAGGTAGGGCAGGGACGCCTTGCCAGCCAGCCATTCCACCAGGAGCTCGAGGCTCAGCGGTCTGCCGTTCTCACGGCGGTTCTCCAGCTTGCTGTTGGCGATGAGCACCAGCGGATGCAGCTCCACCGCGCTTTTGCCCGATCGCGAGCCGCCACGGACGCGCTTCGCGTCCTCTCCGGTCAGGTACCCGTCCACCACCAGCGAGGCGAGGACTTCCTCCAGCTCCAGCCGGCCCCGGCGGCCCAGTACCGCAGCGTGTTGTGGATTGACTGCCATGTGCTCCAACCCTGTAAATAGGCTACGCCGTTATACTAGCCCGCTTTCTCAAGGACCCGGGAACCATGTCCGCGCCCACCTTCCAAGACGTGATCCAGACCCTGAACCGCTACTGGGCGGAGCAGGGCTGCGTGCTCATGCAGCCGCTCGATACCGAAGTCGGCGCAGGTACGTTCCACCCGGCCACTTTCCTCCGCTCGCTCGGACCGGAACCGTGGGCTGCCGCTTACGTGCAGCCCTGCCGCCGCCCGACGGATGGCCGCTACGGCGACAACCCGAACCGCCTGCAGCACTACTACCAGTACCAGGTGGTGCTCAAGCCGAATCCGGACAACATCCTGGAGCTGTACATCGGCTCGCTGAAGGCGCTGGGTATCGATCCGCTGGTCCATGACCTGCGCTTCGTCGAGGACAACTGGGAATCGCCCACGCTGGGCGCCTGGGGCCTCGGCTGGGAGGTGTGGCTGAACGGGATGGAAGTCACCCAGTTCACCTATTTCCAGCAGGCGGGCGGCCTCGAATGCCGTCCGGTCACGGGTGAGATCACCTACGGCCTCGAGCGCCTGGTGATGTACCTGCAGAACGTCGACAGCATCTACGACATCGTGTGGACCCACGCGCCGCACGGCGTGGTCACCTATGGCGATGTGTTCCACCAGAACGAGGTGGAGCAGAGCACGTACAACTTCGAATACGCCAACGTGGCCGAGCTGTTCCACTGGTTCGACGTGTGCGAAGCGGAAGCCGGCAAGCTGATCGCCGCGGGCCTGCCGCTGCCAGCCTATGAGCAGGTCTGCAAGGCCAGCCACTCGTTCAACCTGCTCGACGCCCGCCGCGCCATCAGCGTGACCGAGCGCCAGCGCTACATCCTGCGCGTGCGCACGCTGGCCCGCAGCGTGGCCGAAGCCTACGTGGCGCAGCGCGAGAAACTCGGCTTCCCCGGCCTGAAGAACGACAAGGAGGCCGTCCATGGCCGATAAGAGCCTGCCGCTCATCATTGAGCTCGGCACCGAAGAACTCCCGCCGAAGGCGCTCGATGATCTTGCCGGCGCTTTCGCGCGCGGGGTCGTCGAAGGCCTGGATAAGCGCGGCGTCGCGGGCGATTACGCCGCGGCAAAGACCTACGCATCGCCGCGCCGTCTCGCCGTCTACATCCCGGCGGTCGCGGTCGCCCAGCCGGAACAGAACGTCGAGCGTCGCGGTCCCGCGGTGAACGCGAGCATCGGCGCCGATGGCACGCCGTCGAAGGCGCTGGTCGGCTTCGCCCAGTCGTGCGGCGTGGACGTTTCGGCGCTGGAGAAGCTCGAGACCGACAAGGGCGCCTGGTTCGTGTTCCGCGCCGTGAAGCCCGGCCAGCCGACGGCCGCGTTGCTGCAGGAGATCGTGGTCGAGGCACTGAAGGCCCTGCCGATCCCGAAGGCGATGCGCTGGGGCAATCGCGAGGAATCGTTCGTGCGCCCGGCGCACACGTTGCTGATGCTGCACGGCACCGACGTGGTCGATGGTGAAGTGCTCGGCCTGAAGAGCGGGCGCAAGAGCCTGGGCCATCGCTTCCATCATCCGCAGGCCGTCGAGGTCGCCAGTGCCGATGCGTGGCTGGATACCCTGCGCGCCGCCCACGTCATCGCCGATCCGGCCGAACGCCGCGAGCGCGTGCGTGCCGAGGTGGCCCGCGTCGCCACCGGTGGCACGCCGAGCCTGGGCGATGGCCTGCTCAGCGAGATCGCCAACCTCACCGAATGGCCCGTGGGCATCGCCTGCACCTTCGAGCGCGCCTTCCTCGAGGTGCCGCCCGAGGCGCTGGTCACCACCATGGAGACGAACCAGAAGTTCGTCCCCGTATTCGATGCCGGCGGCAAGCTGACCGAACATTTCATCGGCGTGGCCAACGTCGAGAGCCGCGACCCGGCCGAGATCCGCAAGGGTTACGAGCGCGTCATCCGCCCGCGCTTCGCCGATGCCCGGTTCTTCTGGGACGAGGACCTGAAGACCCCGCTGGCCGACTACCAGGACGCGCTCAAGAACGTCACCTACCAGCAGTCGCTGGGCAGCCTGTGGGACAAGACCGTGCGCGTGGCCGAACTGGCCCGCGTCGTCGCCAACCGGGTCGGCGTCGATGCCGGCCAGGCCACCCATGCCGCCGCGCTGGCCAAGTGCGACCTGCTGACCCGCATGGTGGGCGAGTTCCCCGAGCTGCAGGGCGTCATGGGCCGTTACTACGCGACCCGCCAGGGCATCGCGGCGGACGTGGCCGATGCGCTGGACAGCTTCTACCAGCCGCGCTTCGGTGGCGACGCCATCGCCCCGGGCAAGGTCGGCCAGGTGCTCGCCGTGGCCGAGCGCCTCGACACGCTGGCCGGCATCTTCGCCGTGGGCATGAAGCCCAGCGGTAACAAGGATCCGTTCGCCCTGCGCCGCGCCGCGCTCGGCCTGGCCCGCACCCTGATCGAGGGCGGCCTGGACATCGACCTGCGCGCCGCGCTCACCGAGGCCTTCGAGCTCGTGCCCGAGGCCGCTTTCGTCGCCGGCGTGAAGCCGGGCAAGGACGGCAAGGTGCCGAACATCGATATCGGTGCGCGCCGTCGCGAACTGGGCGATGAAGTGAACAGCTTCGTGCTCGAGCGCCTGCGTGGCTACTACACGGAGCAGGGCTTCAGCACCGATCAGTTCGAATCGGTCCTCGCTGTCGCACCGGCGACCCTGCCGGACTTCGACCGCCGCCTTCGTGCCGTCGCCGGCTTCGCCCAGCGCCCCGAGGCTGCCAGCCTGGCCGCCGCGAACAAGCGCGTCGCGAACATCCTGCGCAAGCAGGCGGAAGAGCCGAACGCCGCGCCGATCCCGGCACAGGTCGATCCGGCCCATTTCGAGCTCGATGCCGAGCGCGACCTGCACGCCGCACTCGAGGCGGCCCGCGCGGATGCCCGCGACATGCTGGCTCGCGCGGACTACACCGGCACGCTGGAGCGCCTCGCGGTGCTGCAGTCGCCCGTGGATCGCTTCTTCGACGATGTGCTGGTGAACGCGGACAACCCGGCGGTGCGTTTCAACCGCCTGGCGTTGCTCGCCCAGCTAAAGGCGGCCTTCGGCGCGATCGCCGATATTTCCCGCCTCTGAAACCAGAAGCCCGGCCATATGGCCGGGCTTTCTTCTTTCAGGCCGCTGCCGCGTTCGGCTCGTCGCCGATGCGCGACATCACCGTGCGGCGGAACGCGATCACACGGTCAGCGTATTCCGGCTCGGACGAGCGGCCCAGGATCGCGTACATCTCGGCGACGAGGTCGGCGTGGCGCACCGGCGAGAAACGGTGGCCGGCCAGCTCGATGTCGGACTGCAACAGCTTCATGGCCGCGGCCAGCCGCGACGGATCCAGCGGGGCCGGAGCGGCGGACACTTCGTGGCGGTCATCGCGGCCGCGCATCGAATCCGAGCTTTCGGCCCGGCCGGTCGGTTCTTCCGACGACCCGTCCAGCATCATGGGGCCCTCGCCAGCGGCCAGCCACACCAGGGAAATCCCCAGCGTCCTCGCCATGGTCACGCAGCGGCCCCGCGAGGGGTCGGTGTTGCCATCGCGCCAGCTGCGCACCACGCCTTCGGAGAAGCCGCAGCGGCGGGCGATATCGCTGACGCTGCCGTTCAACTTGATGACCTGGCGGACCCGGCTCGCGAACGAGGACGCAGGCACTTCGCCACCGGCGCGCCCGCTCTCGAAGCCGCCCCCGGGCGCGTCCGCGCGGATGGATCCCCTCGAATTGTCGTTCATGCCTGTGCAACCTCTTCTATTTGGTTTAGCCGCCCCCCGGCGTCTTAGCGCAACAACGCGCGAGCGCCGTTACGGTGTACACGAAAATACCTTCGACGGCCTTTCGATTGAGAAGTTTCGTAGGTCGGAACTCAGCGCTTCTTCGTAAGAACTTTTCCTAGTTACGTAATAACACACGTGCCGGAAGTCATGCCCGGGCGAAGGTACAAGTGATTGATATGACGAAAGAAACATTGACATTCGGCCAAAACTACCCGCGCGACACTGCATGATGGCCGTCATGGTTCCGTTATTTTCCCGTTGTGAATCGCAAATTGCTGCGGTATACGTCCGTAACACGCGGCACCACGCGGTACGCGTGTGAGGGGTACGGCCCGGCACGGGCCCTGCGTTCCGAGGGGGAACGGCAGGCTGCCGCTGCAGGGGTAGGGGAACAAGACATCGTCGAAAAGCAACCTGGCCACAGGCCGGGGCAGGTAGATGCGCGTCATTTTTCGGGCCGCACCACGACGTGCGGCATCACTTGGGGAGATATTGATGAACGTCATGCATAACGGCCGCCAGCTGCGTCGCAGTGCGCTTGCTGTCGGACTAGGGCTGTGCCTGGCCGGCGGAGCCGTCCACGCGCAGTCGAACACCACCGGCGGTATCGCCGGTAACGTTGAAGGCGGGCAGGGCAACAAGGTGCTGGTCTCGAACCCGCAGACCGGTTTCAGCCGCGAAGTTCCGGTCGAGAGCGACGGCCGCTACCGCGTCACGTCGCTGCCGCCGGGCACCTACACGGTGACCCTGAAGAACAACGACACCGCCGTCAGCACCCGCGAGAATGTCGCGGTCACGATTTCGAGCAACACGGCCGTGCCGTTCGGCGCCGCTGCCAGCGCCGCCCAGGCCAGCACGCTCGAAGGCGTGTCGGTTACCGCGACCGCGCTGCCCTCGATCGACGTGTCGTCGGTCGATACCCGCACCGTGCTCACGGCCGAGCAGCTCAACAAGCTGCCGATCACCCGTGACGTGCTCGCCGCGGCGCTGCTGGCGCCGGGCGTCATCGCCAACTCGTCGTACAAGGATGCCCTGGGCAATCCGGTGCCGAGCTTCGGCGGTTCCGCTTCTTCGGAAAACGCATACTTCATCAACGGCTTCGCGGTCACCAACCCGCTGACCTCGATCGGCCTGACCCAGCTGCCGTTCGATGCGATCGACCAGCAGCAGGTGCTCACCGGCGGCTACGGCGCGGAATTCGGCCGTTCCACCGGCGGCGTCATCAACATCGTGACCAAGCGCGGTACCAATGAGTGGCACGGTGGCGTGTACACCATCTGGGAGCCGCAGGGCACGCGCGCCAGCCCGAAGAACTCGAACTACCCGGATACCGGCAATTTCCCGGCGACCGACGGCACGCTTTACCAGTATCAGAAGCGGAACAGCTACTGGCGTTCCACGGTTGGCGCATACGCCAGCGGCCCGCTGATCAAGGACACCCTGTTCTTCTACGTCGATGCCGAAATGAACCGCCGTGAAGGCGAGGGCATCGCCACCTCCACCACCGCCGGTGCGATCACCTCGGCCAGCGTGGGCCAGAACGGCTGGAACGAATACAAGTACAAGATCCCCCGCTGGTTGGCGAAGATCGACTGGAACATCACCGACGATCACCACCTCGAACTCACCGGCGTCTCGGATAAGACCGAGTACAACTCCAAGACCTACGGCTTCAGCTACGCCGACCTCGGCCATGGCGACAAGCAGAACGGTGGTGTGTACACGAAGGACGGTGGTGACCTGTATGTCGGCAAGTACACCGGCTACATCACCGACGCGCTGACGGTCTCGGCCCTGTATGGCCAGCAGCGCCTCGACCACGTGCAGACGCCGTTCAACTACAACCCGAACTGCCCGCTCGTCGTGATCTCCACGGCCGCTTCGCGCGCACCGGGCATCAACTACGGCTCCTGCCAGACCACGTCGACCGCGGTCCGCGTCCCGGGCGCCGAAGACAAGACCGACGGCTACCGCTTCGACGTCGAATACCGCCTGGGTGACCATGACATCCGCGCTGGTATCGATCACCAGAAGGCCGAGTCGTTCACCGGCACCTCGCTGCCCGGCGGTTACAGCTGGACCTACAGCCAGCAGAACGGTGCGAACGCGCCGATCGATGCAGGCCACGGTGTCGGCGCACCGGGTGCCGCGGGCGGCCTCGGCACGCAGGGCTACTACGTCATCAAGACCTACACCACCACCTCGGCGAAGGTGAAGACGGTGCAGGAATCGCAGTACCTCGAAGATCACTGGCAGGTCACCGACCGCTGGATGGTTTACGCCGGCCTGCGTAACGAGCAGTTCAAGAACTACAACGGTGCCAACGAGGTGTACGCCAAGCAGCGTCACCAGCTCGCCCCGCGCCTGGGCGTGTCGTGGGACGTCTTCGGTGATTCGACGCTGAAGGTGTACGCCAACGCCGGCCGTTACCACCTGGCCATGCCGAACAACGTGGCCGTGCGCGCCGCGTCCGGTTCGCTCAACACCACCGAGTACTTCACCTACACCGGTGTCGATGGCCAGGGTAACCCGACCGGCCTGGCGTCCGTGCCGGTCAACCCGGGCCTCGGCTATACGTGTAACGGCACCAACGCCGTGTCCGCCAACCTGGAATGCGGCAATGCGCCGGATCCCCGTACGGTGGCCGCGAAGGGCCTCAAGTCCCACTACCAGGACGAGTACATCGCCGGCTTCGATCAGCAGATCACGCCGAACTGGAACTGGGGTGCGAAGGCCACGTGGCGCCAGCTGCGCAGCGCGATCGACGATACCTGTACGCCGGCCCTCGGCGGTGCCTGCTTCCTGTTCAATCCGGGCCAGGGCAACACGTTCCTGCAGGAGCAGGATGATGGCAGCTTCGTCGAGCGTCGTTACTCGAAGGATGAACTGGGCCTGGGCAACCTTAAGCGTAAGTACTACGCGCTGGACCTGTACCTCGAGCATCCGTTCGCCGACAAGTGGTACGGCCGCATCGACTACACCTGGTCGCGCAGCTACGGCAACACGGAAGGCCAGCTCGCTTCCGACCTGGATACCGGTAACGGTGGCCAGCCGGACGTGTCGGTCACGCAGGACTGGGATCTCCCGCAGCTGATGGTCGGCGCCAACGGCCGCCTGCCGAACGATCGCACCCACCAGCTGAAGTTCTTCGGCTACTACCAGGCCACGGATGACCTGCGTTTCGGCGTCAACGCGAACATCGCGTCGGGTCGCCCGAAGAACTGCACGAGCTTCTACCCGACCGCGGACAAGGGCCTCTACAACGGTTCGTTCTACTGGTTCTGCGGCCTGCCGGGCCAGCCGGGCTACGAGTTCTCGCCGCGCGGTTCGCATGGTTCGGCGCCGTACACGTACATCGTCAACCTCAACGCGGCCTACACCCCGTCGTGGTTCGATCGCCACCTGACCTTCCAGGTCGACGTGCTGAACGTGCTCAACAAGCAGGAACCGACGACGTACAACTTCCGCTATGCGGCAAGCCGTACGACGCCGAGCCCGACCTACCTGCGCGAACTCAACTACACCGATCCGCGCACGGTCCGCTTCACCGCCCGCTACGACTTCTAAGCAGGCGCGCAGTACAGGTAACGCTAAAACAAGAAAAAGCCAGGCGGTCGACACGGATGTCGGCCGCACGGCGGAAGGATTCACTCCCCAGATCGCCCCCGGTGCCCGCCGGGGGCATTTTTTTAGGAATTTTTCGTAGGGAAAAGTCCTAAAAAATGCCTGTCTTGTCAGTTAATTACGAAGTAAGACCTTGATATTCCTGAGGCATGGGTAGCCTTGTGAATAGTTGCTACGTAAGTAATTACCGAAATTGCGGTCTTTATGTGAAATTTTCATGTTGTATGTAGGGTTTTTCTTACGTATACATGACGCACGTCACGGACAGTGGCGTACTTCGGGGAGCGGCACCGTTTCGGCGATGTCGTTGTTTAAAGGGGATTTCTAACCGCCGATCCATTTAGAACCTGGTACGTACCGGGTCGGGGTCGGCTTGCCGCGATTTATTGCGGTAGTGATATTTCACTGGGGAGAGTATTTGATGAGTTCGCGTATTTCTCGCGCAGGCGTCCTGAGCCGCCGTTCCGCGCTGGCCCTTGCCATCGCCCTCGGCACTGCCGCGCCGGGCGTGGTCCTCGCGCAGGCCACCACCGGTACCATTTTCGGTTCGGCCACCGCCGGCCAGACCGTTACCGCCACCAGCGATACGGGCGTGACCCGTACCGTCAACGTCGACCAGTCGGGCCGTTACACCATCGGCCAGCTGCCGCTCGGTAACTACAAGGTCACCCTGAACCAGGGCGGCAACGCCGTGGACACCCGCTCGAACGTCACCCTGCGCGTCGGCGCCGGTACCGACGTTTCGTTCGTCGCCGCTGCCAGCGCCGCCAACGCTTCCAGCCTCGAAGGCGTCACCGTCTCGGCCAACTCGCTGCCCTCGATCGACGTCAGCGCGGTCGACTCGCGTACCGTCATCACCTCGCAGCAGCTGGACAAGCTGCCGCTGGCCCGCACCGCCGAAGCCATCGCGCTGCTGGCGCCGGGCGCCGTCGCCGGCAGCTCGTTCTTCACGGGCCCGACCGGTAACGCGCTGGTCTCGATCGCTGGTTCGGCCGTCACCGAGAACGCGTACTACATCAACGGCTTCAACACGACCGATCCGCTCAGCGGCTTCGGCGGTATCACCCTGCCGTACGGCGCCATCGACCAGCAGGAAATCCTGGCTGGCGGTTACGGCGCGGCTTACGGCCGTTCGTCGGGCGGCGTGATCTCGCAGGTCGGTAAGCGCGGCACGAACGATTGGCACTTCGGTGCGCAGGTCCTCTGGGAGCCGAAGGGCACCAAGGCCAGCCCGATGAACTACTACCAGCAGGTTGGCGCGAAGGCCGGCCAGCTGTATGACTACAACGCGAAGGACAAGCTGGACCGCCAGACGTACTCCGTCTACGCCGGTGGCCCGCTGATCAAGGACACCCTGTACATCTTCCTCGCTGCCGAACAGGAGCGTCGTTCGGGTGACCAGATCACCAGCTCGGCCGCACCGTTCCTCTACAGCCAGAGCTACCGCAACCCGAAGCTCTACGGCAAGATCGACTGGAACATCAACGACAGCAACATCCTCGAAGTCACCGGCGCGTCGAACAAGCAGAACTACGACGCTTCGATCTACGAGTATGACTACGCGACCAAGACCCGTGGTGATTACACCGGCAAGGACAACGCCGGCGCGCCGCTGAACAAGTCCGGTGCTGACCTCTACACCGCCAAGTTCACCAGCTACATCACCGACGACCTGACCCTGACGGCCCTGTACGGCAAGATGAAGGGCACGTACTACACCGCCCCGGGCGGTGACCAGTCGCTGCCGTCGATCATCCAGGCCAACCAGCAGAATCCGGCACTCGGCAATGGCATCACCAATGCCAACCCGGCCGCGACCACCGCGGATCCGAAGCACAAGTCGACCAACACCAACCTGCGCATCGACCTGAGCTGGCACATCGGCGACCACACCATCGTGGGCGGTATCGATAACCAGAAGGTGCTCGACAAGGACGATGGTGACTCCACCACCGGCCCGGGCTACGCCTGGGAATACACCGCCGGCAAGCCGAACACGCCGATCATTGGCCTGTCGCCGACCGACGCTGCCTACGTGGCGCCGCCGGGTGGCCAGGGCTACTACGTCGCGAAGTACATCTACCGCACCGCTTCGTCGGTGCGTACCACGCAGCGCGCCCAGTACCTGGAAGACACCTGGCAGGTCAACGACCGCTGGATGGTGAAGGTCGGTATCCGTAACGACCAGTTCACCAACTACAACCAGAACGGCGAGGCCTACCTCAAGCTGACCTCGCCGCAGTGGGCCCCGCGCCTCGGTGCGACCTGGGACGTGAACGGCGATTCGACCCTGAAGATCTACGCCAACGCGGGCCGTTACTTCCTCGCGCTGCCGGCTTCGGTCGCACTGCGTTCGGCAGGTTCGTCGCTCTACACCCGCGAGTACTACACCTACACCGGCATCGACGGTAACGGCATCCCGCAGGGCCTCACCCCGATCTTCAGCAGCACGGGTGGCGCCATCTCGGCCAACGGCGAATACGGCCAGCCGCGTGACCCGAAGACCGCGGCGTCGACCACGATCAAGTCGGAGTACCAGGATGAGTTCATCCTCGGTTTCGATGCGGCGCTGACCGACAAGTGGACCTACGGTGCGAAGGCCACGGTGCGCAAGCTGCGTAACGCGATCGACGACGTCGGCGACAGCGGCAAGATCCTGGAAAAGATGGAGCGCATGGGTATCGATCCGGACACGATCGGCACCGTCGAAGGTAGCTACCTCTTCAACCCGGGTCGCGCCAACTCCTTCAAGATCCCGAACGTCAACGGCGGTTACTACGACGTCCCGATGAACAACCAGGACTTCGGCTTCCCGCACTCCAAGCGTAACTACTACGGCCTTGAGCTGTACCTCGACCACGCGTGGGACGGCAAGTACCAGGTCCGCTTCGACTACGTCTATTCGAAGAGCTACGGCAACTCGGAAGGCCAGGTCCGCTCGGATATTCGCCAGGACAACGTCTCGGCGACGGTGGACTGGGATTACGCCGAAGTCATGCAGTACTCGAACGGCGAACTGGCTAACAGCCGTAAGCACAACTTCAAGATCTACGGCTCCTACCAGCTGGCTCCGGAGTGGATGGTCTCGGGCAACATCAACCTCGCCTCGGGCGCGCCGAAGAGCTGCCTTGGCTTCTACGGCCCGGACGAAACCAACCCGAACCTCGGTTACGGCTCGTACTACCACTGGTGCGATGGCCAGCCGTCGCCCCCGGGTGAAGCGGGTCACAACCCCTGGACCTACATCGTCACGGGTTCGGTCGAATACCGTCCGGAGTGGGCTGACAAGAAGCTTGCCTTCAACGTCACGGTCTTCAACCTGCTGAACCAGCGCAAGGAAACGCAGGTTTATCCGATCCACGGTGCTTCCGACGCGCTCAACCCGCGTTACAACGTGCCGCTGTACCAGACCACCCCGCGTTACGCCCGCTTCGGCATCAGCTACGACTTCTAAGTCGTAGCCGCCAAGGCGACCCCGGGCCTACGGGCCCGGGGAAATGCGAACCCATAACAAGTAGATCACCGCGGCCGGTCTATCCACCCGGCCGACGGAGCGAAAAGGCAACTCCCCAGATCGCCTCTCGTCCTACCCGGGATGGGAGGCGTTTTTTAGATCGAAACGATTGCAAAATAAGAAAAATCCAGCCTCTTCCGCGATTTGGGCGCACTCGTCTCAGTAATCACTGAGTCGTGGAAACGCCCACCCCGTGTAAATAATTTGTTGACACGGTGGACCGCGTCCGCCTAGATTCGGGTTCGGCGAAATCCGGGTTTGTTTTTCGTAGATGCGAAAGGCACCCCGGAGACCGTTGACGGACTTGTCGGGAGCAGGTCTCGAGGGGGCCGACCCACCACTCTGGGAGGAGCAAGGTGGGGCGGACGTAATACCCCCCGGAAACATGCACCCCAAGGCCGAACCTTTTTTCTGGCCTTTGGCTGGTTTTGCACGTTTTCAGGCCCGTTGGGCCGATCTGGGGAGATTTGCACATGAGTTCTCGCAGCACCCGGCAGGCTTCTGTCCTGCGTCATTCCGCGTTGGCGCTTGCCCTTGCACTCGGCATGGGCGCGACCGGCGCAGTTCTCGCTCAGTCCACCGCGGGTTACCTCTTCGGTACCGCCCAGCCGGGCGACACCATCGAAGTGAAGAGCGGCGGCGGTATCAACCGCGAAGTGCCGGTCGACGCCAATGGCCGTTTCCGCCTGGATAACCTCCCGGTCGGTTCCGCCTATGACGTGAACCTCAAGCGCAACGGCGCCGTCGTCGATTCGCGCAAGAACGTGAGCCTCACCGTCGGCAAGGGCACGGACGTTTCGTTCGCCGCCGCTGCCACGGCTGCCAGCGCCCAGTCGCTGGAATCGGTCACGGTCACGGCCAACTCGCTGCCGCCGGTCGACGTCTCCACGGTCGACTCGCGCACCGTCATCACGTCCGAACAGCTGGCCAAGCTCCCGCTGGGCCGCACCGCCGAAGCCATCGCGCTGCTGGCACCGGGCGCCGTGTCGGGCAGCGGTTACTTCCAGGGACCGACCGGTAACGCCCTCGTCTCGATCGGCGGCGGCTCGGTCACCGAGAACGCGTACTACATCAACGGCTTCAACACGACCGATCCGCTGTCGGGCTTCGGCGGCATCACCCTGCCGTACGGTGCGATCGACCAGCAGGAAGTGCTCGCCGGTGGTTACGGCGCCGCTTACGGCCGTTCGGCCGGTGGCGTGATCTCGCAGGTCGGCAAGCGCGGCACCAACGAGTGGCACTTCGGCGCCCAGGTGCTGTGGGAGCCGCGCGGCACCCGTTCGACCTCGCCGAATGATCTGTACCAGATCAACGGCAAGTCGACCCAGGCCGGCGAGATCTTCAACTACAACCGCAAAGACACCCAGATGCGCCAGGTCGAGTCGGCCTACGTGGGTGGCCCGCTGATCAAGGACAAGCTGTACATCTTCCTTGCCGCGGAACAGGAAAAGGTCAACTCCGACCGTTACACGTCGCAGGACTCCCCGGCTTACTACGATCGCTCGTACCGTAACCCGAAGTACTACGGCAAGATCGACTGGAACATCAACGACAGCAACATCCTCGAAGGCACGTACGCGTCGAACAAGCAGAACTACGACGCGAACATCTACAGCTTCGACTACGACACGCTGTCGCGCGGTAACTTTGTCGGCAAGGACAACGGTGGCGTGCCGCCGACCAAGTCCGGCGCTGAGCTGTACAGCTTCAAGTACACCAGCTACATCACCGATGACCTGACCCTCACGGCCACCTACGGCAAGATGAAGGGCACGTACTACACCCCGGTGCCGTCGTCGGAAAACCCGCACATCATCGGTCCGGCGAACCAGGATCCGGACGTCCTTGCTGGTCGCAGCCCGATCAACAACGACAACCCGAGCACCCGCGTTTACGATCCGCAGCACAAGTCGACCAACCGCAACCTGCGCATCGACCTGAGCTACCACGTTGGCGACCACACCATCACGGGTGGTATCGATAACCAGGACGTGAAGGACACGAAGGACGGCCAGAAGACGTCCGGTCCGGGTTATGCCTGGGAATACGGCCAGGTCGAGCCGGGCGCGGACATCCAGGGCGATGGCCCCGGCAGCTCGACGTACGTTGGCCCGGGTAATGCCAACGGTTACTACGTCGACCGCTACATCTACCAGGCCACGGCGTCGGTTCGCGTGAAGCAGCGCGCCCAGTACCTGGAAGATTCCTGGCAGGTCAACGACCGCTGGCTGGTGAAGGTCGGTATCCGTAACGACCAGTTCACCAACTACAACGGCCAGGGCCAGGCTTACCTCAAGCTCACCAGCCCGCAGTGGGCCCCGCGCCTCGGTGCCACCTGGGACGTCAACGGCGATTCGTCGCTGAAGGTCTATGCCAACGCCGGTCGTTACTACCTCGCCCTCCCGGCGAGCGTGGCACTGCGTTCCGCCGGTTCGTCGCTGTTCACCCGTGAGTACTACACCTACACGGGCATCGATGCGAACGGCATCCCGCAGAACCTGACCCCGATCGCGTCCGCCACGGGCGGCCCGATCTCGGGCAACCGCGAATACGGCCAGACCCGCGATCCGAACACGGCCGCCTCGCGCAGCCTGAAGTCGGAATACCAGGATGAGTTCATCCTCGGCTTCGACAAGACCCTGGGCGACAAGTGGGTCTACGGCGCCAAGGCGACCGTGCGCAAGCTGAAGAACGCCATCGATGACGTGGGCGATGCCGACACGATCCAGGCCGCGCTGATTCGTCAGGGCGTGGATCCGGCAACGATCGGCGACATCCAGGGCAGCTACCTGTTCAACCCGGGTCGCGCTTCGGACTTCCTGGTGCCGAACACCAACGGCGGCTACTACACCGCGCACGTGTCGAACGCCGATTTCGGCTTCCCGCACCTGAAGCGTAACTACTACGGCCTCGAGATGTACCTCGAGCATCCGTTCGATGGTAAGTGGTACGGCAAGGTCGACTACCTGTACTCGAAGAGCTACGGCAACTCCGAAGGCCAGGTCCGTTCGGACATCGGCCAGGAAGACGTGTCGGCCACGGTGGACTGGGACTTCCCGGCCCTCATGAGCTACTCGAACGGCGAACTGTCGAACAGCCGCCGCCACACGCTGAAGGCTTACGGTTCGTACCAGCTGACCGAAGAGTTCCTGCTTTCGGGTAACCTGACGATCCAGTCGGGCGCCCCGAAGGATTGCCTCGGCTTCTTCGGTCCGGACCAGACGGATCCGGTGGGTTACGGCTCCTACTACCACTGGTGCGATGGCCAGCCGTCGCCCCCGGGCAAGCAGGGCCACCTGCCGTTCACCTACCTGATGGACCTGAGCGCCGAGTACCGTCCGGTTTGGGCGGACAAGAAGCTCGCCTTCACGGTGTCGGTGTTCAACGTGTTCAACAAGCGCGAAAAGCTTGCGATCTACCCGCAGGCTGGCCAGACCAACGCGGTCGATCCGGATTACAAGACCACGCTGTTCCAGACCACCCCGCGTTACGCCCGCTTCGGCATCAGCTACGACTTCTAAGGAAGGGAGTCGGTGCCATGCCACCGCCCGCGAGGGCGGTGGCTGGGATAAAGACGCCACCTTCGGGTGGCGTTTTTTTTAGAAGCGCTTGGATCGATCTAATCGCGAATAGGTTTGAGATTTCCTAGGAATCAGTCACTTAGCGTTTTCGGCAGGATGCCTTCCCAAGTTGCGACCCCGGCCACGGATTTGAACCGACCGGACGGTGTTGCACTTGACTTTGCCAGCGGCCCATTTGCCGGTATGCTCCATCGTTCCCCCCGGAAGTCCTTGCGGGCCATGCGCTTGCGTATCTTCCGTGACCCACACACATTTCCGTTTCAAACGAGGCTCGACCATGCGCAGGATTCTCTTGTCGCTCGCATCCGCATCTGCCCTGGCGCTTGCCGGCTGCGGCGGCGGTTCGGACAACAACGGCCAGCAGGCCGCCGCTGGTGGCGACAGTGCTCCCGCCGCTCCCGCTAATGCCGTCACTGGCACCGTGACCCTGCGCGACGCTGGCGCCTCGCTGTCGCCGGACGCCAAGCTCGAGCTGAAGCTCGTCGACGTCTCGGCCGAGGGCTCGCAGCCGCTCGCCACCAAGTCGATCGCGCCGGTGACCCTGCCGCAGCAGTTCCAGCTCGACTTCAATGCGTCGGACGTGAACCCGAACGACATGTACATCGTCGAGGTCTCCCTGCAGGACGGCGAGCGCCACTACTCGTCGCCGCTGAAGACCCCGGTGCTGACCAAGGGCGCCAAGAACCAGGCCAACATCCAGCTCGTCGGTGAAGCCACCCCGGGTGAGAAGGAACTGGCTGGCTACGAGTCCGTCAAGAAGAACATCGGCGGCATGAAGATGACCCAGGGCACCGCGCTGAAGGAAGGCGAATCGCGCGGCTGGCAGATCTTCAAGAAGGGCAACGACGTCCTGTTCGTCATCGAGCTGGTCGACTACGGCGACAAGGGCTTCACCTCCACGAACTACGCTTACAAGAACGGTAAGCCGTGGGTTATCGTGCAGGAGAAGAAGCCGAGCAAGGATGCCAAGCCGACCTCGACCAAGCGTGCAGGCTGGAACGACGCCGGCGAACTCGTGCTGAAGCAGAACCAGGCTGGCAGCAAGGTCGATGAACTGAGCGAAGGCGATGCCAATACGCTCAAGAGCCAGGCGGAAGCCATGTACTCGAAGGCTGGCGGCAAGAAGTAAGCCGCAGCTTCATGGATAAAGAAAAACGCCGGCTTTCGCCGGCGTTTTTTTATGCCTCGAATGGGCTAGCCATATAGGCCAGCCCATGTCGGGCGGCCTTAGAGCGCGAGCTTCACGCCCACGCTAAGGCTGTTGAGGCGCTGGCTGTCGTCGCTGAAGCGGCCGCTGTAGCTGGCCCAGCCGCTCCAGCTCTTGCTGAAGTCGGCGGAGACGCCCACGTCGGCGGTGACCCAGGTCTTGTCGGGCGAGAAGCCCTGCAGCTCGAACTTGCCGCTCATGTTGGTCAGGCCAGCGGTGACGTAGCGATCTTCCGCGCGGCCATCGTGGTTGTAGGCGACTTCCGCGAACGGATGCACCGTGGTGTTACCCGCGGCCCACGAACCCTGCAGGCGCCAGCCGCCGGTTTCGATGCGCGCGTTGCGCACCTGTCGGCCGAAGGTCATGGCGGTGCTGGTGTTGTTGCGCTCGGAGTAACCGTCGACGCGCAGCTGCTCCACTTCCACCGTAACGAACGGACCGGTCTTCAGCGTTTCGGTACCGAACCACCAGCCGCCGGTGAGGCCGCCGCCGACATGCGAACCCTGGGTCTTGCCGGATTCAGTGCGGCGCGCGGCGCCGAGGTCGATGCGGCGATCGATATCGGTGAAGCTCAGCTGGCCGAAGCTCGCGAAGGCACCGACGTAGCCGCCACCCTGGTGATAGAAGGCGTAACCCGTGCCGGCGATGTCCTGCACCTTGTAGCCGCCACCGCCCTTGAAGTCCGCGTTGGCCTGGGTGAGACCCAGGGCGACGCCGGCGTTGAAGTTTTCGTTGATCTTCGCGTCGGCGCCGACGGTGAGGTTCACGTTGTCGCTGTCGGTCTTCGGCGAGGTGCCGGTGTCCTTGTACTTCTGCTGGCCGTAATCGACCGACGCGAAGAAGCGCGAATCGGCGCCCAGGTTGTCGGCCATCATTTCATTGCGCAGTGCGCGCATGTGCGCGGCATCGGACGCGAGGCCGGCTTCGCCAAGCAGCGAGATCTGGCGCGGGGCTTCCAGCACCGAGATCGCGTACTGGCTGAGCAGCGCGTGCGCGGCGGTGGTCGGGTGGATGCCGTCGGCGAACAGCCAGGTGGCCGCCGCGTTCGGATCGCGCAGCGTCGCCGGCGAGCAGGTGATCGAGCTGGCGGTGGTGCAGGCCGGCACGGTGACGTTGGTGAAGCCGTACGCCGACGGGTTGGCGATGACTTCGTTCAACAGGCTGTAGGTATCGATCGGGACGATGCCCTTGTTCGCCGAGGCCAGGCCGCCGGAGAGGACGCCGTTGTAGAGCTGCGCGAGAGAGGTCACGCCCGCGGCAGCCGCGGCGCCCTGAGACTGGGCGGCCGGCGTCTTGCCGATATCGGGCAGGTTGAAGACGACGATGGTCTTGGCGCCGGCAGCCTGCAGGGCCTTGATCTGGCCGACTTCCTGCTGGGCGGCGGTGCCCACGACGACCTGCGCGGTCGCCGGGTTGGCCGTGGCGGCGAGGATGTCGTTGGCGCCGATCCACATGGTGTACAGCGCGTTCGGGTTGGCCTTGCCGCCGTTGGCAGTGAGGTAGCCCTGGACCTGCGCTGACGTGGCCGGGACCGGGTTGGCGATGCCCGCGCGGGCGCCACCGAAGGCGTAGTCCGTGCCGCCCTGCAGGGAAGGCGTCAGGGAGAGGTTGAAGTACTTCGCGATGTTCTCGACCGCGACGGTACCCGGGTTCGTGGTGAAGCGGGTGATAACCGGCGAGCCGGAAAGGATCGCGACGTTGCCGTTATCGCTCAGGCTGTCACCGAACGAGACGACCTGCTGGAACCCGTCGGCGTGCGCCCCGGCACTGAACAGAAGGGCGGCACCGATGGCGCCTGCGAGTTGACGAATACGCATTTGGAATCACTCCGTGTGTGGGGCGTTAGAGAATCGTTACGGTAGCCGAAGCCATACGGCGGCGCATGCTGCGCCGCCGCAGGTTTTTGCAAATGGAGAAGGGCTATCGCGCGCAAGCGCGCTCTCACAGGAGAGCGCCCCCCGGACCTACGCGGTTGTGGGAGCGCGCTTGCGCGCGATCCCGGTTGCCTCAGCGCTTGAGCGCTTTCGAAAACGCGTCGGCGAACGCGCTGTTGGCGGGTGCGGGCGTCGCCTTCGGCGGCTGCGGCCCACGGCCGCCACCGCCGCCCGGACCGCGGCGGTTGCCGCCACCGGAAGCGTCATCACGCGCGCCGCCCGGACGGCCGGTGCGTGCTTCGCCCGGCACGTCATCCAGGCGCATGCTGAGCGCGATGCGCTTGCGCGGGAGGTCTACTTCCATGACCTTCACCTTGACGATGTCACCGGCCTTCACCGCATCGCGCGGGTCCTTGACGAAGGTGTGCGACAGCGCCGACACGTGGACCAGGCCATCCTGGTGCACGCCGATATCGACGAACGCGCCGAACGCGGCGACGTTGGTGACGCGGCCTTCCAGCACCATGCCGACCTTGAGGTCCTTCAGGTCTTCGACGCCCTCGGCGAAGCTGGGCGCAACGAATTCCGGACGCGGATCGCGGCCCGGCTTTTCCAGTTCCTTGAGGATGTCGCGCACTGTCGGCACGCCGAACGATTCGTCGGTGAAATCTTCTGCCTTCAGCCCGCGCAGGAACGACGTGTCGCCGATGATCTGCTTCACCTCGCGGCCGCACTGCTTGAGAATTCGCTCAACGACCGGGTAAGCCTCGGGATGCACCGAGCTCGCATCGAGCGGGTTCGTGCCGCCGGTGATGCGGAGGAAGCCGGCGCACTGTTCGAAGGCCTTGTCGCCAAGGCGCGGCACCTTGAGCAGGTCCTTGCGGCTGCCGAAGGCACCGTTGGCGTCACGGTGCTTCACCACGTTCTCGGCGACGCTGGCGGAGAGGCCGGCGACGCGGGCGAGCAGCGGGGCAGAGGCCGTGTTCACGTCGACGCCCACGGCGTTAACGCAGTCTTCCACGCGCGCATCGAGCGCGCGCGCCAGCTTCACCTGGTTCACGTCGTGCTGGTACTGGCCCACGCCGATCGCCTTGGGTTCGATCTTCACCAGCTCGGCCAGCGGATCCTGCAGGCGGCGCGCGATGGAAACGGCGCCACGGATCGACACGTCCAGCTCCGGGAATTCCTTCGCCGCGAGTTCGGACGCCGAATACACCGACGCGCCCGCTTCGCTCACCACCACCTTCGACAGGTTGAGGTCGGCGTGCTTGCGCATGACATCGCCGGTGAGCTTGTCGGTTTCGCGCGAGGCCGTGCCGTTACCGATCGCGACCAGGTTCACGCCGTGCTGCTTGCACAGCTGCGCGATGCGGGCGACGGACTGATCCCACTGGTTGCGCGGCTCGTGCGGATAGATGGTGTCGTATGCGAGCAGCTTGCCCGTGGCGTCCACGATGGCCAGCTTGCAACCCGTGCGGATGCCCGGGTCCAGACCCATCACGGTCTTCGCGCCGGCGGGCGCGGCGAGCATGAGGTCCTTCAGGTTTTCGCCGAACACGCGGATGGCTTCGTCCTCGGCGCCTTCGCGCACGCGGCCGAACAGGTCGAGCGTCAGGTGAAGGTGCAGCTTGACGCGCCAGGTGAGGCGCACGGTCTCGCGCAGCCATGCATCGGCGGGGCGGCCGCGGTCGCTGATGCCGGCGCGTGCGGCCACGCGGCCTTCGCCTTCGGCGTGGCCCTGGTCAGGGTCGAGCGCGGGATTCAGGTCGATCTCGAGGACGCCTTCGTTCCGCGCGCGCATGAGGGCGAGCAGGCGGTGCGAGGGGATCTTCGAGAGCGCTTCGGTGTGGTCGAAGTAGTCGCGGAACTTCGAGCCTTCGTTTTCCTTGCCGGGGACGACCACGGCGCGGATCTGGCCCTTGTCCCACAGCCAGTCGCGGAGTTCGCCCACGAGGGCGGCGTCTTCGGCGATGACTTCCATGAGGATGGCCCGGGCGCCGTCGAGGGCGGCCTTCACATCGGCGACGCCCTTTTCGGCGTCGACGAAGCCGGCGGCGACCGTTTCCGGATCCTGCGAAGGATCCTCGCGGAGACCGGTGGCCAGCGGCTCGAGCCCCGCCTCGCGGGCGATCTGCGCCTTGGTGCGGCGCTTGGGCTTGTAGGGCAGGTAAAGGTCTTCCAGGCGCGCCTTGGTGTCGGCGGAGAGGATGTCGGCCTTGAGGGCGTCGGTCATCTTGCCCTGCTCGACGATGCTCTCGACGATGGCCGCGCGGCGGTCTTCCAGCTCGCGCAGGTAGCGCAGGCGCTCTTCAAGCAGGCGCAGCTGGGTGTCGTCGAGGCCGCCGGTCACTTCCTTGCGGTAGCGGGCGATGAACGGCACGGTGGCGCCGCCGTCGAGGAGATCCACCGCCGCGCGCACCTGGTCGGGCTTGGCGGCGATGTCCTGGGCGATACGTTGTTCGATGCTCTGCATGTCTTTCCTGTGCTTGCTCGGCCGGCCGAAGCGAGGGCCGGGCCGCCGATGATAGCAAGCAGGGCCGCCCGGCCGACCCCCGGGGCCGGCCGGCGGCATGCGTCAGGCGTCGAAGCTGCCGCTCGCGCCGTTGCGTGGGGCCGGGGTGGCGCGGGTGTCGGCACGCCCCGACAGCACGTAGGTGCCCGCCAGCATGTCGTGGACGCCCTGCTTGCGCTCGGAGAACGCCGCCGTGACGTAGAACACCATGGGCAGCAGGACCGAGAGGAAGGGCACCGCGTTGGCCAGGCGGATGAGGTTGCGCCCGGCGGCCCGGGCCACGGTGAGGCGCTGGCCCGAGGTATCCGTGACGCGGATGCCCACGGCGAGCTTGCCGGGGGTCGCCTGCCACTTCGAGGCCTCGAAGAAGACGTAGTAGGCGAAGCCGATCAGCAGCACGACGTAGCTGATCGGGCGTGCCTGCTCGAGGTACGCGCTGACCGCGGCGGTCTGGTCGGTTTCCATCTGCGAGAACAGGGTGGTGATCGCGTGCTGGAAGCCCATGGCCATGGCCACGAAGGTGGCCGGGATGGTGATGAGGATGTAATCGATCACCCACGCGCCGAAGCGCAGCCAGAACCCGGCGTACTCCGGCGCCACCGCGTTCTCGGTGATGCCCATGAACGGCGGCGGGGGCGGCGGCACGGCACCTGGCGCGGCCTCGGCCGGGGCCGGGCGGTCCTCGGGGAAGAGCTCACCGAGCGGGCGCCAGTCGGTCATGCCTTCATACCAGCCCAGTTCCTCGGGACGGCAGGTGCCGTCGCGCAGCCACTGGCGGATTTCGTCATCGCGGTAAGGGCCGAAGCGTTCGCCGTTCCGTCCGATCCAGACTTGCATGGTGTGTCATCCGTTAAATCGCCAATCTCAACAGATGATGCCAGATGACCGCGGGCCCGCCGAGGGCCAGAGGTCAGGCGGCGCGGCGCTTGAGGTGGACCAGCAGCAGCGAGATGGCGGCGGGGGTGACGCCACTGATCCGCGAGGCCTGGCCGATGGTGGCCGGCAGCGAACGCTTCAGCTTGGTCAGCACCTCGGCCGATAGCCCGCGCACGCGGTCGTAGTCGAAATCCCCGGGGATGGCCGTGGTCTCGTGGCGGCGCTGGCGCTCGATCTCTTCGCGCTGGCGCTCCAGGTAACCCGAATACTTCGCCTGCACTTCGACCTGCGTGGCGACCTCGGCATCGGCGACCGCCGGGCCGAGTTCTTCCACGGCCATGAGCGCGGCGTAATCCAGTTCCGGCCGGCGCAGCAGGTCCAGCGCATGGGTTTCCCGGCTGACAGCGATGCCGAGCGCTCGCTCGACGGCGGCGCCAAGCGTGTTGGTCGGGGCGGCCCACAAGCCACGCAGGCGGGAGGTCTCGCGTTCGGCCGCTTCGCGCTTGGCTTCCAGGCGACGGAACTGCTCCTCCGGCACCACGCCGCGCGCGTAGCCGGCCGGCGTCAGGCGCAGGTCGGCGTTGTCTTCGCGCAGGTGCAGGCGGTACTCGGCGCGCGAGGTGAACATGCGGTACGGCTCGATCGTGCCGTTCGTGGTGAGGTCGTCGATCAGCACGCCTACGTAGGCTTCGTCGCGGCGCGGGTACCAGGGGCTTTCGCCACGTACGGCGAGCGCCGCATTCATGCCCGCGATAAGGCCCTGCGCACCGGCTTCCTCGTACCCCGTCGTACCGTTGATCTGCCCCGCGAAGTAAAGGCCCGGAATGCCCTTCGTTTCCAGCCACGGATGCAGGCCGCGCGGATCGAAATAGTCGTATTCGATGGCATAGCCGGGCCGCGTGATGTGCGCGTTCCCGAAACCGGGGATCGAGCGCACCAGGGCGTACTGCACGTCGAACGGCAGCGAGGTCGAGATGCCGTTCGGGTAGATCTCGAAGGTATCGAGTCCCTCGGGTTCCACGAAGATCTGGTGCGAAAGCTTGTCGGCGAAGCGCACCACCTTGTCCTCGATCGAGGGGCAGTAACGCGGGCCGACGCCTTCGATCTGACCGCTATAGAGCGGCGAGCGATCCAGCGAACCGCGGATGAGGTCGTGGGTGGCCTCGGTGGTATGCGTGATCCAGCAGCTCACCTGGCGCGGATGGTCCGCGGCCGAGCCCATGAACGAGAAGTGCGGCATCGGGTTATCCCCGGGCTGCTCCTCGAGCTTGCTGAAGTCGATGCTGCGACTGTCGATGCGCGGCGGCGTGCCGGTCTTCAGGCGGTCGGCGGCCACGGGCAGTTCGCGCAGCTTGGCCGCCAGCGTGGAGGCCGGCGGATCGCCCGCGCGACCACCAGCGTACTGCGCCGGGCCGATGTGGATCTTGCCGGCGAGGAACGTGCCGGCGGTGAGCACGACGGCGGGCGCATGGAAGTCCAGGCCCATCTGCGTACGCACGCCGATGACCCGCCCATTCTCAAGCAGCAGGTCGTCCACGGCCTGCTGGAAGAGCTGCAGGTTCGGCTGGGTCTCGACGATGTGGCGGATGGCTGCCTTGTACAGCGTGCGATCGGCCTGGCAGCGCGTGGCGCGCACGGCCGGGCCCTTCGATGCGTTCAGCGTGCGCCACTGGATCCCCGCCCGGTCCGCCGCGCGGCCCATGGCGCCTCCCAGCGCATCGATCTCCTTCACCAGGTGGCCCTTGCCGATGCCGCCGATGGCCGGGTTGCAGCTCATCTGGCCGATCGTCTCGATGTTGTGGCTGAGCAGCAGCGTGCGCGCGCCAGTACGCGCCGCGGCAAGCGCGGCCTCGGTACCGGCGTGACCGCCACCGACCACGATCACGTCGTAGGTTTCTTTATGCAGCATGGGAAGGGCTAGGGGCGAAGGACCAGGTTGGTCATTTTAGCGCCAGTTACAGTTGTAACGGTTGGCACGATCGGTGCTTTGCTTACAGCGCACTTCCACCGGGCAGACGCAGCGCGATATCCGCGCGCCGAGATCGAGCGACAGGGGCTTGATCGAGTGCCGGGGGAAGGAAGCGGGATGTGGGCAAGGATGCCCCATTCGGTTCTAAGAATGAGATCTGGCGCCCAGCGGTCTCAGGAACAGGGGGAATCCAGGATGACCGTGCTGCTGGGCGCCAGAAACCGAAGTGATTGGCACGAATAGCCGCGGCCCCTGCCGCGGCTTTCTTCGTTGAAACGTACACTACTCTGTTCCGATGAACCGTGTGTGACTTTTTCGTCAACGAATGACTCTAATTCGGCAATTGGTGACGCTGAGCGTCAGTTTTTGATAATCACGTCACCCCAGCGCAACTCGCGCCAGGATGTCCGTGAGGTCGCGCGAGAGATCTTTTCGCCCGGCCAGTTCAGCGACGACCGCGTGCGCGGCTTCCCGGCGGACCGGCTCGAGACGCTTCCAGCCATTGAACGCCGTGGCGACGCGCGCCGCGACCTGTGGATTCAGCGCATCGATGGCGACCAGGCGGTCGGCCAGCCAGCGATAGGCGGCACCGTCGGCGCGATGGAAACCGGTCGGGTTCATCCGCGCGAACGAACCAATGAGCGCCTGTACGCGGTTCGGGTTTTTCAGCGTGAACGCCGGATCGCCCTCGAGCGCCTGGACCCGGGCCAGCGCAGCGTCGCCCGGTAGCTGCGCCTGGGTCGCGAACCACTTGTCCAGGGCGAGCGCATTGCCGTCGTACTGCTGCCGGAAAGCGGCCAGCGGCGCGTCGGCAGCGGCGGGATCGGCGATCGCCAGCGTGGTCAATGCCGCCAGGCGGTCGGTCATCGAAGGCGCGCCGGCGTACTGCGCGGCGGCTAGCGCCACGGCGTCCTTCGTTACCGCGAGGGCGAGCAGGTCGAGCACCCGCCGCTTCAGCTGGCGCCGTGCCTGGTCGGCCGCGGTCAGGCCCGCATTCGCCTGCGCGCGCAAGGCGTCGTACCGCGTGCGCAAGGCATCGGCGCCGATGGCATTGGCCAGCGCGCGCAACATGCCCTGGCGGACGGCGCGGATGCGCTCGGGATCGCGCTCGGCCTGGCGCTCCACCAGTTCGATCTCGCCGGGCGGCGTGAGCAGTTCGGCGAGCAGCGCATCATCGATGCCGTCCTCGCTGAACAGCCCGGCCAGCGCGCCGGTCCATGCCTGGACGGCCGCGCCGTCCGGGTTGCCGTCACGGAATGCATCGTAAGCCAGGCCGGCGAGTTGCTGCCCGGCGTCCCAGCGATTGAAACCATCGGGGTCGTGGCGGAGCAGCAAGGCCAGCTCGGCCGGCGCGTACTCGCATTCCAGGATCACGGGTGCCGAGAAACCGCGCAGCAACGACGGGACGGGTGCGACGTCGACATCCTCGAACACGAAGGCCTGTTCCGTGCCGGTCAGCACGAGGGTGCGCTCGCTGGCGCCGGCGCTTTCCTCGCCCTCGAGGCGCAACGGCAGGGCCTTGCCGCTCGGGTCGAACAGCGAAAGGCGCACCGGCACGGGCAGGGCCTGCTTCTCCGGCTGGCCCGCACTGGCCGGCGTGCGCTGGCGCAGCAGCAGGCGGTAGCGGCGCTTCGCGGCGTCGTGGCGGCCCTCGGCGCTCAGTCGCGGCGTGCCGGCCTGGCCGTACCAGGCGAGGTACGGCGAGAGGTCCACGCCGTTCGCGTCGCCCAGCGCCTTCAGGTAGTGCTCGATCGTCGCCGCTTCACCATCGTGGCGCGAGAAATACAGGTCCATGCCCTTGCGGAAGCCCTCGCGGCCCAGGTGGCCGGCGATCATCCGCACGAGTTCGGAACCCTTCTCGTACACCGTGGCGGTGTAGAAGTTGTTGATCTCGGTGTACTGCGACGGCCGCACCGGATGCGACAGCGGGCCGGCGTCTTCCGGGAATTGCGCCCGGCGCAGCAGCGCGACGTCTTCGATGCGCTTCAACGGCGCCGAATTCATGTCAGCCGAGAAGCTCTGCTCGCGGAAGACGGTGAGGCCTTCCTTCAGGCTGAGCTGGAACCAGTCGCGGCAGGTGACGCGATTGCCGCTCCAGTTGTGGAAATACTCGTGCGCAACCACGGCTTCCACGTGGCGGTATTCGTCGTCGGTGCTCGAATCCGGGTCCGCCAGCAGGTACTTGGCGTTGAAGATGTTGAGACCCTTGTTCTCCATCGCGCCCATGTTGAAATCATGGGTGGCGACGACGTGGAACACATCCAGGTCGTAGTTGCGGCCATAGGCCTGCTCGTCCCAGCGCATGGAGCGCTCGAGCGAGTCCATCGCGTAGTCGCAACGGTCGATGACATCGGCTTCCGCCCAGATGTGCAGCGCCACCTTGCGCCCATCGGCGGTGGTGTAGTCCTTGCTGATCCGCTCCAGGCGGCCCGCCACCAGCGCGAACAGGTAGCTCGGCTTCGGGTGCGGATCGACGAAGCGCGCCCAATGCCGGCCGTCGGGCAGTTCGCCGGTGCCTTCGGGGTTGCCGCCCGCCAGCAGCACCGGGAAACGGGCCTTGTCGGCGCGCAGGGTCACGGTGAACTTCGAGAGGACATCCGGGCGGTCGGGGTACCACGTGATGTGGCGGAAACCTTCGGCCTCGCACTGCGTGAGCAGGAAGCCCTTGTCGCGGCTGCCGGAGAGGTACAGGCCCTCGAACGCGGTGTTCTCCGCCGGGCGGATGGCCACGCGCGTCGTCAGCGTGCAACGGTCGCCATCGACGCCGACCTCGAGCACGCCGTTTGCCAGGATGTATTCGCCATCGCCCAGCCGCCGGCCATCGACCTGGAGTTCCAGCAGTTCCAGCCCTTCGCCGTTCAGGCGGATCGGCTCATCCGCCTGGCGGACCATGGCGAGCGTCGCATGCACCTCCGTCCGATCGATGCCGAGATCGAACTCCAGCGCGACATGCTCGACGGCCCATGCCGGCGGGCGGTAATCGGCGAGGCGGATGACGGCGGTCGGGGTCTCGGAACGGTCGCTCATGGCTTCAGGAACTTCGTGGTGCGGGCTCAGGCAGGCTAACATGCGGCCTGATTCGTCAAAAGGAACCCTTTCCATGTCCCGTTTCACCGTGACACGTTCCTCGATGGGCACGCAGGAAGTGCTCGTCCTCCGCGATAGCCAGGCCCAGCGCGAGATCCACATCGCCCGCCGCGGCGCCACCGTGCTGTCGATCAGCCTCCCCACGGGCGGCGGTACGCGCAACATCGCGGATGCCTTTCTTAACGAACAGGAACTGGTGCCGCACAAGGGCTCGCGCTTCGCCGTGATGACGCCGTTCGCCAATCGCATCAACGACGCGCGTTACACGTTTGAAGGAACTTCCTACGATTTGCAGCCGGGTGTCACGGGTGCCGATCGCGCCATCCGTCATGGTTTCGTGCGTGGCGTCATGTTCGACGTGCCGCACGAGGAGGCGAATGACGATCACGCGCAGGTCACGTTCGCGACGCAGGCTATCCGCCCCGATGCTTATCCCGGCTACCCGTTCGCGCTGAACTTCAGCATCACGTTCACCCTTGATGCCAAGGGCCTGTCCATCGAGACCCATACGCGCAACGTGGGCGACCATGCGGCACCGGTGTTCTTCGGCTGGCACCCGTACTTCCGCATCTCGGATAACTCGATCGATACCTGGGAGTTGCAGGTGCCGGCGCAGACGGTGATCGCGACGGATCCCGGCTTCATTCCGCTGCCGGGTCGCGAAGCGTGGAAGTCGATCGACGACGTGGATGCGTCCCTCGATTTCCGCCAGACGCGCAGCATCGGTGCCACGGAACTCAACACCACCTACACCGATCTCCAGGTGGATGACGATGGCAAGGCGCGCACCTACCTGAGCGATCCGAAGACGGGCACGAAGATCGCGGTGTGGCAGCAGCGTGGCGTGATGCTGGCGTTCACTTCGGATACGAACGAGCGGGACCCGCGCAAGTCGGTCGCGCTGGAGCCGATGGAATGCATGGCCGATGCATTCAACCGCGAGGACTGCGCCGCGCAGCTCCGCCTTGCACCCGGTGAGGATCGTCGCTTCGTCTGCGGGGTGGAGTTCATCGCGTGATGCTTCCTTCGTTCGCTGATGTGCGTGACGCGGCGGCGCGCATCGCGCCGTATGCGCGAGTGACGCCGGTCATGCGCACCGACCTGATCGATGCGCGCACCGGGGCCACCGTCTGGTTCAAGTGTGAAAACCTGCAGCGTGGCGGTGCCTTCAAGTTTCGCGGGGCGACCAACGCCGTATGGTCGCTCAGCGAGGAAGAGGCCGCGAGCGGGGTGGTGACGCATTCCTCGGGTAACCATGGCAATGCGCTCGCCATGGCGGCGCGCACGCGGGGCATCGTGGCACACGTGGTGGTTCCCGATGGCGCGGTGAAGGCGAAGGTCGACGCGATCATCGCGGCTGGCGCGACCGTGCACCGTTGCGCGGCGACGACGCAGGCGCGCGAAGCGAAAGCGGCGGAAGTCATGGCGGCGACGGGTGCGAACCTGGTGCACCCATACGCCGATTCGCGCGTGATGGCCGGGCAGGGCACGCTCGTGCCGGAGCTGCTGAAGCAGGCGCCGGGCATCGATACGATCCTGTTCCCCGTCGGTGGGGGTGGCCTGGCCGCAGGTTGTTCCATTGCCGCGCACGGCATCGATCCGGGCATCAGGCTGTTTGGCGCCGAGCCCGAAGGCGCCGATGACGCCGCGCGTTCCCTGGAAGCGGACGAGCGCGTCGGCCCGTTCACGCCGGACACGATCTGCGACGGCCTGCGCACGCTGGTGGGTGAACCCAACTTCCATGCGCTGCGTGACCACCAGGTGCGCGTGCTGCGCGTGAGTGATGACGAGGTGGTCGCGGCCATGCGGCTCATGTGGTCGGAACTGCGGATCATCGTGGAACCCTCGAGCGCCACGACGCTGGCAGCGTTGCTGCGTTATCCGGATGAGTTCGCCGGGCGCACCGTGGGTGCCGTCATCACTGGCGGCAATGTCGATCTGGATGCCTTGCCCTGGTGAAGCAACGCGCGGGCGCCGCTGATCGACGTGTCAGCGGCGCACCGCCGCATGACGGCCTCGCCCGCGGCGTCGTCGACGGTTAGCCCCACGCTCTTCGCTTAGCTCCACGGACAGCGCTCCGCCTGTGCGGTTCCTAACCTAGTCGCCTATCCAAGACGACGAGGTGAGCCATGCGCTGTCCCTGGGCCGAGCAGACCGATATCGAGCGTGAATGGCACGACATGGAATGGGGGCGGGTGCTGCACGATGACCGCCAGCTGTTCGAACTACTTTCGCTGAAAGGCGCGCAGGCCGGCCTCGCCTGGCGTACCGTGCTGCGCAAGCGCGACGCCTACCGCCGGCTGTTCCACGACTTCGATATCGCGCGCGTGGCCGCCATGGATGACGACGAGCTGGCCCTGGCCACCTGCGACCGCGGCATCATTCGCCACCGCCTGAAGATCGCCTCGGTGCGTGCCAACGCGCGCATCATCGTGGCCATGGCGGGGAAGGGGGAGTCGTTCGCCGACCTGCTCTGGTCATTCACCGGAGGCAAGATTATCCGCAACACGCACGTCCTGCCGGCCGACGTGCCGATGCGGTCCGTCGAATCGGATGCGATGAGCCACGAATTGCAGCGCCGCGGCTTTCGCTTCGCCGGTACGGCGATCTGCTACGGCGTCATGCAGGCGGCGGGGATGGTCAACGACCACCTCGTCACCTGTGACTGCTACCGGCGTCCGCTCAGGTGAACGGATTCTTCCGGCGCGAACCGCGCAGCTTGTCGATCGAGAAGCTGGCGATCTCGCCCGAACCCTCGCGACGCGACTGGCCCTCCGGCGGGCCCCACGCGTGCGCGGTCACCACTTCCCAGGTGGAAGGAATGGTGCCTTCGGTGCGCAGCGCTTCATACGCATCGAGCATGCGCTTGTAGTGCTGCTTGCCGGTCAGGCCGCGCAGGCGGCCCGCGTCAGCATTGTTCGCACCGAGGCCGCGCAGCTCGTCGAGCAGCGCGCGTGGCGTCGGGTAGGTCAGCGTGTAGCGTTCGGCGAACAGCACGGGGTCCTTCAGGCCCTGGGCCAGCATCGCATCGCCCACATCATGCATGTCGAGGAAGCGGGCGACGTGGGCATGCTGGTCGGCGCTGGCCCAGGCGGCACGCAGTTCGCTGAGCGTGTCCGGGCCAAAGGTCGAGAACGTGAGCAGTCCGCCCGGCTTCAACACGCGTGCGCATTCGGCGAACAGCCGCTGCAGGTCCTCGCACCATTGGAAGCAAAGGTTGGAAAACAGGATGTCGACGCTGTTGTCCGGCACGGGCAGCGTGTACGCATCGGCCTGCACGCGCGCGAACGGCTTCAGCCAGCCGGCATGCTGCTTCGCCTGCTTCAGCATCGGCAAGGCGAGATCGACGGCGATCACCTGGGCCTTGGGGTATTTCTTCTTCAGTGCGGCGGTGCCGCGGCCGGTGCCGGCGCCGACATCCAGCACCACCTCCGGCACCTGCGGAAATACATCCAGGCGTTCGATCAGCGTGGCCTGCACTTCGCGCTGGAGTGCGTCGTGCTTTTCATAGGTGTCGGCGGCGCGCCCGAAATTGCGGCGGACCTGGCGGCGGTCGAAATGGAAATCGCTCATGCGTCGGAACCGGTGAACTGCGTGAGGACGGCCGCCAGTTCGGCGGCGTGTCCAATGAAAGGGGCGTGGCCGGCGTGTGCCAGCTCCACGAAACGTCCGCCCGCGGCCTCCGCCGCCGAGCGCATGGCCTCCGGGTGCACGATGCGGTCGCGCCGCCCCGCTATCCAGAGGCTTGGCATGGTCAGCTCGTGCAGGCGCGGGCGCAGGTCGGTCTCTTCGAGCAGGCGCAGGCCTTCGAGCAGCACGCGCGGGTCGGGCTCGCCGTGCTCATAGGCCTCGGCCATGAGCCGCCGGGTCTCGGCGCGCGGATCCTGGCTGCCCATGGCTTCGAGGGCGATGAAGCGATCGACCGTGGCCTTGTAGTCGGTCTCCAGGTCAGCCGCGAGCTTGCGCACCATGGCCGGATCGTTGCCGTGCGGCCAATCCTCGCTACGCACGAACTTCGGCGTGGAGCTCACCGGCACCAGGCGTTGCACGGCATCCGGGAAATCCAGCGCCGCTGTCGTTGCGACCAGCCCGCCCAGCGACCAGCCGAGCCAGTTGGCGGGCGGCGTCTCGCGGATGATCGCCTCGGCACAGGCGTGCGGATCGAACGGGATCGACGAGTTGCGCGAGTGGCCGTGCCCGGGTAGGTCCACCAGGTACATGTCGCAATGTGCCTCGAGCGCTTCGGCCAGCGGATGCAGGATGCCACCATGCATGGCCCAGCCGTGGAGCATCACCAGCGGCGTGCTGCCGCTGCCGCGTCGCTCGATGTAGAGGCCGCTCACGGCGCCTCGCTCGGGGCGAGGGCAGGATCCACCGCGCCACGGCCGTCGAACACGAAGCAGTCGCCGCGCCAGTGCGCGCCACCGACTTCCTCGAAATACTTGAGGATGCCGCCTTCCAGCTGGAACACGTGTTCGATGCCGATCTCGCGCATGTGGATAACGGCCTTTTCGCAGCGGATGCCGCCCGTGCAGAACGACACCACCGTCTTGCCGTCGAAGCGCTCGCGATCGGCGGCGACCGCGCCGGGGAAGCCGGTGAAGGAGGCGAGGCCGTATTCCACGGTGTTTTCAAACGTGCCCGCGGCGACTTCGTAGTCGTTGCGCGTATCGAGCAGCACGACTTCGCGGCCGGCATCGTCGTGGCCCTGGTCGAGCCAGCGGCGCAGGTCGGCCGGCAGCACATGCGGAGCGCGGCCTGCCTCGGGGCGGATCGCCGGCGCGTGCATGGTGATGATTTCTTTCTTCAGGCGCACGCGCATGCGGCCGAACGGTACGTCGTCCGACCAGCTTTCCTTCGGCGCGATGTCGGCGAAGCGCGGATCCTCATGCAGCCATGCCATGAAGGCATCGATGGCCTCGCGCGGCGCGGCGAGGAACAGGTTGATGCCCTCGGGCGCAAGAAGGATGGTGCCCTTCAGTGCCAGCGCCTCGCAGCGCGCCACGATCCGCTCGCGCAGGGCGGCGAGATCGTCGAGGCCGACGAACTTGTAGGCGGAAATGTTGAGGATGGACATGGGCATGGGGCGAAGCGCGGGGCCGCCCATTATACGGCGAGGGCCTGCGCTGGCAGGGGAACCCGGCCCAGGGCCTCCAGCAGGGCGTCGATCCGGGCCTCCGTATGGGCCGCCGAGAGGGTGATGCGCAGGCGGGCCGCGCCCCTCGGGACCGTCGGCGGGCGGATCGGCACCACCAGGAACCCGGCTCGCTCCAGCATCCGGGCGGCGGCCAGCGCCGCGCCGGCATCGCCCAGGACCAGCGGCTGGATGGCCGTCTGGCTCGGCAGCAGGGGCAGGCCCAGCTGGGCCGCGCCGGCGCGGAACCGGGCGATATGGGCGGCCAGCTGCTCGCGGCGCCCCTCGGTGTCTTCGCGCACCAGGCGCACCGCGGCGCGGGTGGCTGCGGCCAGCGCGGCGGGCATGGCGGTGGTGTAGATGTAGGGCCGGGCGAACTGGACGATGGCGTCGATCACGTCGGCGTCGCCCGCGACGAACGCGCCCGCGCAGCCCAGCGCCTTGCCCAGCGTGCCCATCAACACCGGGGCATCGGCGCTGCCGAGCCCTGCGGCGGCGAGGGAGCCGGCACCGTGCCGGCCGAGCACGCCCAGGCCGTGGGCGTCATCCACGTAAAGCATGGCGCCGCGGTCGCGGCAGAGCGACGCCAGCGCCGGCAACGGCGCGATGTCGCCATCCATGCTGAACACGCCATCGGTGGCGAGCAGGGCTGGCGCGTCGGGCTGCGCATCCAGCTGGCGCGCCGCCGCAGCCACGTCCGCATGTGGGTAACGGCTCAGCGCGGCACCCGCGAGCTGGGCGCCATCGATGAGGCTGGCGTGGTTGAGCTTGTCCTGCACGCACAGCGCGGTATCGCGCCCGGGCATGGCGCCGGCACCGAGCAGTGCCTGCAGCGCGCCGAGGTTGGCCATCACGCCGGTGGAAAAGAGCACCGCGCGTTCGCGGCCCGTCCAGTCCGCGAGCTCCTCCTCGAGCGCGGCATGCTCGCCGCGATGGCCGGAAACCAGATGGGCCGCGCCGGTGCCGACACCTTCGACGGCGGCAGCGCGCGTCAGCGCCGCCACCAGGTCGCGGTGGCTCGCCAGGCCCAGGTAATCATTACCGCAGAAGTCGGCCAGGACCCGTTTGCCAACGAGGCGTCGTCCGGCCGGCAGCACATCGCACGTACGCACGCGGCGAAGCAGGCCTTCGCGCTCACGTTGCGCGCGCGCGGCGGCGATCCGCGCGCGCAGGTCCGGCCGCGTGCTCACGCCGCGTCGGCGGGTTCGATGATGTCGGCGTGGACCGTGCCGGGTTCGACTTCGACCTCGAGCGGTTTCAGGCCGAGGCGCTCGAACAGGCGGCGGTCATGCTCGACGTCGGGGTTGCCGGTGGTGAGCAGCTTTTCCCCGTAGAAGATGGAGTTCGCGCCCGCGGCGAAACACAGCGCCTGCAGTGCGTCGTCCATGGTTTCGCGCCCAGCGGAGAGGCGCACGACGGAGGCCGGCATGAGGATGCGCGCAACCGCGATGCTGCGCACGAACTCAAACGGATCCAGCGCCTCGGTGCCATGCAGCGGCGTGCCCGCAACTTGCACGAGCCGGTTGATCGGCACCGACTCCGGGTGCTCCGGCAGGTTCGCCAGCGTGCGCAACAGCCCGGCGCGCTGCGCACGGGATTCGCCCATGCCGACGATGCCGCCGCAGCAGGTCTTCATGCCGGCGTGGCGCACGTTCTCGAGCGTATCCAGGCGGTCCTGGTACTCGCGCGTGTGGATGATCTCGCCGTAGAAATCCGGCGAGGTATCGAGGTTATGGTTGTAGAAATCGAGGCCGGCGCCTTTCAGCGTCTCGGCCTGCGACTGGCTCAGCATGCCGAGCGTCGCGCAGGTCTGCAGGCCCAGGCCCTTCACCGCGCTGACGATCTCGGCCACCTTGGCGACATCGCGATCCTTCGGCGCGCGCCAGGCGGCGCCCATGCAGAAGCGGCTCGCACCCGCGTCCTTCGCGGCCTGGGCGCGGGCCAGCACGGCCTCCACGCTCATCAGCTTCTCGGCCTTCACCCCGGTGGCGTAACGCGCCGCCTGCGGGCAATAGGCGCAATCCTCCGGGCAGCCGCCCGTCTTGATCGAGAGCAGGGTGGAAACCTGAACCGCATTCGGATCGTGGTGCTGGCGGTGGACCGACTGGGCCTGGAACAGCAAGTCGTTGAACGGCAACGAAAACAGGCGTTCGACCTCGTCGACGGTCCAGTCGTGGCGGAGGGCTGCGGTCATGGAAGGCTCCCGTGGCGAAGGCGCGCAGTGTCGGCGGCCGCTTACGCACTGTCAACCTTAACGGCGTGCCACTGGTTTACGGCTGACAGGCCCCGTGCTGCCGTACGATCAGGCCGTCCCCCTCCCCAGGAGTCACCCCCCATGAGTGCAGCAGGTCAGGGCAGTTCCGGTAACGTCATCGCCGCGGTGTGCAGTTTCTTCATCCCCGGCCTGGGCCAGCTCGTACAGGGGCGCGTCTTCAAGGCGCTGATCATGTTCGTGCTCGCCGCGGTGCTCTGGATCATCTGGCTGGGCTGGCTCATCCACCTGTGGTCGATCGTCGACGCGGCGATGTACCGGCCGGGTAACTAACACCCACCTCAGGAAAGGATGCATGGATGCACTCCCCTGGCTGGCCCGACTGGGCCGGTTCCTCCTGCCACTGCGTTGCCTGCTCTGTGGCGCGGATGGCCACGATGGCATCGAGCTGTGTGCCGGTTGTACCGAAGCGCTGGTGTTGAATCGCGTCCATTGCGATCGCTGCGCGCTACCCCTCGCGCGTACGATGGAGCGTTGCACTGACTGCACGAAGACCGCGCGCCCCTGGCAACGCGCGTGGGTGCCTTACCGCTATGCGTGGCCGCTGGACTTGCTGGAGAAGCGTTTCAAGTTCGGTGGCGATCTGGTCGCGGGGAAAGTGCTGTCACGCCGCTGGATAGCCGCCGGAAGCCCGCCGGGCCTGCCGCAGGCCATCGTGCCGGTGCCGCTGCACGCTGCACGGCTGCGCGAACGCGGCTTCAACCAGGCGCTAGAACTAGCCCGGCCACTGGCGCGGCACCTCGGTATACCGCTGCGGCCTGAACTGCTGCAGCGCGTGCGCAGTACCGATGCGCAGAGCGAGCTTGATGCCGAAGCGCGGGCGACGAACATGCGCGATGCGTTCGTGGCGTCCGTACCGCCGGGGCTCGATCACGTGGCGGTCGTGGACGATGTGATGACCACCGGCGCCACGTTGGAGGCCTGCACGCTGGCGTTGCAGCGCGCAGGGGTGGCACGGGTGGATGTGTGGGCGTTGGCGCGTACAGCAAAACCCGGTTTCGCCGACCTGTAGGAGCGCGCTGTGGGAGCGTGCTTGCACGCGATGGGTGCTTGCGCCACCGTCGATCGCGTGCAAGCACGCTCCCACAAGTGCGCTCCTACAGTGGGTTTGCGTAGACGGGGTTGCCGAGGAGAAGGAGCTTGCCCTGCGCATCGCGGATATCGACGCGGAACCAGTGCGCCTTGCCGTCGCTCTTCCAGTCGAAGGAGGCGCTGCCGTCGCTGCCCAAGGCCTTGTCACCGACGCGTTTGCCGTCGACGGTGGCGATCGCCTGCATGCCGGTCACCGCCGTCGTGGCGACTGCTACATGCATGCTCGAGCCTTTCGCGACAGCCAGCGTATCGCCCATGTGGGCCGTGGCGTTGCCGGCCGTGGCGGTCACGTCCAGCGTGCGGTCTTTGGTCCCTTCGGCATCGACGAACACATGCCCGGCGCGGATGCCGTCGAGGATGCCTTCCATGGAAAGCTCCCTGGCATGCACCACCGTGGTCGGCACGCCGATCACGCCAGCGAACTCGTCGCGTGCGCCATCGCTGCCATCGTGGCTGTCGCCGCCGCCGATACCGGTGATGCGCACGCCCGCATTGAGCTGCTTCTCCCAGAACGGGATACCGGTCTCGGGACGGCCAGGATCACGGCCGTTGATGGCCTCGATCGCCTGGAAGCCGTGCATGTCCACCGGCTTCCGCGGCGTGAACCCGCAGCCCATGCAAGTTTCGTCGTTAGGCCGGCGCGGGTGGTTGATCGAGATCAGCCCGTGCGCCTTCGCGACATCTGCAGTGAGGGCGTTCCAGTCGGGCACGCTCGTGCTGCCCACGCGGAAATCCAGCGGCCGGGCCACGCCGAAGAGGTTGGCGTGGCCTTCGAACGTGGTGATCTCGCGCGCGGGGATCATCAGCATGCTGTCGAAGTACGGCTGCAACTCACGCATCTCCGACACCTGCGACATGGTGTTGTGTTCGGAGATGGCGATGAAGTCGAGTCCGCGCTTCGCCGCCGAGACCACGGTGAGGAACAGCGGGCAGGGCACCTTCGCCGTGCCGCTCGCATTGAGGCAGCCGCCGTCGCTGTGCGCCGTGTGCATGTGCAGGTCGCCGCGGTACCAGCCGTCCACCGTCTTCAGCGGTGGCGACAGCCCGTGCTCGGGACCGAAGCCCTCGTCATCACCGGAGAACCAGACATCCGCGGTGAAGGACGCGGTGGACGTCGGGCGGATGTTGGGAATGCCCAGCAACAGCCGCCACTGCCCCGCACGGATCTCACCGGGCAGGAACGAAGCCGTCGCATCCGTCGCCGACACCGTGAAGCGCCGCTTGCTGCCACCGCTCCATCCGCGGAAGCCATCCTGCTCCGCGAAGCCACCGGGGCCCAGCAGGCCCAGGTCGATGGTGGTGCGCTCTTCGCGCCCGGTGTAGGTCACGTCGATAGTGATCCGCCGCGTGCCGGCCGGTACCTCGAACGGGATCTCCCGGTAGGTGTGGATGTCCTTGCCGGAGAGGTCGCCGACGAGCACGACATCGGGTGCACGCTCCGCCGCCGCTACGCTGGCGACGGCGAAGCAGGCCAGGAGGAAGGCGATGAGGCCGCGCATCAGAAACGGTACATCGCGGCAGCACGGAACGAGCGGCCGAGCAACGGCCGGGCGATGAACGTGGTGGCGCCCACATCGGAGCTGGCCAGCTCGCCGGCACGTGGATTGCCTTCGGTGAGGCCCAGCGAGTTGAACAGGTTGTCGGCGTAGAAATACAGCGACAGCTGCTGGGTGGCATCGTAGCGGGCACTGAAGTTCACCACGTGATACGCCGGCAGGCGCACCGAGTTGGCCGTGTCGACGTAGCGCATGCCCTCGTGCTCGTACGAGAACTGCAGGCGCAGGCGGTTATCCATCAGGTTCACGCCCGGCACGATCCGGTAGCTCACCTTCGGCACGCGGATCAGCTGGTTGTCCTCGTAATCGCGAAGCACCGGCGCATTGTTCACGGCCTCGGTATAGCGCAGGCCCTTGTACTTCGGATCCTGCAGGGTCGCATTGAACTGCACGTCGAACCAATTGCTCGGGTACACGGTGCCCTCCAGTTCGAGACCGTAGGTCTTGCTGCTAGCGTACCCGGTCTGCGGCGTGGAGGTGTTGTTGTTCCGATCGAAGACGTAGTTCGAGAAGCTGACGTTGTCGTACTTGGTATAGAAGGCCGTCGCGTACAGGTCGACGAAGCGGTCGCTGTACTTCCACCCCGCCTCGCCCAGGTCCATGGTCTGGAGCACCGGTGTCGCGGTGGGGCTGGTGATGTAGGTGCTGAGGTTCGGCAGGCGGAAGGTCGAGGTCCAGCGGGCGAACACGCCCTGGCGGGGCGAGAACTGCCAGTTGGCGCCGAGGGTCCAGCCGGTCTTGTCGAAGCTCTGGTCGTAATGGGTGAACTGGCCGTTACCGGTCAGCACGCTCGCCGCTGCCGGTGAGCCGCCCAGGTCGACCTTGGTCTTGCCCTCGGTGTAACCCTGCACGGTGACCTTCTCCCAGCGCGCGCCGCCGTCGATGCGCAGCTCCGGGGTGACCTGCCACTCATCGGACAGATAGAGCGCGTTCGTGTTCGACTTGCCGCTGGCGTGTTCCCATTCGTAACCGTAGCCGTAGTAGCCATGGTCGGTGAGCGAGCCGACGACATTGCCATTCGCATCCACGCCGACGAGATCGAGCAGGCGCGCGTTGTCCTTGACGTCGAGCAGCACGGTGGAGGAGTAACGATCGAAGTCCTGCTCGAAGTTGGCGTGGTAGTAGCCGAGCGTGACGTCATGGCTCTGGTCGCCGAACTCGAACTTGCGCAGGACGCGCGTGTCATTGATGAACTCGTTCACCGGCATGGTGACGCCGCGGATACCGCCCGTGACGACCAGGCCGTTGCCGTTCTGGCCGTTGACGTTGAACACCTGCGACGGGTTGTCGACGTAGCGCAGCTGCAATGCCGTGGCGCCCGGCACGAGGCCGAGGCGCTTGGCGCTGTCTTGCTGGATCAGCGAGGCACCGGTCTGCACTGCGTTCGGGAACACACCGTTACGCTGCGTATCGGTGGTGCTGTAGCGCATCGCTTCGGCGAGCTTCCAGTCATCGCCCAGGTCGTGGTCGAACTTGAAGGACACCTGGGTACGCTTGACGTGCGTGCCTTCGCTGTTGTCGAAGTGGTACGTGCCACCGCCCGCCTCGCGCATGTCGAGGTTCTCCGTTTCCGGACCGGCCAGCGTGCCGTAGTTACCGTTGAAACCGGGCGCGGGACGGATGTCGCCGTGCGGATCCGTGTACATCGGGATGCCGAGATACAGGGCGACCTTGTCGTCCATGTGCTTCACGTCGAAGCTGATGTTGCCGTTCTCCAGCTGCTTCGACAGGGTCGCGCGAAGCTGGCCGCCATCATCGGCGTGGAACTGCGGGCGGCGCACGCCGTCGTCGACGCGCCAGAAGCCGCCGACGCCGAGCTTCCAGCCACCGCCGATCGGCGTGCCGTACCAGAAGTCGAGCCGGTTGAGCGAATAGTTGCCGACGGTGTACTTCACGAGGCCTTCGGCGGTATCGCCGACCTGGCGCGGGATGAAGTTGATCGCACCGGCCGGCGCGTTCGAATAGAACACGGAGGACGGGCCACCACGGACGACTTCGACGCGCTCGATCGTTTCATCGAGGCGGAACGCCTGGTCGGCGTTGAGGTAACCCAGTGCGGGATCGTGCTGCACGGGGATGCCGTCTTCGAGCAGCGTCACCGAGCCGTAGCCGTCCACCGGGATACCACGGGCGCGGATGTTGCCCGAGGCTTCGCCACCGGAGGATTCGACCCAGAAGCCGGGCACGGATTTCACGGCTTCGGTCACGCTGGTCGGGGCCTGCATGCGCAGGCGGTCCTCGTCGATCGTGGTGATCGAATAGCTGGTCTCGGCCTTGGTCCGCGTCTCGACGCCCGAGCGGGCGGTGACGACCACGTTGTCGAGATCCGTGGTTTTCTTTTGTGGTTCGGCATCCTGCGCGTGGGCGGCGGCGGAAAACGCGAACGCGGCGACGATGGCCGTGCGCAGCGCACGACAGAGCTGGGTATGACGCATGGTGGGGTGGAACTCCGGGATGGGTAGTACACGTGCCCACCCCGCCGCCCGGCAGGGGTTTGCCGGTACGCCGGCCTCTCCCTGGGCGCGTGATCCGGAAGAACTTATGCGTCAGTGGTGACGGACAAGTTCATGCGCGATGTCCGTGGGATGTCACGATGACCGCGAAGTTTTCCGAACGGTGACGAACGTGATGCGCATCACAGGGCCAGCGCGACGACGATGCCGACCCACAACGCAAGGCCTACCCAGTTGTTATGCCGGAACGCCGCCAGGCACGCATCCCGCGCACGATCGCGCATGATCCACTGCTGGTAAGCGAACAGGCCGGCGGTGATCGCCAGGCCAAGCCAGTAAGGCCAGCCTAGCGCCGAGCGCGTGCCGACCATCAGCATGGCGAGCAGGAACGTGCCCATCAGCACGCCGATGATCACGAGGTCGGCATCGGCGAACAGGATGGCCGTGGACTTCGCGCCAGCCTTCAGGTCCTCCTCGCGATCGACCATCGCGTATTCCGTGTCGTAGATCACCGACCAGAGGATATTCGCGATGAACAGCAGCCACGCCACCGGCGGCACCTGGTTCGTGACCGCGGCGAAGGCCATGGGGATCGACCAGCCGAACGCCGCGCCCAGGACCACCTGCGGCAGGTTGGTGTAGCGCTTGGTGAAGGGGTAGAGCGCCGCGAGTCCCGCGCCCGCGAAGGAGAGCAGGATCGTGAGCTTGTTCGTGAACAGCACAAGCACGAACGAGAACACCAGCAGGGCGGCAAAGGTGATCAAGGCCTCCTTGGGCGTGATCCTGCCACTCGCGATCGGGCGCCCCGCCGTGCGCGCCACCTGCGGATCGAGCTTGCGATCGGCGTAGTCGTTGATCGCACAGCCGGCCGAGCGCATGGCGAACACACCGAGGGTGAAGATCACCAGGGGGCCGACCGGCGGGAAATCCTTCGCGGCCAGCCACAGGGCCCACCAGGTAGGCCACAGGAGCAGCAACGCCCCGATGGGGCGATCCATGCGGGTGAGCTGGAGGAACGCGTAGATGCGCTCGCGGCGGGCGGCAGGCGCGCCCCGCAGCAGGAACGCCAGGACGCGCTCGGCCGTCGTCGACGCATCCGCGGGCCGCACCCGCGCTGGGGCGGGGGCTGCGACGGGCTTGCGCGCCATGGTCGGCACCTTGCGGCGCGGCGTGTTCTTCTTGGATGCGGGGCTCATGGCGGGGAGTCTAACCGGCCGGCCCGCGAGACCACAGGGCCCGAAAAGGGCCGGTTGGCTTAGACTCCCGCATTCCCTTGCGATCACCCGGCCGCGCCTTGCCTACAGACAAGATCCCCTACCGACGCCTGTTGCTCGTGCTGGCTGCCGCCTGGCTGGCGCTGAACTTCACCGTGCTGGTGCGCGGCAAGGTCTTGCCCTGGGACGCGATCTACCAGTTCTACCCCACCGTGTACTTCAACGCGCACAGCCTGCGCACCGGGGTGGCGCCGTGGTGGAACCCGTTTATCTACGGCGGGTTCGCCCAGCTGGGTGACCCGCAGGGCATGCTCTTCTCGCCGCTGCTCATGGGCTGGATGCTCCTTCCGCCGGATCCAGGGGCCGTGTGGTTTTCCTGGGGCGTGCTGTTGCACATGCTGATGGGCGGCGCGGCCATGCTCGGCGTGCTGCGCCGGCATGGCGCGAACCCGCTGGGCATGCTGCTCGGCGCCATCGTGTACATGGCCGGCGGCGTGGCCGCCTCGCGGCTGGAGCACGTGCCCATCGTCATCGCCTATGGCTACGTGCCGGTGGTGTTGCTCGCGTTGCGCCGCGCCCTGGAACGGCCGGGCCTGGGGCGCGGGTGCCTGTTGGGCCTGGCCGCCGGGGCGATGGTGACGCAGCTCACCCAGGTCACGTATCTGTTCGTGCTGGTCGTGCTTGCCTATGGCGTGGTCGCCGTGGCGACGGAAGGGCGCGCCATGGATGGTCGTGGACGGGTTCGTACCGCCCTGGCCCTGGGTATCGCGCTGGTCCTGGCGTTGTTGGTTGGCCTGCCCCAGCTCATCTTCAGCTGGGCGACGCTGCAACTTTCCACTCGCTCCGACATGGCGCTGGCGCTCGCGGCGGGCGGTTCGCTGGACCCGCGCGCCCTCTTGTTCCTCGTGTATCCCAATGCCTATGGCGGCCTGTCGGATTTCATCCACGCACCCATCGATCCGGTGCAGTCCTTCCTGTACATCGGTGCCGTGCCAATGCTGGCCCTGGCAGGTCTCGTGCGCGCATGGCGGATGCCGCGCCGACGACGCGGCATCGTGTGTTTCGCGACGCTGGCCCTGTTTGCCACCGTGTACATGCTGGGCACGCGCACGCCCGTCTATGGCTGGCTGTATACGTGGCTACCCGGCCTCAATCACTTTCGCCGCCCCTCGGACGCGGCGTATGTCCTCAACTTCGCCCTGGCGTTCCTGGTGGCCGCTGGCGCGACGCAGCTGGACCTGCGTTCACGGCGGGAGACAGCGTGGCTGGCGGGGATGGCCTTGCTATGGCTGGTCATCGCCGGAGCATGCTCGCGGTTCGCTCCGCATGGTGCCCCGGGCATCGCCGTTATCGTGGGCGCGCTGGTGCTATGGCAGCTGTGCCGCCCCGGCAGCGCATGGCGTGTCGCGCTATGGCTCGTCGTCCTCGTGGTCGCGGACTACCGGAGCTACAACTTCAATGGCCGGTTCAACGCGTCGTACAACGACGTCAGGCACTACCGGCGCGATCCCGCCGCGCTCTACCTCGCGGACCGGCTGCGTAGCCATGAACGCATAAGCGTCGAGTCGACCTCAGCGGCCTGGGACAACATGGGCATGCTGCTGGGCATCCGCTCAACGCAGGGCTACAACCCGCTGCGCGACGCGTTGTACGAGTCCTGGTACCAGCCCCGCGAGAACATCAACGTGGCCAGCGCGCCGGCACCGTATAACGCGCGGCCCGACGCCCGCCTGGACGATCTCCTCGGCGTGCGTTATCTCGCGATCGGACATGGCGATGAGCCGGCTACCTATGTGCCGCCACCCGATTACACGAAGGTCGATTCCTTCCCCTACGTCGATCTCTGGCGGAATGACGGCGCGTACGGTCGCTTCCTGCGGCCGGTCGACGTGCGCTGGTTGGCAGTGGGCGAGACGCCATCCGTCGCCGACTTCAACCAGACGGATTTCGCGCAATCCGTCTGGCTCACGCCTCGCGACGACGAGGACCGGGCGACGGCCCGCGCTCGCGCGACGAAGTGCACGGGGCGCGTCGAAGCCGATGTCCAGGGCTCGACCTATTCGCGCGTGGATCTCCATGTCCACTCCGCGCAGGGCGGATGGCTGGTCGCCGGCGATGTGGATCATCCGGGGTGGGGCGCCACGCTCGATGGCGTGCCGGTTCCCATCCATCGCGCGAACGGCATGTTCCGCGCGGTTTGCGTTCCGCCGGGGGATCACCAGCTCACGTTCGCTTTCGATCCTGTCCGCCTGGTGAAGTACGCCTGGAAACACCGGGGTGATGGACGGGTGTCTGGCACCTGAGGTGCCCTTGGCGAAAGAAGGGTCACTTCGGTTCCAACGGCTCTACCGGATCGTTATCTTCCGGCGGCTCGGGGTCGGCATCGCGTTCCGGGCGGTAGCTTCCCGGCTTGCGGATCTCGTCCTCCGGGCGGTTCTTGCCCGGTTCGGCGAAGGGAGGCTGGGGATTCGTAGGGGTGAGAGGCATGGGCTGGCTCCACTCGGCTAGGTTGGATCCCAACGTAGGTTCGCGGGGGTGAAGCCTCCGGGTATGCCCCATGAAGCCCCGGTCGACGCCGGCGGGACAGTTCATGCGCCGGGGCGTACCCTTTCCCGTTGGCCACTACCCTGGAGACCCTTTCATGAAGATCCTTATCGTTGGCGCCGGCGGCACGCTGGGCAAGGCCGTTGCCGCCGAACTCGGCCAGCGGCACGAGATCATCCGCGCCGGTCGTAGCAGCGGCGATGTGCAGGTGGATCTCCGCGACGGCAAGAGCGTCGAGGCGATGTACGACAAGGTGGGAGAACTCGACGCCGTCGTATGCACGGCGGGCAAGGTCCCGTTCGCGCCGCTGGATGAACTGACCGAAGACAAGTACCTCGAAGGCATCAACGACAAGCTGCTCGGCCAGGTCCGCCTGGTCCAGGCCGGCATGGACAAGCTGCGCGAGCGTGGTTCGTTCACGCTGATCACCGGCATCCTCACCGAACAGCCGATCCTGGCGGGCGCCTGCGCAAGCATGGTCAACGGTGCGGTCGAGGCATACGTTCGCGCCGCCGCCATCGAGCTGCCGCGCGGCCTGCGCATCAACGTCGTGAGCCCGAACGTGCTGACCGAATCGATGGCAGGTTACGGCCCGTTCTTCCGCGGCTTCGAACCCGTCGACGCCGCGCGTGCCGCGCTGGCGTTCTCACGCTCGGTCGAAGGCCTGCAGACCGGCCAGGTCTACAAGGTCTGGTAACACCCTTGTGGGAGCGGGGGGGGGGGGGGGGGGGCGCCCACCCCCCCCCCCCCCCCACCCACAAAATTAAAATCAGGACACCCCCAAAAAACCTGGTTAGCCCAACC
>NZ_JBVJMK010000026.1:0-44833 GCF_055584245.1 Luteibacter sp. NPDC104163
CCCGTTAAAAAACCTGTAAGTGTGGGGGGCGGCGCCCCCCACCCCGGCGCCCCCCCCCCCCCCCCCCCCCCCGGGGGGGGGGGGGGGGGGGGGGGTGGGGCGGGGCCCCCCCCCCCCCCGCCCCCCCCCCCGCTCCCACAGGGTTTGCTCCTACGCGGAGAAGAGCTTGTTCCAGCCTTCGACGCCCAGCTTGTCCAGCGTTTCCATGTTCGCCTCGAAGATCTTCGAAGCATCCGGGAACGCCGCTACCGCCTTGTCGATGCTGGCCTCGCGCAACAGGTGCAGCGTGGGGAACGGCGAGCGGTTGGTGTAGTTGGTGATGTCGTCCGGCGCCGTGCCTTCGAACTGGAAATCGGGGTGGAAGCTGGCCACCTGGATCTCGCCTTCCAGATCCAGGTCGGCGACGGTATCGTCCGCGACCTCCAGGAACTCGTTGAAATCCATGAAATCGCCCAGCACCCCCGGGTGGATCAACAGGGTCGTATCGACCTGCTCGGGATGCGTATCCCGCAGCAGTTCGAGCTCGCGCACCAGGTCCTCATGCAGTTGCAGGGGCTGGGTGGCGTCACTCACCACGTAGCGCACCTGGCCCTTCTTGTGGACCGCCTTGGCGAACGGGCAGAGGTTCAGGCCGATGACGGCGCGTTCGAGCCACGTACGGGTCGCGTCGATGGCCTCGTCGTGCGAGGGCAGGGTGTCCATGCGGTTTTCCTAAAGGCTCAGGGCTTGAGCCATTCGGCGAGCTCCTGCTCGCTGAACGTGCCCATCTTGCGGCGCAGGATACGCCCATCCTCGCCCACCAGGACGCTGTAGGGCAGCACCTGTCGGGTATTTCCGAACGACAGCGAGCCGCCGGGCGCATCCGTGGCGCCGATGACCACGGGGTAGTTCACCGGGTGGCTGGCGAGATGGACCCGCACGGCCGGCGCCGTATCCTCGGCGACCCCGAGGATCACCGTGCCCTGGCGCGCCGCATCCTGCGCCGCCGCGCTCAGCAGCGGCATCTCCTGGCGGCAAGGGGCGCACCACGTGGCCCAGAAGTTGATCAGCACCCGGCGGCCGCGCCAGTCGGCCAGGGTGCGCGGCTTCCCTTCCGTACTGAGCCAGGCGGTCTCCGGCGCCATGTCGCCTACGTCCGCGATCGTCACGCCGTTGATCTCGGAGGGGTGCTCCCGCCGATGCTCGAGCCAGAGGCCGAGCGCGGCCGCGGCAATGGCGAGCGCGACGAACCAGAAGGTCGGGCCGCGCTTCATTGGCCCGACGCGGTGTCCAGGGCCTGCTTCACCGTGTCCTGCGTAAGCACGGTGGACAGCTTGTGGCCTTCACCGCCGCCCTTCGGGTAGACGACATAGAGCGGTACGCCCACCGAGTGCCACTGTTCCAGGAAGGCGGCGATCGTGGTGTTCACGTCGGTCCAGTCGCCCTTCATATAAACGGTGCCGGTGCGCTTGAGCAGGTCGCGGAACGCATCGGTATCGAGCACCGCACGCTCGTTGGCCTTGCAGGTGATGCACCAGTCGGCGGTCATGTCGACGAGCACCGGGGTGCCTGCCGCGCGCAGTTCGGCGAGCTTCTCAGGCGAATACGGCACGGAGCCGTCCGAGGCCGTCTGGGTCGTCGTCGGGGCCGGCAGCCCGTGGACCGTCCACAGGGCTGCCACCGCACCGATGCCGAGCACGGCGGTGAACACCCACGACAGCCGGCTGCCACGGCTACGGCCGTACCACCACAGCGCCATGGCCAGCAGCACGCCGCCAGCCAGCACCAGCGCGGCCGCATCGGCGCCACGCTGCTTGGTGAGCACCCACAGGAGCCACACGGCGGTCAGGTACATCGGGAAGGCGAGCGCCTGCTTCAGCGTCTCCATCCAGCGGCCGGGGCGCGGGAGCATGCGCGCCACCGCAGGCACGAAACCCATCAGCAGGAAGGGCAGGGCCAGGCCGAGGCCCAGCGCCACGAAGATCAGGAAGGCGACGTACAGCGGCGCGGCGAACGCGAAGGCGATGGCGGAGCCCATGAACGGCGCGGTGCACGGGCTGGCGACCACGACGGCCAGTACGCCGGTGAAGAAATCACCGGTGGGGCCGGAGCGCGAGGCGAGGCCACTGCCCACGTTACCCAGGGAGCCGCCCACTTCGAACACGCCCGACATCGAGAGGCCGATGGCCAGCATCACGTAGACCAGCACGCCCACGATCGCCGGCTGCTGGAACTGCGCACCCCACTGCAGGCCATGGCCGGCCGCGCGGATACCGACCACGATGAGGCCGAGCAGGGCGAACGACAGCATGACGCCCGCGGTGTACCAGAGCGCGTGCCTGCGCGCGGCGGCCGGGCTCTCCCCGCTTTCCAGCACGGTGATGGCCTTGAGCGACAGCACCGGCAGGACGCACGGCATGAGGTTGAGGATCAGGCCGCCCAGCAGGGCGAGGCCGATGGCGGCGATGAAGCCGACCTTCTCGGCGCCACCGGGCATCAGGTTCGCGGGTGGCGGGGTCGGGGCGACCTCGCCCGGCGCGGCAGCCGGGGCAGGGGCGGCCGACGACGCGGCACTCGCCGCATCACCCACGGTGACCGCGCCCGAGGCGAGGTCGGCGCTGAGGTGGCGGGTCATCACCGGGTAGCAGATGCCGTTCTCGAGGCAGCCCTGGTAGGCGACCTCCAGTTCCACCTTCTTCGAGGCATCGGCGCCGTTGAGCGGCACCGGCACTTCCACCTGGTCGAAATAGACGATGGTGTCGCCGAAATGTTCGTCGTGGTGTGCGATGCCGCTGGGCCAGTCCGGCTCACCCGCCGATACGCCCGCGGGCGAGAGCACCTTGATCTCGGTCTTGTCGCGGTAAAGGTAGTAGTCCTTCGGCATCGTCCAGCGCAGGAGCAGGCTCTTACCGTCCTTCGCGAGGGCTTCGAAGCGGAACGCCTGGTTGGCCGGCAGGGCCTGGGCATCCGTGCCGGGGGTCGCCGCGGGCGCGCCGAGCAGTGCGGCGCCGTTGCCCTTCGCCGCCGGGGCGGCCGGGGCATCGCCGGCAGGGATGGTAGACGGCGCACCGATGGTGAGCTTCAGGTGCTCGGTGTTCGGCGGGTAGCAGATCTTCGGCTCCACCTCGTGGCAGCCCTGGTACTGCACGTCCAGCGCCAGCACCTTCGTCGCGGCGTCAGCCAGCGTGTAGGGCACCGTCGCCTCGATGTCGCCGTGGTAGATCTCCACGTCGCCCAGGTATTCGTCGTGCTTTTTCAGGCCATCGGGGAGCGTGGGCTCGCCCAGCTTCACTGCGGCGGCGTCCACCGCCTTGATCTTGATCCGGCCGCGGTACAGGTAATAGTCCGGGGCGATCCGCCAGTGCAGCTTCACCATGCCCGGCTGGCTGGCATCCGAGGTCAGGTGGAACGCCTGGGTGACCGGCAGCAGGTTGTCATCGTCCTGCGCCAGGGCGGGCAGGGCGAAGAGGCTCAGGCTGACCAGGATGGCCAGGTTCCGCATGAGGCGGGCGAACGACGGCATGGTGGCTCCATGGATCGGTGCGGCGACGAACCGCAAGGGCGTCGATGATTATGACCGGGTGAGTGCGGATTAGCTTGCATCCCCGTTGCCGCGGGCCCAATCGCGACTTTTTGTACCGGGAGACCTTGAACCGTTTCGTAGCGACGCCATGTCTCGGCCATCCAAAGCTCTTCCGATCACGGGCGTGCTTTGGCTAGAATTCTGGCACTCACCCCGGCCAAGTGCTAACGGGGTGGCCATTTTCTCTTACATAACAACCACCTGCTTTGGAGTCACTCATGAGCAAGCTGCGCCCGCTGCACGATCGCGTCATCGTCAAGCGCCTGGAAGAGGAGCGCGTCTCCGCCGGCGGTATCGTTATCCCGGACAGCGCCACCGAGAAGCCCACCCGCGGCAAGGTCATCGCCGCCGGTAACGGCCGCATCCTCGAGAACGGCAGCGTCCGTCCGATGTCGGTGAAGGAAGGTGACACCGTCCTGTTCGGCAAGTACGCCGGCCAGGAAATCAAGATCGACGGCGAAGAGCTGGTCTTCCTGAAGGAAGACGACATCGTGGCGGTCATCGAAGGCTGAGCCTCGCTCGCCTGACCTCGCGTTTCCCCTTTCTTACCTAATTTCCAAGGATTTATCCCATGGCAGCTAAAGAAGTCCGCTTCGGCGAAGACGTCCGCGCCCGCATGCTGAAGGGTGTCAACACCCTCGCCAATGCCGTCAAGGTCACCCTGGGCCCGAAGGGCCGCAACGTCGTGCTCGAGAAGAGCTTCGGCACCCCGACCGTCACGAAGGACGGTGTCTCGGTCGCGAAGGAAATCGAACTCGCCGACAAGTACGAGAACATCGGCGCCCAGATCGTGAAGGAAGCCGCTTCGAAGACCTCCGACGTGGCCGGTGACGGCACCACGACCGCGACGGTCCTCGCCCAGGCGTTCATCCAGGAAGGCCTCAAGGCCGTGGCCGCCGGCATCAACCCGATGGACCTCAAGCGCGGTATCGACCAGGCGGTCGTGGCCGCCGTCGGCGAGCTGAAGTCGCTCTCGAAGCCCACCGCTGACGACAAGGCCATTGCCCAGGTCGGCACCATCTCGGCCAACTCCGATGCCAACATCGGCGACATCATCGCCAACGCGATGAAGAAGGTCGGCAAGGAAGGCGTGATCACGGTTGAAGAAGGTTCGGGTCTCGAGAACGAGCTCGACGTCGTCGAAGGCATGCAGTTCGATCGCGGCTACCTCTCGCCGTACTTCATCAACAACCAGCAGTCGCAGCAGGTTGAACTGGACGACCCGTTCATCCTCATCCACGACAAGAAGATCTCGAACGTCCGCGAGCTGCTCCCGGCGCTCGAAGCCGTCGCGAAGGCCGGCAAGCCGCTGCTGATCGTGGCTGAAGAAGTGGAAGGCGAAGCCCTCGCCACCCTCGTCGTCAACACCATCCGTGGCATCGTGAAGGTCGCCGCCGTCAAGGCGCCGGGCTTCGGCGATCGCCGCAAGGCCATCCTGGAAGACATCGCCATCCTCACCAACGGCGTGGTCATCTCGGAAGAAGTCGGCCTGCAGCTCGACAAGGCCACGATCAACGATCTCGGCCGCGCCAAGCGCGTCGTCATCACCAAGGAAAACACCACCATCATCGATGGTGCCGGTGAAGCCGAGAAGATCCAGTCGCGCATCGGCCAGATCAAGGCGCAGATCGAAGAGACCTCTTCGGACTACGACCGCGAGAAGCTGCAGGAGCGCGTGGCCAAGCTGGCTGGCGGCGTTGCCGTCATCAAGGTTGGCGCGGCTACCGAAGTCGAGATGAAGGAAAAGAAGGCCCGCGTCGAAGACGCCCTGCACGCCACGCGCGCAGCCGTCGAAGAAGGCGTGGTCCCGGGCGGCGGCGTCGCCCTGATCCGTGCGCTCAAGGCGCTGGAAGGCCTGAAGGGTGCCAACCAGGACCAGGACCTCGGCATCGCCATCACCCGCCGCACGCTGGAAGCCCCGCTGCGCGCCATCGTCACGAACGCCGGCGAAGAAGCGTCGGTCATCGTGAACAAGGTGAAGGAAAACAGCGGTAACTTCGGTTACAACGCTGCCACCGGTGAGTTCGGCGACATGATTGCCTTCGGCATCCTGGATCCGACCAAGGTCACCCGTTCGGCCCTGCAGTACGCTGCCTCGGTCGCCGGTTCGATCATCACCACCGAAGCCGCCGTGACCGAAGTGCCGAAGAAGGACGACGGCGCTGGCCACGGTGCCCCGGGTGGCATGGGCGGCATGGGTGGCATGGACTTCTAAGTCCTGCTTCCCGCGTTACCGCTGCATGAGAAGGGCCCCGCATCGCGGGGCCCTTTTTTTTGGGGTCGCTCTCGTGGGAGCGCGCTTGCGCGCGATGCCTCAGTACGAAATCGTCGCCGAAGTAGCCGTAGTACTCAGCCCATAATTACACTGCGGATCGATGCCGGACGTATCGCTACCCTGCCACGGCGGGTTCGATACGCGCCGGTTGTTGCGGTCATACACCTGGATGTTGCTGAAGGTGATCGGGCCGCCGGGGTACTGGTTGCATGACGCGACGCTGTACACCTCGAGGACGCCGCCAAAAACCCAGGTGAGGTCAGCATACGGGTTGGTGGTCAGCGTGCTGGTCTGGCCCGTGGTCGTGTTCTTCGAATCGATCTTCCACGTCGAGCAGGCCTGGCCAGCGGTACAGGTGGAGTAGGTGTCGCCGACCACCTTGTCGCCGGCCTTCGCGGCGATCGGGTCGCTGTGGAACGTGGTGCCGTCAACGCAGCAGTTCCAGCTCGCGAGTGTCCAGGCTTTGTCACCGTAGCCGTTCCAACCAAGCACGGGCTGCAGGATCGACTGCACGGTAGGCAACTGCTCGAGGCCGGGGAAGAAGTAGATGACCTGGTCGTTCTTCGCCGACGGTGCGGACGGTACCGTCCAGCTGGCGACGATGCGACCTATGGGCGTGCTGCTGCTGTAGTTCGCGGCCTGCACCCATCCGCTCTGCTCAGGCGGGGGCGTGTTCGTCAGCGAGCGGTGCCCGTTGGGTTCGACGCGCTCGCCCTGCAGGGAGAAGTTCGCCTTGCCGCAGGTCTGTGCTTTTTCCGTAACGCCCGAAGCGCGACGGATCATGCCGTTGGCTTGCAGTTCGTCACCCTGGTGAACCGTGGCGACGCAATCGGGTGAGAAGTAACCGTTGGGAGTGACCACGTAATCGTCGGGGACGCCGGCGGGCTTCGCCTGTGGGGGCAGCGCGCCGACACGCGTCAGCTGCAACGTGGGAGCGGTGGGTTGGGTGGATGCGTCAGCGGCGTTAGCTGCCAGAGCGAAGAAGAACATGGACGCGATGATGCCCGCGCACGCCACGCTCTTGCCGAGTGAAGCGAAACTCTTCATGCGTATGACTCCTGCCTGTGGGATAGAGTCCATGAAGCACCAGCCGGCCACGGCTGGCACACGCCCCCGTTCCGCCACCCGCGATGCGAGTGGAAGAACGAAGGCTAGTGAGGGTGGCAGGCAAGAACTGTGACCTGCGTGGCGTTAGCGGCGATTTTGCCGCGTGTGCGTTATTGCCCTGCGCCTGCCGCCGCGTCTTCTTCAGGCTGGCCTTGCTGGCGCGCGATCATCGTCGCATCGGGCGTTGCGAACTGCGCAACGAGCGGATCCAGTTTGCGCTTCATGCGCAGCATGGCGACATTGCCCATCGACACATCCGTGTATTTGAGCTGGCTGTTTTCCTTCGATTCCGGCGCATCGGGCGCGTGGGTCAGCGCGGCCAGTTGCGGCGCGACCACCTGGGTCAGCGCGAAATAGGCATCGTCGTGCACGCCCGCGTCTTCCATCAGGCGACCGGGGAGCATCCATGCGGCAAGGTCACCGTTCCGCGGTGCCGGACCATCACCGTGCACATCGATGAGGATGTACGGCACGGTCTGCGCCAGCATGTCCTTGCCACTGGTGAAGCCGACCTTGGCGTACGTATCGGTCAGCGCCGGGAGGTGGTCACCGTAGAACAGCAGCAGGGTGGGGCGCTCGCGCTGCTTGAGCAGGTCGGCCAGGCGGCCGAGCTCCGCGTCGGCATGGCGCATGTGATAGATGTAGTTGCGGAGCTTGAGCTTGTCGTCATCGCTGATGCCTTCCGGTACACGGATAGCATCCCGCTCCGCGGTATCGTCGATGTAGGTCTTATCGTACGGGCCGTGGGCTTCCATGCTGATCGCGAAGACGAAGCGCGGCGGGCCATCGCTCTTCAGCTGCGCCATGATCTGGTCGGTCATCGCGCTATCCGGCATCAGCTCGCCGTGCTTCCTCGCTTCGGCGGGGAACGCCGCCTGCGAAACGAAGCGGTCGAAGCCGAGCGATTTGAACGCCGACGTGCGGTTCCAGAAACCCGGATCGTTGCCATGCACTGCGATGGTCTCGTAGCCATGCGAGCGTAGCGCGCGAACCATGCCCGGCATGACGCCGCTGTGCATCTCGAGGTAGGGGAACTGCATCGTGGGGAAATAGCGCAGCGACAGGCCCGTCAGCACTTCGAACTCAGTGCGGATGGTGCCGCCACCGTAGGTCGGCACGTGTAACTGACCGGAGCTGGCGTGCTGGGCAAGGCGGTGCAGGTTGGGGGCGAAGTTTTCGTCCTGCAGGCCGTTGATCACGGACGGGTCGAAGAACGACTCGCTCTGCACTACGACGATATCGGGCGTCTGGCGCTGGTTGGTGGCCGCATTGGCCATGTGCTGGCGCAACGAACTGTCGCTGGCGGCGATGAACTGGCCCGCCTCGACTGGGTCGGCCTTGGTCTTCTTGCCGGCATTCTGCAGGCGGAACTGCACGAGGGTCGTCACCACGCCGTTGTCGCGGGCATTGTCCGACGCGGACCACGGTTGGATGCTCAGCGTGCCGTTGTTGTACATGCGCGACCACGCGGGCTGGCCCGCAAACAGCGTGCCGACCAGGGCGACGAGCGCCACGCCGCTTGTCAGGCGCAGGCCGTGCGTCCGCCGGGCGAAAAGCGGCGGCTCGTACTTCGCGAGCGCCACGACCAGGGCGATGGCGGCGGCAATGGCGAGGTAAGGCAAGGGGCTGGCGGGCAGGTAGCCGCCGAGGAGATGGAGGCCGCCATTCTTTAGCTGCCCGACCATACGGAAGTCGGCGGGCAGCAGCGGCGACCCCAGGTTCTGCATCTTGATGGCGCTGATCGAGAGCACCAGGCCCTGGGCGACGAAGGCCAGGGCGAAGGAGAGCACCGCCCGGCGTGTCAGCACGAGCAGCAAGGTGGCACACAGCAGGCCGGGCAGCGCGTTCGCGAACAGATGCAGCGGCTGTGTCGCCCAGGCGGACGTCGCGACGCCCGGGTTGCCGTCAAGGAAGCCCGTGTAGAACACGAACACCAGCGCCAGGCTCACCGGAAGGAGGACCCGGCCCAGGGTGGCGCGCCAACCTGTTGAATTACCTTTCATAAAATCCCTCGTGTCACGCCCCTGTCGCAGGGGGACATGAACTGTAACGAGGCTGACATGAACCGGTTGTCAGGCAAATAGCGACTTTTCGCTACGATTTTTCGTATGTTTGCGCCGGAAACGTGTGCAAACGGCGCTACAGCGCCCTTCCTGCCAAGTCAGGCACAATGACTGCCTCATGAATGAATCTTCAGCCGCCCCGCGCGAAAGCGCCGAACTCCGTGCCCTGATCGACCAGCGTTACGCGGACGTGATGGCGGCATGCCGCGCCGCACGCATTCCCCTGCACGACGACGCTGGCGTGGCCGAACGTGTCCGGCGAACGCTGCTGGCTTCGGACTTCGCCTACGACATCCTGCGCAGGCAGCCCGAACTCCTGGCACCGGCGGGGTTGGAGAAACTTCGGGCCAACACGGATGCCTCGACACGCGGCGCGACGCTGGAGTTGCCCGTCGACGAAGAGCGTTGCATGGCCGTGCTGCGCCGCTTCCGCCACGCCGAAGCCGTGCGCCTGGTGTTTCGCGACGTCAACGGGCTCGACGACATCGACGAAACGCTCGCGTCGACCAGCGCGCTGTATGAAACCCTGCTCGCCGTTGGCTTGCGCTGGTCCGAGAACGCCATGCATGCGCGCTACGGCATCCCACGCGACCCAGGCGGCAAGGAGCAGCGGATGGTTGTCCTCGGCTTCGGCAAGCTGGGCGGCAATGAGCTGAATTTCTCGTCGGACATCGACCTCGTGCTCGCTTACGCGTCCGGCGGTGATACCGATGGCACGCGTCCGCTCGACAATGGCGAATACTTCGTGCGCGAAGGGCGGCAGCTCGTGCGCCTGCTCGCCGAGCCTACGGTCGACGGCATCTGCGCGCGCGTCGATCTGCGCCTGCGTCCGTTCGGTAACGCGGGACGCCTCGCGTTGCCGTTCTCCGCGATGGAACAGTATTACCAGCGCGAAGGCCGCGACTGGGAGCGTTACGCGTGGATCAAGGCGCGCCCTGTCGCAGGCGATCGCACCGCGGGACGTGAACTGCAGGACATGCTGCGCCCGTTCGTCTACCGGCGGTACCTCGACTACACCGCGTTTGCCGGCCTGCGCGAAATGAAGGCGCTGATCGATGCCGAGGTCGCTCGCAAGGATCTTGCCGGGAACCTCAAGCTCGGCCCCGGCGGTATCCGCGAGATCGAGTTCGTCGTGCAGCTCACGCAGATGATCCGCGGTGGCCGCGATCCGGCCCTGCGCGTGCGTGGCCTGCTGCCGGCGCTGCGTGCGTGCGAATCGCGCGGCTACATTCCGAAAGCGCGCGCGAAGCTGCTGCGCGATGCGTACATCTTCCTGCGCCGGCTCGAGAACCGCGTGCAGATGCTGCGCGATGCGCAGACCCACGATATCCCCGACGATGCCCTTTCCCGCGAGCGCCTTGCGCTCGGCCTGCACTATGCCTCGTGGGATGCCCTCGCGGTTGAGCTCGCGAAACACCGCACGGCCGTGTCGGCCGAGTTTGCGGCGGTGCTCGTGCCGCAGGCCGGGCAGACCGCCACCGCCCCGGCGGCGGACATCGAGTTGTGGCAGGCCGCCCGCGATGAATCGCTCACCGCCGAAACGATGGAAGCCTCGGGCTTCATCCCCGGCGCCGAGGCGGCGGATGAACTCGGGAAGCTGCCGCGCGCCGGCTCCGTGCGTTCCATGTCGGCGCGCTCCGCCGAGCGGCTGGAACGCCTGATGCCGCAGCTGATCGGTGCCGCGCGGGCAAGTGCTTCGCCGGTGCCGAGCCTGCTGCGCATGGTGCGCCTGGTGCAGGCCGTCGCGCGCCGCTCGTCGTACCTCGCTTTGCTTGATGAACAGCCCAGTGCGCGCCGACGCGTTGCCAGCGTGTTCGCGGAGAGCGCCTTCCTTGCCGAACGCGTCATCGCGCAGCCCTTGTTGCTCGATGACGTGCTCGATCCGCGCATCGACCAGATTCCCCTGAAGCGTGCGGATATCTCCGCCGAGATCGTCCGCTCGCTTGGCACGCTGGATGAGCGTGACGCGGAACGCGAACTCGAACGCATCAACGAATTCCGCTCGAGCATCGCCTTCCGTCTTGGCCTTGCCTTCAGCGATGGGCGTGCGGATGCACCCGCGACGGCGCGCCGCCTCGCGGGGCTGGCGGAGGCGGTGATCGGTGCGGTGCTTGCGCTCGCCGCGCGCGAGATGGCCGCGCAGCACGGACGCCTGCCCGGCGATGGCCTCGGCTTCGCGGTGCTCGGCTACGGCAGCCTCGGCGGGGAGGAGCTGGGCTTCGCGTCCGACCTCGACCTGGTCTTCGTGTATGACGGGAAGCGCGCCAACGCGACGAGCGACGGTCCGCGCCCCGTGGATGGCACACGCTGGTATCAGCGCCTCGCCCAGCGCGTCATGCACTGGCTGGGTGCGCAGACGCATGCCGGTAGCCTGTACGACGTCGACACCCGCCTGCGTCCCGATGGCTCGAAGGGCTTGCTGGTGGCGAGCGTCGATGCCTTCGAGGCCTACCAGCGCGACCGCGCGTGGACCTGGGAGCACCAGGCGCTCCAGCGTGCGCGTTTCGTCGCTGGCGATGCCGCCGTGGGTGCCATGCTCGACGCGGTGCGCAGGGAGATCCTGGGCGCGCCGCGAGACAAGGCACGTGTGTTCGCCGAGGTCGGGGCGATGCGCTCGCGCTGGCGTGCTGAGCGCGACCGGTCCGACGCGGCGCATGTCGACCTGAAGCAGGGTAGGGGTGCTCTGATCGATATCGAGTTCGTGCTGCAGGGCCTCGTGCTCGCCCACGCCGCCGAGCACCCGGGCATGCTCGAGACGACAGCCAACAGCGTGCTGATCGATGAAATGCGCGCGGCGGGCCTGTTCTCGCAAGCCCAGGCCGACACGCTGCACGTCGCCCACGCCGATCTGTTGCAGATGGGCCTGACCTGCACGCTCGACCTGCGCCCTCGCGTGGCCGCGCGGACGCCGCAGCTCGAGCAGCTGTGCGCCGCGGTCCAGCGGGTCATCGGCGAGCTGGGGTTCGATTTCGGGGAGAGCGCCGCGGCGGAAGCCAAGGCTGTCTGAACGGTCGCGGCGGCGCTATGCTGTCCGGCCGTCAACGGATGCAACCGCAAGATGACACGACTGCCGCTCCTGATCGACACCGACCCGGGCGTCGATGACGCGCTCGCCATCCTCATGGCCCACGCGCATACCGATGTCGCCGCCCTGACCGTGGCCGCCGGTAACGTTGGCCTGAAGCATACGGTGCGCAATGCGCGGACCCTGGTTGATCTGGTCGGTGCCGCGACGCCGGTCTTCGCCGGTTGCCCATCGCCGCTGGTGCGGGCACCCGAGGAAGATGCGGCTTTCGTGCATGGCGAGGACGGCTTCGGTGACGTGGGCTTCCCCGAGCCGAAGCACGCGGCAGGGGACGAGCACGCCGCGCTGGCCCTTATCCGCCTCACCCGTGAGCGCCCGGGTGAGCTGACCCTTGTGGCCCTCGGCCCCCTGACCAACCTTGCCCTGGCCGTGCGCCTCGATCCTGGCTTCCCGCAGCGCGTGAAGCGCCTGGTGATCATGGGTGGCGCGGTCACCGGCCATGGCAACACGGGCAAGGTCCCGGCCGAATTCAACATAGGTTTCGACCCCGAGGCGGCCCACGTGGTCTTCGAGGCGTTCGAGATGTTCGACCTGGTCGACTGGGAAGCCACGGTGCGTCACGCGTTCCCTGATGACGTCTACGAAGGCTGGGTCGCGAAGGGCGACAAGCGCGCCGCCTTCTTCCATGACGTGTTCGGTACGGCCCGCAAGTTCAACGCGGAGCACGAACGCACGGGCTTCATCGCTGCCGACGCGCTGGCGATGGCCGTGGCCCTGGATCCCGGCATGGTCACCCGCGCCGAGACGCGGCACGTGGCCATCGAGCTGGACGGCCGGCTGACCCGCGGCGCCACCGTGGTCGACTGGCACAAGCGCCTGGGCGGCAAGCCCAACGCGCGGATCGTGCTCGAGGTGGACCAGGTCCGGTTCGGCGAGCTGATCGCCGGGGCGCTGGGCGCCTGAGGCCCCACATCCCTGTGGGAGCGCGCCGATCGCGCGCAAGCGCGCTCCCACAAGAGCATGGGGGCTGGTTGCGGAGTGACCAGCCCCGGGCTACAATGCCGCTCTTTTCACCCCGCCATTCAAGAATCAAGACCATGAAAGAGAACATCCATCCGAAGTACCAGCCGGTGGTTTTCCAGGACCTCTCGTCGGATTTCGCGTTCCTGACGCGTTCGACCATGTCCTCGAAGGAAACCGTGAAGTGGGAAGACGGTAACGAATACCCGGTCATCAAGCTGGATATCACCAGCCACTCGCACCCGTTCTACACGGGTAAGCAGAAGACCCTCGACGTGGGCGGCCGCGTCGACAAGTTCCGCCAGCGCTACGGCAAGAAGTAAGCCGGCGCTTTCCGCGCGCCGCCTGCGGGGTGGCGTTTCGCGAGGATAGACGGACACGGGGCGAGCCCATGGCTTGCCCCGTGTCTTTTTGCGTGCGTGGCATTTACACGGTTCGAACGGCCGTTCGACCGGGCGATGTGCGATAATGGGGAACTTCGGTCGCCCTGCGCGGCCGGTACGGCGGCTTCCCCAGGCCGCTGTTTCCACCCCACTAAGCGCCACCCAAAAGTTAAAGAGGAGCTCGCCGTGTCCGACGCCAAAACCGTCAAATTGGTCGATGAATCCAACAAGCCCGTGAGTGAACTGCCGGTCATCGGCGGCACCCTGGGCGCCGAGTGCGTCGACATCGGCACGCTCTACAAGGACACCGGTTACTTCACGTACGATCCGGGCTACGGCTCCACCGCCAGCACCAAGAGCGCCATCACCTACATCGATGGCGACAAGGGCATCCTGCTGTATCGCGGCTACCCGATCGAGCAGCTGGCCGAGAAGTCCACCTTCCTCGAAACCTCGTACCTGCTGCTCAACGGCGAGCTGCCGACCAAGCCGCAGTTCGAGAAGTTCTCGAACGACATCACGCATCACTCGATGATGCATGAGAACCTGAAGGACTTCCTGAAGGGCTTCCACCACAACGCGCACCCGATGGCCATGCTGGCCGCCTCGGTCGCCTCGCTTTCGGCCTTCTATCACGACGAACTGAACGTCGAGAACCCGGAAGACCGCAAGCTCGCCGCCATCCGCCTCATCGCGAAGATGCCGACCATTGCGTCCGCCATCTATCGCCACTCGATCGGCTGGCCGAACCGCTACCCGCGCAACAACCTCGAGTACGTCACCCGCTTCCTGCACACCATGTTCGAGGTGCCGAGCGAGCCGTACCACGTGAACCCGGTCGTCGCGAAGGCGCTCGACCTGCTGTTCATCCTGCACGCCGACCACGAGCAGAACGCCTCGACGTCGACGGTCCGCCTGGTGGGTTCCACCGGTGCCAACCCGTACGCGTCCGTGGCCGCCGGCATCACCGCGCTCTGGGGTCCGGCACACGGCGGCGCGAACGAAGCCGTGCTCCTGCAGCTCGAAGAGATCGGCACGGCCGACAAGGTCGAGACCGCCGTCAAGCGCGCGAAGGACAAGAACGATTCGTTCCGTCTCATGGGCTTCGGCCACCGCGTGTACAAGAACTTCGACCCGCGCGCCAAGATCATCCGCGAGGCCTGCCACAACGTGCTCAACGAGCTCGGCGTGAACGATCCGCTGCTCGAAGTCGCCATGAAGCTCGAAGAGGCTGCGCTGAAGGACGATTACTTCGTCGAGCGCAAGCTGTACCCCAACGTCGACTTCTACTCGGGCATCATCTACAAGGCGCTGGGCATCCCGACCGAGATGTTCACCGTGATGTTCGCGATCGCCCGCACCTCCGGCTGGATCTCGCACTGGATCGAGCAGCACGAAACCCCGGGGTCGCGCATCGGCCGTCCGCGCCAGATCTACACCGGCGCCGACGTTCGCGATTACACCCCGAGCGACAAGCGCTAAGAGAAGAAAGCCCGCGAAAGCGGGCTTTTTTTTGCTCAGCTGTTGAAGGTGGCGATGTCTTCTTCGGCCAGCAGTTCCTGAACCATGGCTCGCGTGGCGCGGCGCATGGGGCGTTCGTCGACGCGGTCGAGTGGTGCCTGGCGCAACGCATCCAGCGGTAGCACCGTGATGTCGAAAGGGATGCCGTCCGCGCCGAACAGCAGCACCGTGTGCTCGCTCTGGTCGCTGTTCGACCAGCGCAGGCGGCGGGTCTGGGTTTCGAGGGGGATGCCCTGTTCCTGAAGGAACAGCCCCGGCGCTTCGGGGTCATCGCTGTAGATGTGCAGGCACACGGCGGAGTGTTCATCGGCGGTGCCTTCCAGCACAGCGCCGACCAGCCGTGAATCGAAGGCTCGGAGGAAGCGCATGGCCTCCACTGCTGCCTCGCGCCGTGCACGCAATGCCTGCGGCTGGGTGTCACCGTGGAAGATGCGCTGGTGTTCGCGCAGCGCGTCCTCGATTTCCTGGTTACGCGGCAGGGCCTGGGTGTCGACAATACCGAGCCGCTCGGCGGCTTTCAGTTTCGCGTGGTGGAAGTCACGAATCCCATGCTCGCTCATCAGGCGCGCCGCCTCCTGGGCGACAAGGACGCGGTTACGCTGCGTCCGGTCCTGGGCATGGATCCTGTGATGTTCGCCTCGTGCCATGACTCACCCCCGTATGGTGATAAAGAGTTGCCAATGGACGCACGGCGTGCCGCCGTGCCGCGCGTCAGAAGATGTCGTAGGCGTGGTCCTGCTGCTCCTCCTGCTGTTTCTGCTGTGCCTGTTCGCGGAGGCGATCGACGTCCTCCACCTTCATGATCTCATTCATGCCGCCGGGTGACGGAAGGCCCGATGCCGGGTCGATCTGCACGGTGGCGATGCCCGGGGGCATGGCCATGGCGTGCGAAGGCTTGTCCTTCAACACGGCGCCCATGTAGTCCATCCAGATCGGCAGGGCGGCCTTGGCGCCGAACTCGCCGCGGCCCAGCGAACTGAAGTCGTCGAAACCGACCCACACCGCCGTCGAAACGTCGCCGTTGAAGCCGACGAACCATGCATCGCGGTGGTCGTTGGTCGAACCGGTCTTGCCCGCGATGTCGTCGCGACCGAGTGCGCGCGCCGCAGAGCCGGTGCCGCGCTTCACCACGTCCTGCATGAGGGACGTCACGAGGTAGTCATTGCGCACATCGATGACGTGCGGGGCGAGCTTCGGCGCCTGTGACGTGTTGTCGTGCGAGTCGGCAGGCAGCACCGCATCGCCGGTGGCGGCAAGGCCCGCGGTGGCGGAGGTCGCCGGTTTCGCCGGGATGGATGCGGTGCTCGGCTGGTTCGGCGGACCGGGCGGCGTCGGGTTGAGCAGCCGCTCCTGGCAATCCGCGCAGGCGCGTTCCGGGTTCGCCACGTACACCGGGTTGCCATCGCGATCGTCGATGCGCGAGATGAAGTAAGGCGTGACCAGGTAACCGCCGTTGGCGAACACCGCGTAGCCGCGCGCCATGCTCATGGGCGAGACCGAGGCCGTGCCAAGTGCGAGCGAGAGGTTCTGCGGCAGCGCATCCGGGGTGAAACCGAAGCGGGTCATGTAATCGCGCGCGTAACGAACGCCGATCGCATCGAGCAGGCGCACCGATACCAGGTTCTTCGACTGCACGAGCGCCTCGCGGAGACGCATCGGCCCGCTGAACTTGCCGTCGTCGTTCGACGGGGTCCACACACCATCAGGGCGGCTCGGGTCCGGGAATGCCACCGGCGCGTCATTCACGATCGAGGCGGGCGTGAAGCCGCGTTCGAACGCCGCCGAGTAGAGATACGGCTTGAAGCTGGAACCCGGCTGGCGAGCGGCCATGACGGCGCGGTTGAACTTGGAGCGCGCGAAGCTGAAGCCGCCGACCAGTGCGCGCACGGCGCCGTCTTCAGGGTCGACCGAAACGAGTGCAGCCTGCACCGCCGGGATCTGCGTGAGGCGCCAGAGCCCCTTGTTGGATTCCGGCTTGGCCTCGGTGGTGGTGGCCGCCATGTCGGAGGCCTTCGCGTCCTCGGAGATATCGTCCTTCTCGCTGCGGATCAGGCGGACCACGTCGCCACGCTTGAGCACGGCATCGACGCGGGTAGGTGCGGCGCCGGCACGGCCTTCGTTGACGTAGGGGCGCGCCCAGGTGATCGATTCCAGGCTCAGCGTCGCCGACTCCTTCGCATTGACGTACACCGTGGCCTCCTTGGCACCGGTCGCCGTGACGATGGCTGGCATCATGCCCGCGACCGGCGTGTAGCCGGCGAGAACGCGGTCGAAATCCTCCGGGCCCGCGCCGGCCGGGAGTTCCTCGTGGCCCTCGGGGCCGCGGTAGCCGTGACGGCGGTCGTAAGCCGAAAGGCGGCCGCGCAGTGCATCGTTCGCCGCTGCCTGGCTTTCGCTGGGGACGGTGGTGCGTACGACGTAACCTTCGGTCAGCGCGTCGTTGCCCAACTTCTCGAGCGCCTGCTGGCGCACCATTTCGGCAAGGTAGGGCGCATCGACCTCGATCTGCTGCTCGTGCGGAAACGCGTCGTTCGGCTCCTTGACCGCCTCGTCGTGCTCGGCCTGCGTGATGAACCGGTTGGCCAGCATCTGGCCAAGCACCCAGTCACGGCGGGCAATCATCCGCTTGGGGTTGTTGAGCGGGTTGACCACCGACGGCAGCTGGAACGTCGAGGCGATGGTGGCGCACTGGGCCACGGTGAGCTGGTCGAGGGTCTTGCCGTAGTAATACGAGGCTGCCGCAGCGACGCCATAGGCGCGATGGCCAAGGAACATCTTGTTGAGGTAGAGCTCGAGGATCTGGTCCTTGCTGAGCTCGTTCTCCATGCGTAGCGCGATGAACATTTCCGTCAGTTTCCGCGAATACAGCTTCTCGGGACTGAGGAAGAAGTTGCGCGCCACCTGCTGGGTAATGGTGGAGCCGCCAGGCCCCTTGTCTCCGCCGGAAACGATCACATGGATGCCGGCGCGGGCGATGCCGTGCCAGTCGACGCCGGGGTGGCTATAGAAATCGCCATCTTCTGCCGATAAGACAGCATTCTTGAGGCGTGCCGGCACGTCAGCGATCCGCACGGGGATGCGTCGGGTCTCGCCGAAGGATGCGATCAGCTTGCCGTCAGCGCTCAGCACGCGTAGGGGAACCTGCATATGGTAGTCGCGCAAGACCGCCACGGAAGGCAGGCGCGGGGCCAGCAGCCAGTAGGCGACGCCAATGGCGCCCGCCACGAACAGGATGCCGGCCAGGGTGAGATACAGCGCAATACGCAGCAGACGCTTGAGGATTCGCATGAAGGGGAGGGGTCACCGCCATCTGGGTCGAGCGGGAGTATAGAGCCTAGCTACCCCCGGGAAGGGGTCAGCGGGGTTCGACCCGGTCTGAAGGGGGGACGCTAACCCAGCGTCAGGATTTGTGAATTAGTGCCGGTAAGGGCCGCGGAGGGCCGTTGCTTATCCGTTAAGTTTTAGATCTAATGCCTTCGCGCCGAAGACCAAATTCCGACAAGGCGCGGGGAAGGGGGACACAGTGGGGCTCTTTACACCCAAGGCGGCGCCGTTGATCGGTGTCGACATCAGTTCGACCGCAGTAAAGCTGCTGCAGCTCAGTGAGGCAGGTGGGCGCTATCGCGTCGAGCACTATGCCGTTGAGCCGTTGCCGCCCAATGCCGTCGTCGAAAAGAACATCGTCGAGGTCGAGGCCGTCGGCGAGGCCATCCGTCGCGCCCTGGCACGCTCCGGCGCCAAGGTGAAGCACGCCGCGGCGGCAGTCGCGGGGTCGGCGGTTATTACCCGGATCATACCCATGTCGGCCGACCTCTCCGAGGACGACCTCGAGGGCCAGATCCAGGTCGAGGCCAACCAGTACATTCCATACCCGATCGAGGAAGTTAGCCTCGACTTCGAGGTACTGGGCCCTGTTCGCGACAACCCGGAGATGAACAACATCCTCCTGGCCGCGTCGCGCACCGAGAACGTCGACATGCGCATCGCCGCGCTCGACCTGGGCGGCCTGACCGCCCGCGTGGTCGACGTCGAGGCTTTCGCGATGGAGAACGCCTTTGCCATGGTCGCCGACCAGCTCGCGGTTTCCCGCGACGCCCTGGTGGCGGTGGTGGACATCGGCGCCACCATGACGACGCTCGCGGTGCTCAAGAACCAGCGGACCATCTACTCGCGCGAGCAGGTCTTCGGCGGCAAACAGCTGACCGACGAGATCATGCGCCGCTATGGGCTCTCCTATGAGGAAGCCGGAAGGGCCAAGCGCAAGGGTGGCCTGCCGGAATCCTATGAGATGGAGGCCCTGGAGCCGTTCAAGGAGTCCCTGGTCCAGCAGGTCAGCCGCCTGCTCCAGTTCTTCTTCGCCGGCAGCGAATACAGCCGCGTCGACCAGGTGGTCCTGGCCGGTGGCTGCGCTGCGATCGAAGGCATCACGGAGATCCTCGAGCAGCAGCTCGGCGTGCCCTGCGTGGTCGCCAACCCGCTGGCTCGCATGTCCCTGTCCAGCCGGGTCCAGGCGCAGACACTGGCCCAGGATGCCCCCGCGCTGATGATCGCCGTCGGCCTGGCCATGCGGAGCTTCGACTGATGGCACGGATCAACCTACTTCCCTGGCGCGCCGAGCGCCGCAAGCAGCGGGAACGCGAGTTCTACATGCAGCTGGGTGTCGCCTTCGCGGCGGCCCTGGTCGTCCTGATCGGCTGGTCCTACTGGATGGGCGCCCGCATCGATAACCAGGGCGAGCGCAACACGTACCTGCAGGGCGAGATCAAGCAGCTCGACAACCGCATCGCCAAGATCAAGGACCTGGAGAAGGTCCGCGCGGGCCTCCTGCAGCGCAAGCAGATCATCGAGCAGTTGCAGGCGAACCGTTCGCAGATGGTCCACCTGTTCGACGAGCTCGTGAAGACCATTCCTGCAAGCGCCCGCCTGGGTTCCATGAAGCAGTCCGGCGATTCGATGTCGCTGGATGGCGTCGCCCAGTCCAACTCCAGCGTGGCCGAGTACATGCGCAACATCGAGGCCTCGCCCTGGATGGGTCATGCGGACCTCCGCAAGACCGAAAACACCCACGACGACTCGCGCATGCCGTACTCGTTCGGCCTGGACGTGAAACTGAACACGCCTAGCGCGGATGCACCTGCGTCCTCGGCGACGGTGGCGACACCGCCGGTCGGCACGGGCGCGGCGCCTGCCGTTCCCGCACCGCTGGCCCAGGCTGCCAAGGTCGTCACGGGCGCACCGGCCGCTGCGGCAACAGCGCACAACGCTACCGCTCCGGCCGCCGCGGCGACTCCGGCGACCTCCGCAGCCGCACCGGCAGGAGCCAAGCCATGAGTTTCTTCGACGAACTGCGCAACCTTGATCGCAACAACGTCGGCGGCTGGCCGAAGTCGGTCAAGATGTTCTTCACCGGCCTGGTCTTCGTGATCGTGGTCGCGGCGGGCTGGTATTTCGAAATCAGCTCGCAGCAGGATGAACTGACCAGTGCCGAGGCAAAAGAAGAATCGCTGAAAACCGAGTTCTCGCAGAAGCAGGCCAAGTCCGCGAACCTCGAGGCACTGGAACAACAGCTCGCTGAAATGCAGGACATGCTCCGCCAGCTGCTCCGCCAGCTGCCGAGCAGGACGGAAATGCCCGAACTGCTGGTGGATATCTCGCAGACGGCACTGGCCGCCGGCCTGGAATCCGACCTGTTCCAGCCGGGCCCGGAAACGCCCAAGGATTTCTACGCAGAGAAGCCGATCACGCTCCGCATGGTGGGTACATACCATCAGTTCGGAACGTTCATCAGCGGCGTGGCCTCGCTGCCGCGCGTCGTCATCCTGACGCTGCACGACGTCTCCCTGAAGCCGAAGGACGCGGGCAAGGGCGGCAACTCGGGACAGCTTGTCCTGCAGGGCACCGTGAAGACCTACCGCTACCTCGAGGATGACGAGACCGCGGCCCAGCAGAAAAACGCCAAGGCAGGGGGTGCCAAGTGACCAGCGCCCGTCACATCCACCTCCGCCTCGCGGCAGCCAGCCTCGCCCTCGTTGCGTTGGCCGGTTGCACGCGCGGGCAATCCGACCTGCGCGACTGGGTCGATGCCGAGAAGCACAAGAAGGGCGAGCCGATCCCGCCGTTGCCGGTGATCCGCACCTTCGAAACGTTTGCGTACCAGGACCAGACCGCTCGTGATCCGTTCAGCCCCAGCACGGCCGAAATGGAGAACAGCGCAGGTAGTGGGCCCCGTCCGGACGAGAACCGACCGAAGGAGCCGCTGGAAATGTTCTCGCTGGATACGTTGAAGATGGTTGGCACGGTCGGTGCAGGACCCAGCCTGGAGGCCCTCGTGAAGGACCCGGGCGGGGTGATCCATCGGGTGCATCGCAATGAGTACATGGGGCAGTCGTACGGCCGCGTCACGGCCGTGGGGGAAGACCGCATCGATCTGGTCGAACTGGTGTCGAACGGCACCGGCGGCTGGATGGAGCGTCCGGCAAGCATCGCGGTCGGCGACAAATAAGAACTCGGGGATGAAGCACATGACGACCAATTCCACTCATCTGCCGGGTAGCGCGCGCCATCGCACGCGGCGCTGGACCCTGGCGGTCGCGCTGGTCGCGGCCTGGGGGTTCGCCGGCAGCGCGGCGGCCGAAACGGCGCTCAAGAACGTCACCTACGATGCGCAGCCTGGCGGCCGCGTCGAGCTGACCCTCGCGTTCTCGGGCCACGCGCCGGAGCCGAAGGTCTTCACGACCACGAATCCGCCGCGCATCGCGATCGACCTGCCGGACACCACCAACGCGTTCTCGACGCGCCACCTGGATGTCGGCAAGGGTTCGACCTCCGGTGTCTCGGTGGTCTCGGCCGGTGGGCGCACTCGCGTCACGGTTGAGCTGTTCCGCGATTCGGCCTACAAGACCCGTGTCGACGGCAACAACCTGATCGTCACCGTGAACAACGGCCCGACGGGCGCGACGACCACCACGGCGATCGTGTCCGACCCGACCAAGGCGCTCCCGTCCAGTGCGGGTACGCCGCTTTCCAACATTGATTTCCGTCGCGGCGACACCGGCCAGGGTCGCGTCATCGTCACCCTTGGCAACGAGAACACCACGCCGGAAATGCGTCGCGAAAGCGACCGGGTCGTCGTCAGCTTCACCGGCGCAACGCTCCCGGCCAAGCTTGCCCAGCGCCTCGACGTGCTCGACTTCGCCACCCCGGTGCAGTCGATCCAGTCGTCGTCGGTACCGGGTGGTACCCGCATGGAGATCAAGACCCGGGGTGATACCGAGGTCTCGGCCTACCAGAGCGGCACCGAGTACGTCATCGAAGTGGCCCCGAAGAAGGCCGCCCCGCTGACGGGCAAGGCCGCCAAGGGTCAGGAACCGACGTATTCGGGCTCGCGCCTCACCTTCAACTTCCAGGACATCCCGGTCCGCTCGGCCCTCCAGCTCATCGCGGACGAAGCCAAGCTCAACCTGGTGGCTTCGGATAGCGTCGGTGGCAGCGTCACGCTCCGCCTCGTGAACACGCCGTGGGACCAGGCACTCGATGTGATCCTGCGTGCCAAGGGCCTGGACAAGCGCCGCAGCGGCAACGTCATCTGGATCGCCCCGCAACAGGAGCTGGCCAGCTACGAGCAGAGCCTCGCCGATGCGCGCCAGAAGGCGGAAGACAACGCCGAACTCGTCGCCGACTACATCCCCATCAGCTACGGCAAGGCCGAAGACATTGCCAAGCTGCTGACCCAGGGCAGCATGACGGGCGGTGGCGGCAGTGGCGGCGGCGCGGGTGCGACGCGTGGTTTCCTCTCCCCGCGCGGCAGCGTCTCGTTCGACGAGCGCACCAACACCCTGCTTATCAACGATACGCCTGACAAGATCCGCGACCTGCGCGATCTGATCGGCACGCTCGATCGCCCGGTGCAGCAGGTGCTGATCGAATCGCGCATCGTGGTGGCCACGGATACGTTTACCCGCGACCTCGGCGTGCGCTGGGGTGTGCAGGCGAGCCGTACCAACCCGAGCGGCCAGGTGATCAGCACCACGCCGGACCTGAGCAGCGGCACGGCGCCGAACCAGGGCTCGGCTGGCCTCGCCACGCAGATCTGGAACGCGAACCATCCGCTGAGCGGCACGCCGACGCCGACCACGATCACCTATCCGGGTGGCTACAACGTCAACCTGCCGGTCTCGAACCCGGCTGGCAGCCTCGGCCTCGCGATCCTCGGCTCGAACTACCTGGTCGACCTGGAACTCTCGGCCGCGCAGACCGAAGGCCGCAGCGAAGTGATCTCCAGCCCGCGCGTCATCACGGCCAACCAGCAGGAAGCCGTGATCAAGCAGGGTACCGAGATCGGTTACGTCACCTACCAGGCGTCCAGCTCGGGTGGTGGCGCGCAGAACGCCACGGTGCAGTTCAAGGACGCCGTGCTCGAGCTGCGCGTGACCCCGACGATCACCGCCGACAGCCGCGTGTACCTCAAGATCAACGTGAAGAAGGACGCTCTCGCCGGCAACACGCCGTCGCCGGGTGGTGGCTTCGTCCCGTCGATCGATACCCGCGAGATCAACACCTCGGTGCTCGTGGATAACGGACAGACCGTGGTCCTTGGCGGCATCTACGAGATCACCAAGGCCAACACCACGAAGAAGGTCCCCGGCCTCGGCGACATCCCGGGCATCGGCGTCCTCTTCCGGAACACCTCGCGCCAGAACGACAAGGCTGAGCTGCTGATCTTCGTGACGCCGCGCATCCTCAGCAACACGCTGCAGTAACGGAAAATCGCTTCCGGCAGTACCCAGGGGCGGCCTCGACGGGCCGCCCCTTTTTTTGGCCCCGACTTCCGGCCCTAAACTTTATGGCGTCGCTGTGGTCTCATCGGGCCTGTCGTCCGCTTTCCGAGCCACCACCATGCCCGAGACCCAGCCCGTCGCCACGACACCCCTCCAGGAGGCCTTCGTCCGCCTGCGCGAGGAGTTGTCCCGCGGCATCATCGGCCAGCCCCACCTTGTGGAATGCCTGTTGATCGCCCTGCTGGCCGATGGCCACCTGCTGGTGGAAGGCGCGCCGGGCCTCGCGAAGACCACGGCGATCAAGGCGCTCGCGACCCGCGTGGAGGCTGACTTCCACCGCGTCCAGTTCACCCCCGACCTCTTGCCCGCCGACCTGACCGGCACGGATATCTTCCGTCCACAGACCGGCACGTTCGAGTTCGAGCGCGGCCCGTTGTTCCATAACATCGTGCTCGCCGACGAGATCAATCGCGCGCCGGCCAAGGTGCAGTCAGCCCTGCTCGAGGCCATGGCGGAGCGCCAGATCACGATCGGCCGCCGGACCTGGCCCCTGCCCGAGTTGTTCATGGTCATGGCCACCCAGAACCCGATCGAGCAGGAGGGCACCTTCGCGTTGCCGGAAGCCCAGCTCGATCGCTTCCTCATGCACGTCACCATCGGTTACCCCGATGCGGACGCCGAGCTCGCCATCCTCCGGCTGGCCCGGGAGCAGGCGCGCGAATCGATGCACCCCGCACCGCCGCCCGCACACATGCTGCGGCCCGCCGATGTGTTCGCGGCGCGCGACGCCGTGCTCGCCGTCCATATGGCGGCGCCGCTTGAGCTCTACATCACGCAACTGGTCGTCGCCACACGCGAGGCGGGGCGCTACGGCCCGGAGCTCGCCCGCTGGATCGCCTGGGGGGCCAGCCCGCGTGCCACCATCGCGCTCGACCGCTGCGCCCGCGCGCACGCCTGGCTGGCCGGGCGCGACTATGCGCTGCCAGAGGACGTGCACGCGATCGCGCACGAGGTTCTCCGTCACCGCGTGTTGCCCAGCTATGAGGCCGAAGCGGAGGGCGTGCGCGTCGATACGGTCATCGATCGGCTGCTGGACCTCGTGCCGCTGCCGTGAGCGCCGTTCCTGTCGTCGCCGATCCCCGCGTAAACGTCGCGCTGCCCGAGCTGCTCGCGCTGCGGTCACGGGTCATGCGCGCCGCGCCCCCGCCGATCGTTTCGCGTGCGCCACGCAGTGGCCAGCGCCCGGGTCGGCTGCATGGCCGTGGCATGGATTACGCGGAATCGCGGGTCTACCAGGCCGGCGATGATGTCCGCCGCATGGACTGGCGCCTGACCGCGCGCAGCGGCGTTGCACACACCAAGCTGTTCCAGGAAGAGCGTGAGGGCCGCCTGCTGGTCCTGCTGGATACCAATGCGAGCATGCGTTTCGGTACGCGGACGCGCTTCAAATCCGTACAGGCCGCACGGGTCGCCGCCACGGCCGCGTGGTACGCGATCCGCGGCGGCGATCGCGTGGGTGTGCTCGCGTTTGGCGGCTCGCGGCATCTGCTGCGGCCCCAGGGCGGTCCGCGTGGTGCGCTGGGCGTGTGTGGTGCGCTTGCAACATGGGACGCGATGCCGGCCGGCGCCGACGAAAGCCTTTCCGCGGCGCTGCAGCGTGCCGGGCGCCTCATGCACGGTGCGTCGCGCGTGCTGCTCGTCAGCGATGGCTTTGCCGTGGACGAGGCGGCTTACGGCCGCATGCTCGGCCTGGTGAACAAGGCCGAAGTCCGCATCATCACCGTGGCCGACCCGCTCGAAATGGCCGATCCCCCGGCAGGCCGCTACCCGTTCGCGCACCGCGGCGTGCACTACGACATCGCCCTGCATGGTGAACGCCAGCGTGCGGAATTCGCGCACACGTTAGGCTCGGGCCGCGCGCGCCTTGCGCAGCTCGCGAGCCAGCTGGGCCTGCGCCAGCGCACGCTGGATACGTCGGCCGATCCGCTCGATGCCGTCATCGACCTTCTCGGCGCGGCGAGGAAGCGTTGATGCCCCCGCAGGAACCGCAGCTTCGTGACATCCACGTGCCGCACGTGTCGTGGTGGCCGCTGGCGCCGGGCTGGTGGGTGTTGGCCGGCCTGGTGGTCATCGCGCTGCTGGTCACCGCATGGCTGTGGCGTCGCCGCGCCCGGCGTCAGCGATTTATCGAAGACGTGCTTGTCGACCTGCGTGACGCGCGTGCGCGCCACGCTTCCGATGGCGATGCCGCGGCGTTCGCGGCTACCGCGCACGCGCTGCTTCGCCGCGTGGCGCGCACACGCGATCCGCATACGGTCACTTCATCCGCGAACAGCTGGCATGACGCATTGGCCGGCATGGCACCCTCCCGGGATGTTTCGCGTCTCGTCGCGCTGGGCGACGTGATTTATCAACCGCGCGCGGCCCTCGATGTGGATGCCGTGCACAAGGACGTCGAGGGCTGGGTGCGCGACGTGCTTTCCCGCCGCGCACGGCATTCAAGGGGGAGGGCACATGTCGCTTCCTGAGTTTGCGTGGCCGTGGCTGTTCCTGGCCTTGCCGCTGCCGTGGATCCTGCGCCGCGTGCTGCGGCCCGTGCGCCCAGGGCAGGCATTGAACCTGCCACAGCCAGGGATCACGCTGATGCAGGCATCGGCGAACCGTGCGTCGTTCGCCGTGTCCGCGCTCATGTTGCTCGCGTGGGCCTGCCTGGTGACCGCTGCCGCGCGTCCGCAGCACCTGGGACCGCCCGAGCCGCAGAAGCGGAGTGGGCGCGCGACGATGCTTGCCGTGGATCTTTCCGGAAGCATGTCACTCGATGACATGACCCTCGCCGGTCGGCAGGTCACGCGTTTCGCCGCGGTCGAGGCCATCGCGGGCGACTTCATCGATCGCCGGGCCGGCGACGAGCTGGGCCTCATCCTGTTCGGGTCGCAGGCCTACCTTGTCACGCCGCTCACCTACGATCTCGATGCCGTGCGTGCCCAGTTGCACGACGCGGTGGTAGGCCTGCCGGGGCGCGAGACCGCCATCGGCGATTCGATCGCGGTTGCCGTCAAGCGCCTCGCCGACCTGCCGCAACAAGCCCGCGTGCTCGTTCTGCTGACCGACGGCGTCAACAACGCCGGGGCCATCGCGCCGCGCGAGGCCGCACGAGCCGCGAAGGCCGCTGGCGTGCGCGTGTACACCATTGGCATCGGCGCGACCGCCATGCGCGTGCCCGACTTCTTCGGCTCGCGCATCGAGAACCCGTCGGCCGATCTCGATGTCGGCATGTTGACCGATACCGCCAACCAGACGGGTGGCCGTTTCTTCCGCGCGACGGACACCGAGGAGCTGGCGAAGGCCTATCGCCAGATCGACGAGCTCGAGCCCGTGCCGCGCCAGGGCGCATCGCTCAGGCCGCGCGACGAGTTGTTCCGCTGGCCGCTCCTTGCCGGCGTGCTCCTGCTCGTCATCGCGCTGCTCCCGCGCTGGTTGCCGGCGAGGGCCGTCGCATGAATACCTTCTTCGGCCCCTTACATTTCCTCCAGCCGCACTGGTTGTGGTTGCTGCTGCTCGTGCCGCTTCTCGCATGGGCCATGCTGCGGCGTTCGCCTGAAGTGCGCGTGCTCTCGCGCCTGGCCGACCCGGCCTTGTTGCCGTACCTTCTGGACGGCACGCCGCGCGCATCACGCTGGCCTGCGTGGGCCGCCGTGTCGGCGGCCGTGCTTGCGATCCTTGCGCTGGCCGGCCCGACGTGGAGCCACGGCAACGAGCAACTCTTCAGCGAGCGCGCCGCGCAGGTCGTAGTCGTTTCGATGTCGCCACGCATGCTCGCGCGCGATGTCGTGCCGGATCGCCTCAGCCGTGCACGCTACAAGGTGCGCGAGCTCTACGCGGCGAATGGCGACGGCATGAACGCCCTCATCGCCTATACCGGCGAGGCCTTCACCGTGGCCCCGCTGACCACCGACGCGCACAGCGTGGATGACCTGCTCGCGGCCCTGGCGCCCGATACGATGCCGGTCGGCGGCGATGATGCTGGCAAGGCGATCGACCAGGCCGTGGACCTCATCCGACATGCGGACGTACGCGGCGGCTCGATCGTCGTGGTGGCCGATCGCGTGGACGCGGGCGCACAGGCTGCCGCGCGGCGCGCCGTGGCCGCGGGCGATCGCGTATCCGTGCTGGGCATCGGTACGCCACGCGGCGGGCCGATCACCACTGGCGACGGCCAGTTCCTGAAGGACGAGCAGGGTGCGATCGTGATGGCGCCACGCGACGACGCGTCGTTGCGCGCGCTTGCCGCGGCGGGCTCCGGTACCTTCGCCGTCGCATCGGATGATCGCGCGGACATCGCTGCGATGGCATCGGCCCTGCGCGACGCCGGCAAGGTCAAGGCGGAAGATGGCGCGAGTACCGCCCGTTGGGAAGATCGCGGTCCCTGGTTCCTCCTGCCCTTGTTGCCGCTGGTCGCGCTGGGTTTCCGGCGTGGCTGGCTGCTGGTGCTCGTCCTCGCGGTGCTGCCGGTTGCGCCGTCGCACGCGGCATCGCCGACGGATGTTTTCCGCACGCGCGACCAGCAGGCCGCCGCCGCGCTGGCAAAGGGCGATGCGAAGGAGGCGCAGGCACTCGCCAGCAGCAACGGCCTGAAGGGTGCGGCCGCGTTTCGCGCAGGCGACTTCGCCGCCGCGGAGGCCTCGCTGCGCAACACGCACGACAGCGACGGCCAATACAACCTGGGCAACGCACTAGCGAAACAGCGGCAGTACGACGAGGCGATCGCCGCCTACGATCGCGCGCTGAAGGCGAACCCGGCGAACGCGGACGCGGCGGCGAATCGCAAGGCGATCGAGGACTTCCTGAAGCAGCAGCAAGAGCAGAAGAAGGACGACAACGGCGCGAAGGGCCAGAACAAGGGTAAGCCGGACAACAAGCCGGGCAACCAGGGCCAGAACCAGCAGGGCCAGCAAGGGCAGCAGGGCCAGCAGGATGACGCGTCGAAGGGCCAGCAGGGCGGGCAATCCTCCGGCGGCCAGGACCAGGATGCATCGCAGCCGCCCGCGCAGGGCCAGGCGGGCGAGGGCGAGGGCAAGGACAAGGGTACCGATGCGGGCAAGGCGCAGCCGCCGCAGGGCGATGCGAATGGCAAGTCAGCCGCCGATCGTGCTGAGGCCGAACAGGCGCAGCAGGCGCTGAAGCAGAAAATGGATGCGGCGCTCGCGGGCCAGAAGCAAGCGGACAAGGGCGAACAGCACGACCTCGGCCAGTTGTCCGAATCCGAGGCCTCGTCGAAACTGCCCGCCGATGTCCGCCGCCAGCTGATGCGTGTACCGGATGACCCGGGCGCCCTGCTGCGCAGCAAGTTCATGCTCGAATACCAGCGCCGCCATGGCGCTGTCCCGGAGGAATGATGATGCGCCATGCATGGCTGGCCCTTGCGCTTTCACTGGTCGTCGCCGTTGCGCATGCGCAGGCGGCCGCACCCGTGGCATCGCTCGATCGCGCGCGCGTGGGCAGCGGTGAAACGGTCACGCTCAATATCGAAGTGGGCGAGGATGAGCTGGGCAACCCCGACCTCTCGCCGCTGGGCGCGGATTTCATCGTGCTCGGTACATCGACCAACCACACGCTGAGCATCACCAACGGCAGGCGCGAGGCGCACACGATCCTCGGCATTGCGCTGCGCCCGAAGCGCGAAGGGCAGCTCACCGTGCCCGCGCTCACGATCGACGGCCAGGCCACCCAGCCGCTCGCGCTTACCGTCGAAGCCGCCGGTAGCGCGCCCGCCGACGCGGCGAACCGGCCGGTCGTGCTCGAGGGTAAGGTCGAACCTTCCGCGGGTTATGTCGGCCAGCAGTTCGATTACACGCTGCGCCTGTACTTCGCGGTGAACCTCGCCGACGGCCAGCTCGGCGACCCTTCCGCCGAAGGCGCGGAAATCCGCCGCATCGGTTCGGACGCGAACTACCAGAGCACGCGCGGCGGCCGGCGATTCAACGTCGTCGAGCGTCACTACGCCATCATCCCGCAGCACCCGGGTGCGCTCGAGATCAAGGCGCCCGGTTTCCAGGGAACGGCCGTCGATCCCACCGACGTCAACTCCTTCTTCGGTGCGGGGCAGCCGGTGAACGCGGTCGCGGAGCCCGAGCACGTCGAAGTGCGCGCGCGACCGGCTGGCGCACCGGATGGCGCGTGGTTGCCCGCGCGCAGCCTCACGCTCTCGCTCGATGGCTTCCCCGCCGACGGCAAGGCGCGGGTGGGCCAGCCGATCACCCTGAACATGCGCATGGATGCGATCGGCCTGCCGTTCGAAGCATTGCCGGCGTTGTCATTGCCGAAGCTCGATGGTGCCGATGTCTACCCCGACAAGGCGGTGACCGGCAGCAGCACCAGCGGACCCTGGATCACCGGCCGTCGCCAGCAGGGCTTCGCGGTGGTGCCTACGCGTCCGGGCACGCTGCACATCCCCGAAACCACGCTGCACTGGTGGAACGTGGCGACCGACAAGGCGCAGACCGCGACGATCCCGGCTCGCGATATCGAGGTCGCCGCCGGGGCGGCGGGTGTCACGAACACACCGCCGGCGATCGCAGCGACTCCCGCTGCACCGGCCGCGGCGACCTCGGCCGCCGCGACGCAGGCGCCAGCGCAGGTCGCCACCACGGGATCCCCGTGGCCGTGGCTTGCCGCGGTGGCCGTCCTCTTGTGGCTGCTCACGCTTGCCGCGTGGTTTCTCTGGGCGCGGCGACATGGGCGGCCGCCGCCGGTGGATGCACCGCGTATGTCGCCGGCCGAATCGCAACGACCGGGGCCCGCTCGTGAGCATTTTCTCAAGACTGCGGCGGGCGACGACCTCGTTTCGACGGAGCGCGCGCTCCTCGCGTGGGCACGTTCCGCGCGCCCGGACATCCGCGGCATCGGTGACCTCGCGCTGGCCCTCCAGCCGGGCCGTCAGCGCGACGTACTCGGGTTGTTCCAGCGTGCTCGTTTCGGCCAGGGGAGCATCGACCCCGTGATGCTCCGCGACGCTTTCGCCGGCGGCTTCGATTGGGCCCACGTGGCAGGGCCCGGTGACGGGGGCGGCCTGCCCCCGCTCTACCCGCGCTAGGCGCCGCCTAGCGCGGTGCGGAACGCCTCCGCCATGCCCGCGCTGAAAGCGCAGAAAACCACGCGTGCCGGCGCCCATGGAGCGTCGCGCACGGCACGCACGGCCACGCTGGCCGCCAGGCCGGCCGGATAGCCGTAAACACCGGCGCTGATAGCCGGAAACGCGATCGACGCGACGTCGTTTTCGCGGGCGAGCGCCAGGCTTCGCTGGTAACAATCGGCAAGCAGCGCGGGCTCACCATGGCCGCCCCCGTGCCACACCGGCCCTACCGTGTGGATCACGAAACGCGCGGGGAGGGCGAAGCCAGGGGTGATCCGTGCTTCGCCGGTCGGGCAGCGCACGCCCCGGCGTACTTCCGGAAGGGCCCGGCAGGCCGCCAGGAGCGCCGGGCCGGCCGCCCGGTGGATCGCCCCGTCGACGCCCCCGCCGCCCAGCAGGCTCTCGTTGGCGGCGTTCACGATCGCATCGACGGCCAGGCCGGTGATGTCCGCCTCGATCACTTCCAGTGCCATGCTTCTTCCTCGCTTGTGACGGGTGGGCACAGGTGGATACGATGCCCACCACCACCGCAAGAAAAGCCGACCTGCGACCCTGCCATGGCCGACCAGCCCAAAGTTGAAGATATCTCGTTCGGGTACCTCCTCAACGACGTGACGTTGCTTTTCCGGAAGCATTTCGACCGTCGCGCGGTGAAGTTCGGGCTGACCCGTGCCCAGTGGCGCGCCCTGAAGTGGCTGCACCGCCGGCCGGGCATGCGCCAGAACGAGCTTGCCGAACAGCTGGACATGGAGCCGATCGCGGTCGGCAGGGTCATTGACCGCCTGCAGGCTGCTGGTTTCGTCGAGCGCCGGCCCGATCCCAAGGATCGCCGTGCCTGGCGCCTGCACGATACCGACCAGGCGCGCAGCGTCATCGACGACATGGAAGATATCTCCCGCGGGCTGCGCCGGGATTCGACCCAGGGCATCGCCGCCGCCGACCTTGAGCAGATGCTCGCGGTCCTGGAGCGCATCAAGGAGAACCTCCAGGCGCTGGACGAACCGTCCGAGGAAAGCTGAACGGCTGTCAACGCGATTGCCGAAGCTGCGTTTCCAACACGGATGTCCCGACTAAACCCATGTCCGCGCACTCCCCGGCGCGGCGACCGAAGCTAAGGCTTCGGCCGGAGCCCCCATGCAACGATCCCCAGGGAAGAAATTTCTCCTCATCGCCGGTCTTGTCGCGGTCGCCGCCGTTGGTGTCGGCGTGTGGCGGCACGGCGCGGATGGCAAGGACGCACAGCAGCCGGCCAAGGGCGCCAGCGCGTCCGCCGGTACGCCGGTGACCACGGCCGTCGCGACGCGTGGCGAGATCGATCTCTCGCTCAAGATCATCGGCCGTGCCGAGGCCTATTCCACGGTCAACATCCGCTCACGCGTGAATGGCCAGCTGGAGACCCTGGCATTCACGCCGGGCTCCCACGTGAAGAAGGGCGCCTTGCTTGCACAGGTCGATCCCCGCCCGCTGAAGGCCGCGCTGGATGAAGCCCAGGGCAAGGTCGCGAGCGACCAGGCGCAGCTGACCAAGGCGGAAGCCGACCTGGCGCGTTACCAGAACATGCTGGGCAAGGGCTTTGTCAGTCGCGCCGATTTCGACCTGTACAAGGCGAACCTCGGTGTGGCGCGCGCCGCGCTGGAAAGCGACCGTGCCGCTGCGCGCGCCGCGCAGGTGCAGCTCGATTTCACGACGATCAGCGCGCCTTTCGATGGCGTCACCGGCGCGCCGCTGGCGTATCCCGGTGCGACGCTCACCGCCGATACCACCGATATCGTCGTGTTGAACGAAGTGGATCCGATCCGCGTGGCATTCGCGATTCCCGAAGACAGCCTCGCGGCGGTGCGTGCCAGCCAGCGGCGCGGCGCGTTGCCGGTCGAAGCAAAGATTCCCGGTGACACGGGTGAGCCCTTGAAGGGCGAACTGGAGTTCGTCGACAACGCGGTGGATGCAACCACCGGCACGATCGTGCTGAAAGGCCGCTTCGGGAATGGCGATGGCCGGCTCACGCCGGGCCAGTTCGCTGAAGTGACCTTGCCGACGACGCGCCTGACCGACGCCGTCAGCATCCCGGTCATCGCCTTGCAGAGCTCCACGGCGGGTACCTTCGTGTTCGTGGTGAAGCCCGACCAGACGGTGGAGCAGCGTAGCGTCAGCACCGGCGCCAGCACGGCGGCGCGGGTCGTGATCGACAAGGGCCTCGCCGAAGGCGAACGCGTGGTGACCGAAGGCCAGATGCTGCTGGTCGACGGCGCGCGCGTGCGCATCGACAAGGGCTGAGGAGGGGCGCGGCGTGAACCTGCCTGAACTGTGTATCCGCCGCCCGGTGATGACCACGCTGCTGATGGCGGCGCTGGTGATCTTCGGCATTGCCGCGTATCCCAAACTCGCCGTCAACGAGCTGCCCAACGTCGACTTCCCCACGATCAACATCAGCGCGAGCCTGCCGGGTGCTTCACCCGAAACCATGGCTTCGTCGGTGGCCACGCCGCTCGAGGCGCAGCTGTCGACGATCGCGGGCATCGATTCGCTCACGTCATCCAGTTCGCTGGGCTCGACGCAGATCACCGTGACTTTCGCGCTGGACCGGAGCATCGATGGCGCGGCGCAGGACGTGCAGGCGGCGATCTCCGCGGCGCAGCGCCAGCTGCCGCAGGATATGCCGACGCCGCCGACCTATCGCAAGGTGAACCCGGCTGACGCACCCATCCTGTTCCTGACCATGCAGTCGTCGACGCTGCCGTTGTACACGGTGGATGACTTCGCCGAGACCGAGCTTGCACAGCGGCTGTCGATGGTGGAGGGTGTGGCCCAGGTCAATGTCTACGGTTCGCAGAAGTACGCCGTGCGTATCGCGGTGGATCCGGATCGCCTCGCGGCGACCGGTATCGGCGTCGACCAGATGGCCAGTGCGATCGCTGCGGCGAACGTCAACAAGGCCACCGGCGCGCTCAATGGCAGCCGCCAGCTTCTTTCCATCCGTTCGGATGGCCAGCTGATGCGCGCCGCCGACTACAACCAGGTGGTGGTCGCATACAGGAATGGCGCACCCATCCGCCTTTCTGATATCGCCACGCCGCGCGACAGCGTGCAGGACGACCAGAAGGCGAGCTGGTTCAATGGCAAGCGCTCGATCACGCTGGCGATCCAGCGCCAGCCGGGTGCGAACACCGTTGAAACCGTGGATCGCATCTTCGCCCTGATCCCCGGCTTCGAGGCGACGTTGCCGCCATCGGTCAAGCTGAACGTGCTGTACGACCGCTCGGTCTCGATCCGCGATTCGGTGCACGACGTGCAGTTCACATTGGTGCTCGCCGGCATCCTCGTGGTGCTCGTGATCTACCTGTTCCTCGGCAACGCGTCGGCGACGCTCATCCCAGCGGTGGCCTTGCCCATCTCCGTGCTTGGCACGTTCGGCGCCATGTTCGCGCTCGGCTACAGCCTGGATAACCTTTCCCTGCTGGCGCTGACGCTCGCGGTGGGCTTCGTCGTCGATGACGCGATCGTGATGCTCGAGAACATCATGCGCCACATCGAGATGGGCGAAAAACCCTTCGAGGCGGCGGTGAAGGGCGCGGGCGAAATCGGCTTCACCATCTTCTCCATGACGTTGTCCCTGGTCGCCGTGTTCATCCCCGTGATGTTCATGGGTGGCATCGTCGGCCGTCTGTTCCACGAATTCGCCGTCGTGATCAGCGTGTCCATCCTGATCTCGGGTTTCGTGTCGATCACGCTGACGCCGATGCTGTGCAGCCGCTTCGTCAAGGCGCACGACCACGACAAGCGCAGCCGCATCGTCGTCTGGTTCGATGCGGGCTTCAGCGCGGTGACCTCGGGCTATACGCGGACGCTGGCGTGGTGCATGCGCCATCCGCGCGTCGTTATCGGTGTGTTCGCCCTGAGCCTGGCCGCCACGGGCCTCCTGTTCGCCGTGGTGCCGAAGGACTTCATCCCGGCCGGCGACAGCGGCCAGCTGCGTGTCACGACGGAAGGGCCGACGGATATCTCGTTCGCCGCAATGTCGGCGCGACAGCAGGCACTCGCGGAGATCGCAGGCAAGGATCCGAATATCAGCGGGTACATGTCGAGCGTCGGTGCGGGTGGCCCGCGCTCGACGATCAACTCCGGCTCGATCCTGCTCACGCTGCGCCCGGCGGGCGAGCGCGGCCACACCACGCCGGACGAGATCATCCAGGAGCTGCGGCACAAGTTCGCCCAGGTGCCGGGCATCCGCACGTATATCCAGAATCCGCCGGCGATCCAGGTGGGCGGCCGTCAGTCGAAGGCGCAGTACCAGTACACGGTGCAGTCGACCGACCTGAAGGCGTTGTATGCGTGGTCGGGCAAGCTCGTCACCGCGTTCCAGAAGCTGCCTGGCTTCCAGGATGTCACCACCGACCTGGACCTCAACAGTCCCTCGATGATGGTGCAGGTCAATCGCGACAAGCTGGCGCCGATGGGTCTCACCATGGATCAGGTGCAGACGGCGCTGGGCACGGCGTTCGGCGAGAACCAGATCTCGACGATCTACGGCTCCGCTACACAGTACTGGGTAATCCTGCAGGTGGAACGGCGCATGCAGGATGATCCTGCCGTGCTGTCCAGGCTGTACGTCACATCGGATACAGGCAAGCTAATTCCGCTCAGCACGGTGGCACGCTTCGAGCGCAAGCCGCAGGTGCTGACGGTGAACCACCAGGGCCAGTTGCCCGCGGTGACCGTGTCGTTCAACCTCGCGCCTGGCGTATCGCTCAGCGATGCCGTGGCGAGCATCGATCGCGCCACCACGGAACTGAAACTACCCGCGACACTGAGTGGCAGCGTGCAGGGTACGGCACAGGCGTTCCAGGACTCGATCAAGGGCATGGGCCTGCTGTTGCTGCTGGCCGTGTTCGTGATCTACCTGGTGCTGGGCATCCTGTACGAGAGCTTCATCCATCCGCTCACGATTCTTTCGGGCCTGCCCGCCGCAGCCGTGGGCGCGCTGCTTACGCTGGTGATCTTCCAGGCGTCGCTGGACCTGTTCGCGTTCGTCGGCATCGTGATGCTCGTGGGCATCGTGAAGAAGAACGCGATCATGATGATCGACTTCGCGCTGGAGCGTCAGCGCGACGAGGGCATGGCGCCGTTCGATGCGATCTTCGAAGCGTGCCGCGTGCGTTTCCGCCCGATCATGATGACGACGATGGCCGCCTTTGCAGGTACGTTGCCGATCGCGCTGGGCATTGGCGCCGGTGCCGAAACCCGCCGGCCGCTTGGTCTCGCCGTGGTCGGCGGCCTCGTGGTGTCGCAGATCCTTACGCTATACCTCACGCCGGTGATCTACCTCTACATGAACCGCCTGCAGGAGCGCGTGGCGCCGAAGCAGATCGGGGAGCCGTTGCCGCACCATTGATCGGTGCGGCCATTCAACTGTGGGAGCGCGCTTGCGCGCGATAAGCCAGCTGCGTCACCGCTTCGTCGGCTTATCGCGCGCAAGCGCGCTCCCACATCCCTGCGTCAATCGTGCGCGCCGTCTTTTGCGAACGCGCCCGGCGCCGAGCCGAAGTTGCCATCCGCCTGGGCGGCCATATAGGCGAACGTCGCGTAGACCGCCACGTTCTGCGCCAGCGCCTTCGGGTCGATCTTGTCGAGCGTGTCGTTGGCGTTGTGGTGGTAGTCGAAGTAGTCGGTGCCGTCCTGGGTCAGCGACAGCGCGGCCATGCCCTTCGCGTGCATCTGCGACAGATCCGAACCGCCGCCGCCGGGCTTATCCGGATCGTAGGCCACGCCGATGGGTGCGATCACCTTTGCGATCTGCTCGATCGCGCCACGTGCCTCCGGCTTCACCGATGCGCTCATGCGCCAGATGCGGCCGGCGCCGAAATCGGATTCGGTGCCAAGCTGGAACTTCGATACATCCTTCGCGTGCGCTTCGGCATAGGCGCGGCCGCCCCACAGGCCCATCTCTTCGTTCGCGAAGGCGATGACGCGAATGGTGCGGTCCGGGCGCTCCGGCATGTCCTTGATCAGCTTCGCGGCGGCCGCGGCGATGGCCACGCCGGCGCCGTCATCGATCGCGCCCGTGCCGAGGTCCCAGGAATCCAGGTGGCCACCGATCGCGACGATCTCGTTCGGCTTCTTCTTGCCGGTCACTTCGGCGATGACGTTTTCGCCTTCATACGTGCCCTTGAAACCGACATCGAGGTCGAGCTTCAGCGTGACCGGCTTGCCTTCCTTCAGCACGCGCTCGAGCTGGTCGGCATCCGGGAGCGAAAGCGCGCCCGCCGGGATCGCTTCCTCGGGCTTCGTGAAGCCCGTGACGCCGGTGTGCGGCGTGCGGCTGTGCGGGTCGGTACCGGCCGAGCGGAGCAGGTAGGCCGCAGCGCCCATCTGCGCGGCGAGCACCGCGCCGCGCGTACGCGTGGCTGAGCCCATGCCGTAGTCGTGGCCGTCCTTCTGCTGGGTCATGTGGGTGCTGACGTAGACGATCTTGCCCTTCACGCTGGCCGGATCCGCCGCCTTCAGTGCATCGAGCGTATCGAAGCCCACGACCTCGGCGGTGAGGCCGCCGGCGGGCGTGCCTGCCGAATAGCCGAGCGCCGTCACGTACAGCGGCTGCGGGTAGGGCGAGACGATGGCGGCGTGCTCGCTGCGGCGTTCCCACAGCGGGTAGCTCACCTTCTCGGTGTACACCTTGTCGAAACCCATGGCCTTGAACTTCGCCACGGTCCATTCGACGCCACGCTTGTCCGCCGGGCTGCCGGCGAGGCGCGGGCCCACTTCGGTGGTGAGGCCGCTGACGAAATCGTAGCCCGTGTTGTCGGCCATGGCCTTGTCGCGCAGCGCGGTGGCGGCGGCCACGGCCTTCGCCGGAACGGTGGTGGCCTTGTCGGCCGCGTGGGCGGAGCAGGCGAGCGCGATGCACGCGGCGAGCGCGTGGAGACGGATGGCTGGACGCATGGGTGACCCCTGGGGACGGAAACCCCGATTATGGACCCGGCAGCCCATGCGGGCGCCTAGGTAGGAAGTCATGCATGGCGCCGGGCGGGCAGGATGACCGAAGCGCGCAGGCCGCCCTCGCGGCGGTTGCGGATATCGACCGAGCCGCCGTGTTCCGAGACGATAGCCCGCACGCTGGCCAGGCCGAGACCGATGCCACCCGTATCGCGGTTGCGCGAAGCCTCGAGGCGAAAGAACGGCTCGAACACCTGGCGTTGCATGGCCTCGGGGATGCCCGGGCCATCGTCGTCGACCTCCAGCACGCAGTTCTCGCCCTGGATGCGCAGGCGCATGCGCACGCGGTCGCCGTACTTCAGTCCGTTGTCCACCAGGTTCTCGACGGCGCGACGCAGGGCGACGGGATCGCCATCCACGGTAAGCGCCTGGCCGGCCTGCACCGACACGTCGTGGCCGATATCCACCAGGTCATCCGCCACGCTCTCGACGAGCAGGCGGAAATCGAGCGGCTGCCGGTTCGGCCCCGAAGAACGGTCGCGGATGAAGTCCAGCGCGGCCGAGATCATCGTCTTCATCTCGCGGATATCCGCGTCCACCTTTTCACCCAGGGGATCCGGCAGGCCATCGAGACGGAACGAAAGGCGCGTGAGCGGCGTGCGCAGGTCATGCGCGATCGCGCCGATCATCTGCGTGCGTTCCTGCATCATGCGGTTCATGCGCGCCTGCATGGCGTTGAACGCATCCACCGCCTGGCGCATTTCGGTAGGCCCTTCGGAAGGAACGGGCGGGGCGCTGGCATCGCTGCCGAGCCGGTGCGCTGCTTCCGCAAAGCGACGGATGGGCGCGGAAAGCGCGCGGGCGAACACGGCCGCCAACGGCAGCATGATCAACACACCGAGGCCCAGCATCCACAACAGGCGCGCGCCCGCGGTATCCGCGAACGGCGTGGCGGGCACGGTCACGACACGCCACGAGCCATCGTCCAGCTGCAGGCCGACGACGGAGGGCCCCGATATCGCGCGGCCGAACGACGGCATGGGGCCCAGCCCGCTTTGCGTCGCGAAGACGCGCAGGTGGTCGCGTTGTACGGCGAGCGCCCCGGCGAGCCGTTCCAGCAGGTGTGCCGAGGCGCCCTTGTCGTAATCGTCGGTAGCCTGCGGCGGCGTCTTCTGTACGCTCACGTCGATATCGGTGATGCGTGGCGGTCCGAACCCACCCGGCATGCCGCCATCGCCCGGCGGCCTGCCCATGTCGCCGTGCGGCCGGCCGCCGTCGAAGTAGGGACGATCCGGCGGCTGCTGGTCGGGACGCAGTGCATTGATGAGATCGAAGAAGCTGGCCGACGACACGGGTTGCGGCGGGCGCACGGTGAATACGAGGAAGCCGATCGCAGGCGTCACCAGCAAGGCACAGGCCAGCATGAGGAAGCTGCGCGCGAAGATCGACAGGCGGGGAGCGCGGATCATGGGCGGCTTACCTTAGGGACCAGCATGTAACCCTCGTTGCGCACGGTGCGGATCATTTCCATGGCGGCGCGGTCGTTGAGCTTGCGGCGCAGGCGGCTGATCTGCGTATCGATCGCGCGGTCGTATACGTCGGTGCGGCCGCCATGCACCAGGTCCAGCAACTGGTCGCGGGTGAGGATGCGCTGGGGGTGGTCGACGAAGGCGCGCAAGAGGGCGAACTCCCCATCCGAAAGGTTGATGAAGATGCCGGTCGGATCGCGCAGGTCGCGTCGCGTGACATCGAAGCGCCAGCCCGCGAAGAGGTAAGGGCGCGCATCGTCGGACACGATCGGCTCGCTGGAGTTCACCCGGCGCAGCACGGCGCGTACCCGCGCCAGCAGTTCGCGCGGGTTGCATGGCTTAGCCAGGTAGTCGTCGGCACCGACCTCGAGGCCGATGATGCGGTCGGTATCGCCACCCAGCGCGCTGAGGATGATCACAGGCGGCCCTTTCTCGGCCGTGAGCCGGCGCGCGGCGGAGAGGCCGTCCTCGCCGGGCATCATCACATCCAGCACGACCAGGTCGGGCCGTTCGGCCGCGATGGCACGATCCATCTGCGCGGCATTCTCGGCAACCTGCACGCGATAGCCGTGCCCGCCCAGGAAGCCGGCAATCAGGTCGCGAAGTTCGGGGTCATCATCGACCACCAGGATAAGGGCGTGTGTGTCCATGGCCATGCGCGTTTGATAGCAGAAACCGCGCCATGGCGCGTGTCTCGCGTGGCACGTGGCCGACACAAAGCAGACACACGGCGACAACGGCGGGTGACGAGCGCCCGGTAGCCTGCAACCTATCGTCGCTACGCAGGCTCCTGCCCGATGTTCGTTTTTCCCCGCTGGTCCACCACGTTATTCGCCTTTGCCATGACGGCAGCGGCGGCTGCCTACGCCCAGGATCGTGACCCTCCGCGCCCCCCGCCGCACGGTCCGGCGTTCGAAGCGGCCATGGATGATTGCTGGGTGGATTACGGCGGGGAACCTGATGACCCGGTCCCGCCGGACATGATGGCCGAATGCATGGCCTCGAAGGGCTTCCCGCCCCCGCCGCACCGCCGGCCACCGCCGCACGGCGCACCGTTCGGTGACGGCGATGACGATGACCTGTTCGGTGATCCGCTCAGCGGTCCGTTCGCTGGCCCGTGAGGAGGTACACCATGCCGTTTTCGCAGCCCGCCCTGCGCACCGTCCCGCCGCTGCCCGCGCCGCGTGCGCACCTGGCCGCCGCCCAGCGCTTCTGGGATGAATTCGGCCAGGGAGCGGCCCGCCAGCCCGGCCAGACCGTATTGCTCGATGGCTACGCCGGCCATCGCCTCCGCTTTGCCACGCTGAGCCACGCGCCGCACGTGTTCAGTAGCGACCACCTGCCACGCGAGCATCGCCAGGCGGCGTTGCTGGTGCTGCAACTGGAAGGCGAAAGCCAGGTGGAACAACACGGGCGCCGCGCGCGGATTTCGCCGGGGCAATTCGCCCTCGTCGATCTCTCACGACCGTTCCGCGTGGATACCGGCCGCTCACTGATCCAGGCCGCCTATCTCCCGCTGGCCGTGTTGCGCGATGCGGTACCCCGGCTCGAGCAGATCACGGCGACGGCGCTGGATGGCCATATCGCCGCGGCGACCTTCCTTCGCAGTCTTTTTCGGGACCTGTTCGAGCAGGCGGAGGACATGACCGAAGCCATCGCTGACCGACTCGTCGCGGCGATACCGCACATGCTCGCGGCGGCGACAGCCATGCTGGGTGACGCGGCGCCGCCGCCGTCGCAGCTTCGCCAGCACCACAAGGAGCAGGTCCGTCGCTATGTGCGCGAGCACCTGGCCGATTCCGCGCTGTGCGCGGAAATGATCGGCAAGGGCGTGGGCCTGTCCACGAGCTACCTGTTCGAGCTGTTCGCCGACGAAGACATGACGCTCATGCGCTGGGTGCGCTCGGAACGGCTTGCGCGTTGCCGGCGAGAACTTGCGGATGCGTCCCTACGCTACCGCAGCATCGCGCACATTGCGCAAGCGTGGGGTTTTGGCGACATGACCCACTTCGGCCGCAGCTTCCGCGAAGCGTATGGACTGTCGCCGCGCGCATGGCGCAAGAACGCGCGTATGGACGTCCATCCGTCCAAGGAAAGTCCGAGCGATGGCGGAGTTTCATGCCACGTCGCTACGCGGATTTAACACTACATTGAAATGGCGGTGACCGCGTACATGACGCGCGGCACCCGCGGCCTTCGCCCCGGTGCAGTGGGGATGGTGAACGCCAGGCGCTGCATCCGGGCAGGCCGATCACTTCAATCTGGGGAGAGTCCCGTAGTGTCCAAGCATCCATCATCCACGGTCCGGCGCAGCCGGATCAGTGTCGCCCTCGCCCTGGCCCTGGGGGTCGGTGCCGCCTTCGCCCAGTCGACCACCGGCAGCATCTTCGGCCAGGCCCCGGTCGCCGAGGGCGAAACCGTCGTCGCGCGCAGCGCCAATGGCATCAGCCGTGAGGTAGCCGTCGGTGCCGACGGCCGCTACACCATCGGCTCATTGCCGCTCGGCTCCTACACGGTCAGCCTCATGCAGGGCGGCAAGGCCGTCGATGCACGCAACGACGTGAACCTTCGCGTCGGTTCGGGCACCGAGGTCTCGTTCGCTTCGGCGGCGAATGCCACGGACGCAACCAGCCTGGGCTCGGTCACTGTTTCGGCGAACGCCCTGCCGCCGGTCGACGTATCCAGTGTCGATTCCCGTACCGTGATCACCGCGCAGCAGCTGGCCAAGCTGCCGCTGGCGCGCAGCGCCGAGGCGATCGCACTGCTCGCGCCGGGCGTAGTCCCGGGCTACAGCGGCTTCACCGGAACGACGAACACCGGCAATACGCTGGTCTCCATCGGCGGTTCCTCGGTCACCGAGAATGCCTACTACCTCAACGGCTTCAACACGACCGATCCGCTCAGTGGCTTCGGCGGCATCACCCTGCCGTACGGCGCGATCGACCAGCAGGAAATCCTGAGCGGTGGTTATGGCGCCGCCTACGGTCGCTCCGATGGCGGCGTGATCAGCCAGAGCGGCAAGCGCGGCAGCAACGAATGGCATTTCGGTGCGCAGCTGCTGTGGGAGCCTGCGTTCGCGCGCGGCACGAGCCCCAATTCGTACTACCTGACGGGCACGAAGGAAGGGCAGATCTATCGCCGCTACTCGCAGAACAACTCGTGGTCCGAGACGGAGAGCGCCTACGTCGGCGGCCCCCTGATCAAGGACAAGCTGTTCTTCTTCGCGGCGGTGGAGCAGCAGAAGCAGTCATCCAACTCCGTGCAGCCGGTGACCACCTCGCTGAACGATCGTTACGAGTACCACAATCCCAAGTGGTACACGAAGATCGACTGGAACATCAATGACAGCAATATCCTCGAGCTGACCGGGGCGGGTAGCAAGACCCAGTACAAGGGCAACTACTACGACTATGACTACGACACCGGCCAGACCGGTGCGCTGAACAGCCAGGATACGTCGACCAAGAACGACGCCCGGGTCTACATCGCCAAGTACACCAGCTATATCACCGATGACATCACGCTCACGGCGATGTACGGCAAGCAGAAGATGACGTACTACAGCGAGACCCCGGGCTATGACCCGTCGCTGACGTACATCCTTCACCCGGAACTCGAGAATCCCGGGGTCACGGGCGGCAGCACGATCAACAATGGCCAGTCGGCGCTGACCATCGCCAACCCCGACCATTCGGCGACCACGCGCAATCTCCGCCTCGATCTGTCGTGGAAGCTGGGTGACCACACCATCACCGGCGGTATCGACAACCTCGATTCCCACGATGTCGATGACGGCGAGAACGCCGTGGCCTGGCAGTATGGCTATGGCACGCCCGATGTCGCCATCAGCGATGCGCCGTTCGTCGCGGCACCGAACACGGGTGCCGGTGGCGAGACGGGCTATTACGTGTCGAAGTACATCTACAGCACCTCCGCGTCGGTGCGCGTGAAGCAGCGTGCGCAGTACCTCGAGGATCGCTGGCAGGTCGATGACCGCTGGCTGGTCCAGGTCGGCCTGCGCAACGACCAGTTCACCAACTACAACCCGAACGGCGAGGCGTTCCTCCGCCTCACCAAGCCGCAGTGGGCCCCCCGCCTCGGCGCTACGTGGGATGTGAACGGTGATTCGTCGCTGAAGGTCTATGCCAATGCAGGCCGCTACTACCTCGCGATGCCGGCGTCGGTCGCGCTGCGTGCCGCCGCGGGCTCGGTGTATACGAATGAGTACTACACGTACACCGGCATCGATGCGAACGGCTACCCGACCGGGCTGACCCAGCTCGCCTCGGCGACCGGTGGTGCGGTATCGAACAACAATGAGTACGGCCAGTCTCCGGATGCGAAGACGGTGGCGTCGAGCTCGATCAAGTCCGAGTACCAGGACGAGTACCAGCTCGGCTTCGACCAGCAGATCAACAGCGACTGGGTGTGGGGCATGAAGGGCCAGGTGCGCAAGCTGCGCAATATCCTGGACGATATCTGCGATACCGACACGATCGCCGGCAAGGCCGCTTCGATGGGTTACGACATCGATGCGTCGTCCATGAACGGCTGCTACCTCTCCAACCCGGGCCGCAGCAATACGTACCGCATCGCGGACATGAACGGCGGCTACGACAGCGTGACCGTCTCCGCCGCGGACTTCGGCATGCCGAGCGCCAAGCGTAGCTACTACGGCCTGGAGACCTACCTCGAGCACCCGTTCGACGGCACGTGGACCGGCAAGATCGATTACCTGTACTCGAAGAGCTACGGCAACACCGAGGGCCAGGTGCGATCGGACATCGGCCAGACCGACGTCTCGGCGACGGTGGACTGGGATTACGGCAAGCTCATGGAGTATTCCAACGGCCTGCTCTCCAACGATCGCAAGCACCAGATCAAGGCCTACGGCTCGTGGCAGGTCGCGCCGGAGTGGATGCTCTCGGGCAACATCCTGATCATGTCGGGTACGCCGAAAACCTGCCTGGGTTACTACGGCGCGGATGAAACCAACCCGGTCGGCTATGGCAGCTACTACCACTATTGCGGTGGCCAGGCCTCGCCCCCGGGTGCCGCCGGGCGCCAGCCGTGGCAGCACATCATCTCCCTGTCGGCGGAATATCGACCGATGTGGGCGGCCCAGAAACTTGCGTTCAACGTGATGGTCTACAACGTGTTGAACGAGTCGAAGGCGACGGCGAGCTACGCGTTGTATGGCACGAGCGCGGCACCGAACACGAACTACGGCCGCGTCACGTACTACAGCACGCCGCGTTACGTCCGCTTCGGTATCACGTACGACTTCTAAGCAGCCGCTTCAAACCGCATACCAATAATAAGGCGCCCGAGCCGTGAGGCTCACCTCCCGGGCGCCAGATCTCCCCAGATAGGCCGCTGGCTCTTCCCGACCAGCGGCCCTTTTTTGTGCATTCTGTGGGAGCGCGCTTGTGAGGTGACCCCCAGAAGTTGGACATCTTCTCCCACCTGAGATGTCCGACATGGCCAAGTACCCGAAGCGCTTCAAGCT
>NZ_JBVJMK010000027.1:0-36455 GCF_055584245.1 Luteibacter sp. NPDC104163
TTTCGAACGACGAGGACCTGTCTGAGCAGCGAGGGTGGGCGCCAAGGGCTCTTTCCAGAGACGTCAGAGCGCTAACGCGATGGCGAAGCCGAGCACCGCGAAGCCGAAGGCGAGCCCGCTCGACAAAACACGCATTCGCGCAAGCGAATGATCCAATTACAACGCCGGCGCGAAATCCGTGCGGCGGCGGCGGTGCGCGTTGACGTTGGCCAGGCGCGCCAGCGCCAGCAAGCGCGACGTGCGCATCCACGCCACCACGATCACCCCCACCTGCACGATCAGGAACGCCACCAGCGTGCCGCTGCCCGCCGCGACGGTATGCCCGCGCCACGACGCGATGAACAGCGCCAGGATCGAACCCACCAGCGTAATCACCAGATACACCAGCAACGTACCGAACGGCCGGCGGATGAACTGCATGAAGCCCCGGCCCAATGCACGGAATGCCGAACGCAACGTCACATCCGCGATGTACGCCGCGCGCGCCGACTCCACGATGCACTGCACGATCACGAACACCAGCAGCGTCACGCCCAACGCAACGTGAGCCCACATATCCGCATCAGACTCCAGGAACGCCGCGTCACCCTTGTCCGCCGCGAACGACGACAAACCGTTCGCCGCCATGCCGAACAGGACATACGGCACCAGCGAAAGGATCAGCAGGCGCAGCATGCGGCCGTATTCCGTGGCGCCACCCTGCAGCAGTGCGCCGAAGCTGAGCGCCCGGCCCGCACGGCCGCCCGCCACCACCATGCCGGTGAGGAACGGCGAGATCGCAAGCGTAAGCAACACGCCGCCGAAGAACGCCATGCCCGTCCAGTGGTTGTCACGCAGGCCAGCCATGACGTCGGTGAACATCAAGCCCTCGAAGTGGCTGGCGTAGCGATCAGCGTGGACGCTATGGCCCAGCATCCCATCCAGCAGGCTCCAGAAAGGCAGCGCCACGACCAGCGTCGGCAGCAGGGTGATCAGGATCCACAGCAGCATCACCCGCCACTGCAGGCCACCCAGTGCGCCGGCACCCAGCGCGGCGAAGGCGGAACGTTTGACCTGGCCGTTCATAGGGTCACCAGCAGGCTGTAGATGCCCTGGAACAGGGCGGCGAAATCGGAGGTCCAGCGGCGCGTGGCGGCGTGGTTCGCCTCCAGCGTGCGGCTATCGTTGAGCTTGTTGGCGTCGAGGTAGATCTTCTGTTCCGGATCCAGCTCGGCCGACTTCGCCTTCACCGGCTTGGTGAACACGAAGCGCGCCCAGCGCCGCTGGTCGTCCCAGCGCACGGTTTCCACGGAATCGTCGGCGAAGGTCACCTTCAGCACCTGCGGCACGGGCGAGCCATCGCGCCACACCGTCACGATGGTGCGATACGGGAACGGCCCGGTGCCCTCCTTCGCGTCCGGGTGCGCCTTCTTCCAGGCATCGCGCTGCTTCTCGATCGCATCGTCGTTGTCGTCGCTGGAAAGCTCCACGCGCTTGCCGTCCTTCATGGACACGCCGGCGAGCGGCAGCACTTCGTCGCTGGTGAGGTCCTTCACCGAATCGTCGATGCGATGGGTACCGTAGACGTACTGCTCGAACACCTGCGCGACGACCTCGGGCTTGCCCGACACTTCGGCAAGGGTGGCCTGCAGGTCGCCGATGGACGGGTGGCGGAAATGCCAGGTGGCGTAGTACTGGCGGAAAGCTTTCTCCGTCACGTCCTTGCCCAGCCGCTCTTCCAGATCGTGCATGGCCGTGGCCGTGCGCGAGTACACGGTGTTGTACTGCCCGCTCGAGAGGCGATCCCATGAGTTCTGGCCCAGCGGGTCACCCGGGTGGTTCAGCGTGGCGATCATGCGCTCAAGCTGGAACACACCGATCGGCGGCTGTACGCCGAAGAACTGCCAGAGCGGCTTGGTGAGCCACACATCCTGCTTGCGTTCGCGCAGCATGCGGTCGTCCCAGTACTCGTTCAGGCCCTCGTCCAGCATGGGCTCTTCGAACTCGTTGGACGCCAGCAGGCCATAGAAATAGCCGTGGCCGAATTCGTGGATCGTCACGAAATCGATGAACCATTCCGACAGGTTGCCGTGCTTGTAGTCCTTCGCGTAATCCGCCGTGAAGAACGTCGGGTACTCCATGCCGCCCGCCTCGCTGGCGTTGAACGGCGGCACGACGGCGGTCACGGTCTTGTAGGGATACGGGCCGAGCGTGTTGGAGAAATAGGTCAGCGAATCCGTGGTCGCCTTCTGCACCGGCTTCGCATCGATCTCGTATTCCGCCGGGTAAAGCACCTTGACCTTCACGGCCGGGCTCCCCGGCCCGTTCCAGGTCGTTTCGATCGTCTTGAAATCGGGCGCGGCCATCCAGGCGAAATCGTGCACATCGGCCTGGATGAAGTGCCAGGTCAGGTCGTTGCCTTCCGGCACCGGATCACCCTGCTGCTCACCCACGGCCGCCACGGTGTAGGCCTTGGGCACGGTCATGCGCACATCGAACTCGCCGAAGTCGGCGAAGAACTCACTGTTGAAGTGGAACTCGTGGACGTTCCAGCGCGGCTCCGTAGCGCCCCGCTCGCCTGGCAGCTCAAGCACGCCGATCTTGGGGAACCACTGGGCGACCAGGTTGAACTTGCCCACGTACCCCGTGCGTTCGATGACCCGGGGCAACTGGCTGTGGAACGCCATATCCAGGGTGACGCTGCCGCCCGCGGGGACCGGCTGCGCCAGATCCACCCGGACGACGGTGTGGTCGGTGGCCGGGCCGTTATCCGGGTGCACGAAGGTCCATTTCAACGACGCACCATCCTGCTCGACGTGCTGCAGGTCGATGTAACCCCATTCACCCTTCTTGACCTTGCCGACGCCACGGGTGTCGCCTCCGCGCGCCAGCACGTTGCGTTCGGTGAAGAAGGTGCTGCCCTCTCCTTCGAAGGCGTTGAGGTACAGGTGCAGGAAGATCGCGGCGACCGGCCGGTCGCTGCGGTTGCGCCAGGTCAGCTGCTGCTGGCCATCGACGGCATGCTTGTCCGCATCGAACCGGGCCTGGATGCGGTAGGACACCACGCGGTCCGAGAGCGTGGCTTCGCTGCCGGTACGCGGGCCGCCCCATGCGGTGGGCGCGCTGGGCGTGCGCACGAAGGCGGCATGCGGCGAGGCGAACGGGATTTCGACCGGCACCGCCGGTGGGGCTACCGAGGTCGCGGCGGCCGGCGCGCTGACAGCCGGAGCCTGGGGGGTGGCGGGCGGCGGGCTCTGTGCCCATGCGGCGGTCGCGCAGGAAAATGCGCCCGCCATGACAAAACGAACAACCCTGGCTGCCTCGCGGCGCATGCGTGAACCCTCCCCTTTAATCCAGCGAGATTGCTGAGGTCACGCGTTGCCGTCAAGCCTTCAGCCAGCGAAAGGACGTTCCCGCATCCACTTGGTGACGATCCACTTCTCCCCGGCGATCACCGGCGCGCCACCGTGCAGCGAGAGCGGGTCCAGCGAGCCATCGGCGGCGGCGTATTCGAAGTAGAGGCCCTGGCCCTTGCGCGGGACGTAACTGAAGTCGATGCGCGGGAAAATGGTCTCGCCGCCGGCTGCCACGTCGTCCAGGTACATGATCAGCGTGGATACGCGCTGCCCGCCGGTGGCGATGTGTGGCGCGCTGCCCTTCTGGTCGGGTGCGAAGTAATCGTAGTGCGGCATGTACTCGCCGCCGACGCCATAGCGCATGACCTGCAGGCCCTCGCCGTGCTCCTCGGTGAGCTGCATGATCGCGGCGGTACGGGCGTCGATACGCTGGACCAGTTCGTTCTCCGCCCGGTGGAAGTACGCGCCTTCGCTCGTGCGGATATCCATCACCGTGTTGCTGCCCGAATCCGGTGCTACCACCGCCGAACGGGCCAGGCGCGAGCGCGCCATCGCCACCATGCCGTCGCATTCCGCGTCGTCCAGCACGTTGTCGAGCACCGCGATGACGGGCCGCGCCACGCGCACGAGCACCCGGATGTCGCGATCCGGCGTCCGGATGACGTGGCCTGGCACCAGCCGGCTCGTGAAGTCGCTGCCACCCGCTTCGACGGACGCCGGAGGCGCCGCGCCACCGAAGACTGCGTCGGCGATGGCCTCGCGGGCCACGCGCTCATCGAACTGATGCTCCTTCATGGTGGCGAGGAGGTCGGCGGGCGCATTGCCGCCCGCCAGCGCTTCGCCAATCCAGCGGTGCCAATCCGGCGTAACCTTGGTATGTCTGCGTGCTTGCATGCTGCCATTGTGCATTGACCCGGGGGTTCCATGCAGTCCATCGTCCGCACGTCGCTTATCGTCGCCTTGTCCGCCTTCGCCACCATTGCCTGGGGAGCCAGCATGACGCACCACGCCAAGGGCCGTTTCGACGTGAAGATCGCGCCCACCGGCCAGCCCGATGCCGGGCCGGGATCGGTACTGGGCCAGATGAGCCTGGAGAAAACCTTCCACGGCGGCATGCTCGGGACCTCCAAGGGGACGATGCTCACCGCGTCCAGCGTCGAGAAGACCGACTCCGGGGTCTACGTGGCCGTCGAGCGCTTCAGCGGCACCGTCGACGGCAGGAAAGGCAGCTTCGCCCTCGCCCATCGGGGCGTGCAGGCCAATGGTGGCCGCGAGCTACTGATCACGATCGTGCCGGATACCGGCTCGGACGAGCTGAAGGGCATCGCGGGAACCTTCACCATCGACATCGCCGCCGATGGCACGCACAGCTACGACTTCAGCTACACCTTGCCCGATTGATCCCCGAGCCAGGCCAGCTTTTTCGCCTTGGGCAGCCGTTTCACCTCGTGTTCGGCACGCGATGCGGCCGAGCGGTCGGCGAACGGCCGCGCACCCAGCAGCTTCACCGGCGGGTTGGCGCGCGTATAGCGCGCGCCCTTGCCGGCCACGTGTGCGGCGTAGCGGGCCTCGAGGTCATTGGTGATGCCGGCGTACCAGCTGCCGTTCCGGCATTCGATCAGATAGACGTACCACATAGCCAAAGCATACCGCCCCCATGAGCTACGACCTCGCCGTAAACCTCCCCCTGCGCGCTGCGCCCACCGCGCGGCTGCGCGAGGCACTCGCCACGTTCCCCCTGGACGACCGCCTGCTCGGCTACCCGGCGCCCGAGGGTGGCCTGGCCGTTCGCGAGGCGATCGCCGGCTGGATGCGCAGGCATGGCGGGTTCACCGCCGTGGACCCGCGCCGGCTCGTGCTGACGATCGGCGCGCGGCACGGCCTGGTGCTGGCCCTTGAAGAGACCTGCGATCCCGGCGACACCCTGCTGATGGAAGAGCTGACGTTCCACGGCTTCCGCCTCGGCGTACTCGCGCACGGGGTGCGGCCCGCGGCCGTCGCGGTGGATGACGAAGGCATGCGCCCGGATGCCCTGGAGGACGCGGTACACCGCACGGGTGCACGCATCGCGTACGTCCAGCCTACGCTGCACAACCCCACCACCGGCACGATGTCGATGGCGCGCCGCGAAGCGATCGTCGAGGTTGCGCGCCGGCTCGACCTCACGCTGATCGAGGGCGATGTATACGCCGCGATGGGCTGGCAGGGTGGCGACGCATTGCCCGCACTGGCCGAGCTCGCCCCGGAACGGGTGCTGCATGCCGGCGGCATGGGCAAGGTGCTCGGACCCGGCCTGCGCATCGGCTGGCTGCTGGCGCCGGACGAAGCGACCCACCTCCGCCTCACCGAATCGATCCAGCTTGCGACCGACGGCCTGGCCCCGTTGCTGCCCGCCATCGTTGCCGGCTGGATGGCCGATGGCACGGCCGATGGCCTCCTCGACACGCTCGCCGCCTCCATGCGCGATCGCAACATGCTCGCCCGCGAAATCCTCGGCGGCGCACTGCGGACCAATGGCGGCATGCATGCCTGGCTGCCACGCGACGATGCCGACGACGTGTATGAGCGCGCACGCGCGGCGGGCGTGCTGGTGACGCCACCCGTTCCGTTCAACGCGGAGGGTGGCATCGGTCGGGGCCTGCGCGTATGCCTTGGCGCTGAAGAAGGGCCCGCGCGACTGGAACAGGGCCTCGCGGCGCTGGCCGCGGTGCTCTAGGCCTTCTTCACCGCGGTCAGCTTTTCCAGCGCCTTGCCTACGGCTGCGAAGGCGAATGCACCGGTGACGTGCGTGGCGGCACCCAGGCCGCCACCGCAATCCAGCTTCAATGCATCGCTACCCGGCGGGCGCACGCCACACACGCTGCCATCGGCCTGCGGGTACTGCACGTTCTGGAGCGAATAGACCGCCGACACGCCGAAGAAGCGATCGGGATTGCGCGGGAAGTTGTGTTCCTGGCGCAGCCGCTTGCGGATCATGCTGAGCATGGCGTCATGCTCCGTGCGCGACAGGTCGCGCACGCGGATCGCCGTCGGGTCAGTGCGCCCGCCGGCGGAACCCACCGTCACCAGCGGCACCTTGCGGCGCCGGCACCAGACGATCGTCTCCAGCTTGACCTTCAGCGCATCGCAGGCATCGATCACGACGTCGTAGTTGCGATCGAGCAGCTCATCCAGCGACGACGGCGTCAGGAAGCGCTCCATGGCTTCCAGCCGGATCGTCGGGTTGATCGCATGCGCGCGCTCGGCGATGACGCCGACCTTGGGCTTGCCGTATTGGCCATCCAGCGCATGCAACTGGCGGTTGGTGTTCGACAGGCAGACGTCGTCGCCGTCGATCAGGGTCAGCCGGCCGATGCCGCTGCGCGCCAGCGCTTCCGCGGCCCACGAGCCCACGCCGCCGATGCCGATCACGCAGACGTGCGCGTGGGCGAGGCGGTCCAGGGAGCCGCGGCCATACAGCCGCTCGATGCCGGCGAATCGTTCGGCCTGGGCCGTACTCACGTGAATCTCGGGGTGGGGTTGGATGTGCATTATCTCATATTGAAACAACAGGCCTGTCCGCTATGCTGGCGGCCACGCTAAGCCATGGAAAACCGATGCGCGCGCTGCTCCTTGTCGTGCTGGGCCTTGCCGTTGGCGCGCTGGGCGCCACCTTCGCCATCTCGGCCCTGCGCCAGGCCACCCCGTTCCATGCCGGTGTCATGGCGGTGATGCAGCACCACATGGGCGCGCTCCGCGCCAACGTGCGGGCGAACCAGTGCGATGCCAAGGGCTCCGCCGTCCGCCTCCAGCGCCTGCGCCAGACGGCCGGGGATATCGGCGAGGCCTTTCCTGGCATGGAGCCGGGCTTCGGCGAGGACGCCGCGCGGCTCGTGACGGCGCTCGATGCGGCGACCGCCGCACCGCCGGCGACCTGCGAAGCGCTGGTCGCGGCCCTGAAACCGGTCGGCGATGCCTGCTCGGCCTGCCACCAGCGCTACCGTTGAGCCCGCGCCTGATGTCCATGCCCGCCCCGGACGAACAGCCACCGCCGCGCCAGCCCTACCTGAAGCTGCAGCTGTGGCTGCTGCTGCGCGCGCTGGCTCGCTTCGAGACCACGATGTGGCTGCGGACGCGCTATTCCCAGCCCAAGATGGTGGCGATCGGCGTGGTGGGCAGCTTCTCCCTCGCCGTGTATTACCCGATCTGGGCCTACCTCTTCCCCCAGCCGTACGAGAACCTGCCGATGCGGCTGGCGTGCAGCGCCGCGTTCATCCCGCTGGCGTTGCTGCCCTGGTGGCCACGGCGCCTGCGCGCCTACCTGCCCACCTACTGGTACTTCGCCATGACGGTGGCCATGCCCTTCTTCGTGGGCTACATGACCCTGCGCAATGCGACGCCGCCCTGGCTCATGACCCACATGGCCTGCGTCATGTTGCTGATGATGCTGTTCGATATCGCCAGCTTCCTGCTCGTGTTCAGCGTCGGCAGCATCCTCGCCAGCGTGGCCTTCCTGCTCTCGCCCGGCGCGCAGCTGCACGCACAGACCATGCTGGAATACATCCCCCTGCTGCTGTTCGGCATCGTGGGCGGCGCCACCTGCACGGTGTCATCCAACATGGCGGAGCAAAGCCGGATCGACGCGCTGACCGCCACCTCGAACAACATTGCCCATGAACTACGGACCCCGCTGGGCTCATTGCGCATTGCCGCCCGGGCGGTCGCGCGCTACATGCCCGACCTCATCCGCAGCCATCGCCTGGCCGAGGGCGAGGGGCTGGCCGTTCCCGAGATGCGCGCCCAGAACCTGCATGCGCTGGAGCGCAGCATCGGGGTGATGGAGCGGGAGGTGACCTACGCCAACACCATCATCGACATGCTGTTGCTCTCCGCCCGGCCCATCGGCGAGGTCCCGCTGACCCTGCTGGGTGCGCGCGAGTGCGTCGAACAGGCCCTGCGCCGCTTCCCCTATGGCTCCCGCGCCGAGCGGGAACGGATTACCCTCTCCCCCACGGGCGATTTTCCCCTCCTGGGGGAGGAGACCCTGGTGGTCCATGTGCTCTTCAACCTGCTCCGTAACGCCCTGTTCCATACCGACCGGGCGGGCAAGGGAGAGATCCGGGTGTATATAGAAGCAGGCGAAAACGGCAATCACGTCCGGGTCCACGACACCGGCCCAGGCATACCGCCGGACGTACTTCCCCGTATTTTCAATCGTTTTTATTCCTATTCCAGCGATAGCGCCGGCACGGGCAACATCACCGGCCTCGGGATAGGTCTCGCTTTTTGTCGCGCGGCGATGGAGCATATGGGCGGAGGCATCGTTTGCCGCACCAACCTGGGTGAGTTCACGGAATTCACCCTTACGTTCCCGATTACGGAGGCCGGGGTCCGGCAGTGATGACGCTGAACTCGCAGGGCGATATCCAGCCCTTCCATTTCCCGACGACCACGGTGCTCGTGGATGACCACGAGGAATACCTCGACGTCGTCCCGTTGCTGCTCGACCCCATGGTCCGGGTCCGCACGTTCAGTTCGCCGCGCAGCGCCCTGGCCACCCTGGGCAACAACGGCAGCCGTCCCGTGCCCGGCGGTGGCTGGCTCTACCGCTGGAAGGACCGGCCCTCGGAGACCCAGGAACTGGTCGCCCTGGACATCGATTCGATCCACCGGGTCGTCTACGACCCCGAGCGGTTCGCCGAGATCTCGGTCGTCGTGGTCGACCAGGCCATGCCGGAAATGGACGGCATTACTTTTTGCAAGCGCTTGCCGAATCCGCATATTGGCAAGATCCTGCTGACAGGCCGGGCGGACGACGCCACGGCCATCGACGCCTTCAATTCGGGCGTCATCGATCGCTTCATCCGCAAGAACGACCCCCTGGCCATCGAAAAGCTGCAGACCGCCATCGTGGAACTGCAGCGGCGCTATTTCGAACGGGCCAGCGCGTTCGTGGCCGAAACGCTGGCGCTGGGCAACTTCCGCTTCCTGCGTGACCCCGCGTTCCGCGATGTGCTGCAGAGCGTCACCGCCACGTTCCAGCCGGTCGAGTGTTACGTCCACTGCAACCCGACGGGCCTGCTGCTGGTTGACGCGTGGGGCATCGGCCGGTTCCTGCTGGTCCAGACCGACGAGGACCTGCGGACGCACTACGAGATCGCCTCGGACCTGGGCGCGCCCCCGGGCGTGCTCGAGGCCCTGCGCAGTGGCGAGGCCCTGCCTTGGTTCAATTCGCGGGACGGCTTCTACCACAAGGGCGTGGAGAACCCGGAGTCGCACATGTATCCCGCAACCGCCGTATCGGGCGAGCAGTGGTACTACTACGCCCTCATCGATGACGTGGAGCGTTTCCGCCTCCAGCACGTCAAGTCATACCGCAGCTGGCTGCGCGAGCAGGACCTGAGCCTGTCCGCCGATAGCCGCCCGCGCTTTATCTGACCCTGACCCGAACGACCACGCGCTGATCCCCTGGCTGCCGGATACACCGGCACCATGGGACGCGTGTGCCTATATGCTCGCCAGGTGATCGCGGCGGCGGCCAGGGTGCGGCCGCGCGATCTCCTTCAACCTGGCAGGGCTCGCGCCCAGGCCCTTTGGCCGGCGCGGATTGCCTCTCTCGTTTTCGCGCCTGCCCCAGGCGAGGCCGGCGCGCGCGTGTCGTCGTGAGACGACGCCGTGGATATCGCCTGTCCTTAACCAACGAGAGAAAGCCACGCCATGGAAAACGTTTCCGTCCTGCATCCCATTGCCCGTGCCCCGCAGCTTCCCGACTTCGTCCAGCGCCGCGTCGAACAATTTCACCGCGAACGCGTCGCCATCGACTGGGGCGGTCGTCACATTTTGCGCGGCCGCAAACCGCGGCCGGATGACCTGATGTTGCAGAGCAATGACTACCTCGCGATCGCGGGCCACCCCGCGATCGTCGAAGCACAACGGGATGCCCTCGCCTCCGGCGGCCTCGGCATGATGATGTCGGCCCTGTTCCAGCAGGATGCCGACGAACCGCTGCACCGCGTGGAGAGCGAACTCGCCCGGGCTGTCGGCACGGAAGACGGCATCCTTGCCCAGTCCGGATTCGCGGCCAACGTGGGCCTCATCCAGTCCATCGCCGGTGAGCGCGTCCCGGTGTACGTGGACATGCTGGCCCACGCGTCGCTCTGGGAAGGCATCCGCAGCGCGGGTGCCAAGGCCGTCTCCGTCCTGCACAACGACGTGCAGCACCTGGAACGGCAACTGCTGCGCCACGGCCCCGGCGTCATCGTGGTCGATAGCGTCTACAGCACCAACGGCAGCCTGTCGCCGTTGCTCGATATCGCCGATCTTTCCGAAGCCCACGGTTGCGTCTTCGTCGTCGACGAATCGCATTCGCTCGGTACGCACGGCGCGCGTGGCGAGGGCCTCGTCGCCAGCCTTGGCCTGAATGACCGGGTGCACTTCATCACCGCCAGCCTCGCGAAGGCGTACTGCTCGCGTGCGGGCTTCATCGCGTGCACCACCCGTTTCAAGGACTACTTCGGCTGCGAGGCGCTCCCCGCGATCTTCAGCTCGTCGCTGCTTCCCCATGAGCTCGCCGGTATGTCGGCCTCGCACAAGGTCATCCAGACCGAAGGCTGGCGCCGCCAGCGCCTGCGCGAAGTGACCCGCCACGTCCGGCGCGAGCTCACCGCCATGGGCTTTCCCATCGGCGACGGGACCGAGCAGATCATTGCCTTCGAAGCGGGACAGGAAATCCTCACGGGGCACGTCCGCGATGTCATGGAGACACACCGCGTCTTCGGATCCGTGTTCAGCGCGCCGGCCACCACGGTGAACCGTTCGCTGTTGCGCCTTACGTTGAACGCCGGCATGGACGACAGCGCGGTGGAACACCTGCTGGATGCCTGCCGCGCCGCGCGGGATGACCTGGACCTGCCCGCGTGGAGCGCGACACGTCGGTTGCGCAAGGAGGAAGCACGGGCCGCGGCCGAAGTCGCCTGAGCCTGCGTGGTGCGCGTCCGCCAGCGCTACCCGAGCGTGACGCGCCCGCGCAGGATGTCCCAGAACATCACCCAATCGCCCATCAGGCTGTAGAGCGGATGCTTGAACGTCGCTGGGCGATTTTTCTCAAAGATGAAGTGCCCAATCCACGCAAACCCGTAGCCACCCACGGGTGCCAGCCACAACCAAGCCCAGTGGCCGGTCGCGAACGCAAGCACCAGGGCGGCAAGTACGACAAGGCTACCGGCGAAGTGCATGCGCCGGCAGCGCACATCGGCGTGCTCACCAAGGTAGAACGGATAGAACTCGCGGAATGAGGCGAAGGTGGCCATGGACGGCTCCGCGTCAGTAGGTAGGGAGCGGGATGCGTTCGTGCTCATCACCCGGGACGATGGGGAACCGCCCCGCGTGACCGGACCAGTCAGCCTTGGCGGCTTCGATCAGTTCCTTCGAACTGGCGACGAAATTCCACCACAGATGCCGCTCGCCATCGAGGGGCGCCCCACCAAACAGCATGACGAGCGCATCCTCGGTGGCTTCGAGCACCGGCGGTTCGCCGTCGTGGGCTACGGCCATGTCCAGCGCGTTCAAAGCGAGCCCATCGAACCGCGCGGACCCTTCGACCACATACACGCCCCATTCCGCGTGCTGCGCGGGCATCGGTATGCGTGCTCCCTTGCGCAGGCGCGCCTCCACGAAAAACATCGGTGCGAACACGCGCACCGGCGAGGTCACGCCGAACGCTTCGCCTGCAATGACGACAAGGCGGCCGCCATCGACATCGACCTTAGGCAGCTCGGCCGCGGCGTGGTGGTGGAACTCCGGCGCCATTTCCTCATGGTTCTTCGGCAGGGCCACCCACACCTGGATGCCATGCAGCTTCTGGCCGTGGTGCCGCTCATCCGGCGGTGTGCGCTCGGAATGCACGATGCCGCGGCCCGCGGTCATCCAGTTCACATCGCCCGGGTGGATATCCACGAGGCTGCCGAGCGAGTCACGGTGCCTGATCGCGCCGTCGAACAGCCAGGTGACCGTCGCCAGGCCGATATGCGGGTGCGGACGCACATCCATGCCACTGTCCTCACCGAAATCGGCCGGGCCCATCTGGTCGAAGAACACGAACGGGCCGACGTGGCGTGCCTTCAGGTGCGGCAGCATGCGGCGCACCTTGAAGCCGTCGCCAAGGTCGCGCTGCTTGCCTTCGATGAAGTCGGTGGTCATGGCGTAACTCCGTTGAACATGCGCGCAGGTTAGCGCATGCGCGTCGGCATGCCTTGCACGTTAAGAGGTAGTCGCGGAAAGCCAGTCGTGGATGCGCGAGGCGATCGGCACAGGCACCTTCATCCAGGCGAAATGGTCCGCCTTCGCGCCGGCGAGTTCGTCCGGACCGATGACCTCCGTGCGGCACGGTGCGCGAGGCATCTTGTCCAGCAGGAAGGCTAGCGAGGTTTCCGGACCGAGCCAGTCGTCGCGCAGGCGCAGCGCAAGCACCGGCGCTCGCTGGCCCTGCAAGGCAGCCTCGAGGTCCGTGGACATCCCGCGCGCGGCGTAGCGACCCGTGCGCCCACTGCGCGCCCAATCCGAGATCACGCCGCGCGCCTCGTTGCCGCCAAAGCCAATCTGCCGACCCGGCAGCCGGCCGACCAGCCGGGCGAGCGCCGGCGCGGCGACATAGGCCAGCCCCACCCATGGATGGAAGCGGCGCCAGTACGGTGCGCCGCTGGCGACCAGGATGATCCCGTGGAGGTCCAGGTCCGTGACCGACGCGAGCAACGTCGAGAGCTGGCCGCCGAGGCTATGCCCGCCCACGCACAACCCGACGCCTGGAAACGCCTTAGCCAGTGCGGAGAGGCTGGTCGGCAGGTCGTCGGTGATAAGGGTGCGGTAACCCCAGTTCGAACGGCGGTCGGCCCGCTGGTCGCTGGAGCCATGCCCCCGCCACTCGTGGATGCCCACCGCGACGCCCAGGTCCGCAAGCGCCTGTGCCAGCGGCTCGTAGTGGCGCGCAGCCACGCCGAGGGCGGGCACCCAGAGCAATGCGGCACGCGGCGCGCCAGGCGGACTGAACAGCAACAGGTCGGCTCGCGCGCCGTCAGCCATGCGCAACGGCATGACCGAGCGCCCCCCGACCGTATCGGGCTCACTCATGCGAACTTTCCGGGGCCTTAAAATGGAAAAGCTCCCCCGGCGACAGGGGGCCGGGGGAGCCAACGTTCTTGCAAGGTCGGCTGGACGGAGCCAGCCGCAAGGGCATTACATGGGCTTGACGTTGTCAGCCTGCGGGCCCTTCTGGCCCTGGGTCACTTCATACTCGACCTTCTGGCCTTCCTGCAGCGACTTGAAGCCGTTGCCCTGGATGGAACGGAAATGCACGAAAACGTCGGGGCCACCACCGTCCTGGGTGATGAAGCCGAAACCCTTCGCATCGTTGAACCACTTCACCGTACCTGTTGCCATCACACACACCTCTAGACTCGCACTCGAAAACCCGGCTCGAAAGCCGGCGACTTACTGGGCATGCAGGACCGGGTGAGGCGATGGAGCGTGATCAACGAACGCGCGCACATCGGGCCACTCTCGTGACCGCGCAAACACAGTACGACCGATCATAACCACATTCTTCGTGGATTCTGTAGGGGAATGCCTACACAGGACGTTTTTTTGACACCGATCACGCGCGTAGGCGTGAAGGAAATGCGAAATCAGCGAATTTCCTAGGACATTTTCATTCTTTGCACGCAAAAAAAGAGCCCGGCTTGCGCCGGGCTCTTTCAGACAGGACGGTTGTCCGAAGGCTTAGGCCTTCTGGACTTCCTCAGCCTGCAGGCCCTTCTGGCCGTTGACGACCTTGAAGGAGACCTTCTCGCCTTCGGCCAGCGACTTGAAGCCGTTGCCCTGGATGGCGCGGAAGTGGACGAAAACGTCCGGGCCGTTCTCACGCGAGATGAAGCCGAAGCCCTTCGCGTCGTTGAACCACTTCACGGTGCCGATTTCACGATCCGACATATGTAACACTCCAAACGGAATAACTAATTGAATAACCAGCAACTTTTAGATAGTTGCCGCTTACTGGTGTGCAAGGAAACGCGAGGAGCGAAGCGATGTGGCAGATCCGTGATCAGCGGCATCGGGTCAACGGAACTCTATGACCCCGGCAAACACAGCGGGCGGATCATACCTGTCCCCGCGGAAAATAGCGATGGAGCCGTTTACCCGGGTTTCCCGTTCGTGCTAACGCAATAACGTTACGTTCACCCGTAATCGGGCAAATCGTTGGTCGCGTCGCACCCCCCGGTGCGATTCCCGTCCACCATCGAACCTGCTCCGCAAAGGGGGAACCGACACCATGGCATCCATTCTCAACCGCCTCGCCCCGCTGGCCATCTGCGCCATCGCCCTGGCCGCCTGCTCGGACAACAAGCCGAAGCCGGCGACGACCCAGAACGTGACGGCCAGCCCGTCTTCGCAGTCGACCACGAAGACCGCCACCACCAGCGTCACCAAGGTGCCTGCCGCGAAGGGTACGACCGCCGCAGCCGCCGCCAAGGGCGGCCCCCTGCCCAGCAGCACCGGCATCGCCGCCTGCGATGAATACCTGGCCAGCTACAAGACCTGCCACCTCGCTGCGGGGATCTTCGCCCGCGATCAGATCGAGCCGCGCTACGAGATGATGCGCGAGAGCCTGCTGCGCCAGTCCCAGGACCCCGACATGCGCGACCAGCTGCAGAACCGCTGTACCTCATTGGCTAACCAGTTGAAGGACGCCCTGCACGGCAAGTCCTGCGCGGACACGCCCGCTCCGGCTTCCACCCGCTGATCAGGCGGCGCATGCCAGCCTGAGCTGCATGCGCAAGCCCTTCGGCTGCGCGCCCTCGATCGATACGCGCGGCGTGCCATGCCACGCCGCGCATTCGCAGATCGCCATCGCGACGTCTTCGATCAAGGCTGGCGTGAGGCTCACGCCTTCCTCGATCCAGACACCGAGTACCTGGAACAGGCCGTCGTTTCGATGCGCCTTCGCATCAAGCCGGCCCACGAGGCGGCCGCGATGCAGGATCGGCAGCACGTAGTACCCGAAACGACGCCTGGCCGCGGGCGTGTACGACTCGATCGTGTATTCGAAGCCGAACAGTTCCTGGGCCCGCGCACGATCCCACACGAGCGGATCGAACGGGGAGAGCAGCGTTGTACGCGTGGCGCGAAGGGTATTCGCGACCGCCCTTTCCAGCAGGCCCGCGTGGCTGGCGTGGACGTACGCAGGTTCGTCCCAGCCGTCCACATCGACGCGCAGCAGGGTCCCTTCCGCGACCAGCGGAGCCAGCTCGGCGTCCGTAACCCGCGGCTTGAGCCGGAAGTAATCCGCGATCCAGCGCGCGCGGGTGATGCCCAGGGCCTGCACGCTGCGCGCGATGAAATGCGTGCGCACGACCGCTTCGTCCAGCGCGCCCTCCGGCGGAGGTACGGGCCAGCGTGAGGTGACACGCTCGGCCAGGTCGTAGACCCGCTGGAAACGTTCGCGCCGCAGCACCATCAGCTGGCCGAGGGCGAACCACGCTTCGAGCCATTTCTTCTCGGGTTTCCAGCCCCACCAGCCCTTGCTCGCCGGCGCGTCGCGCTCGAAGTCGGAAGCGCGCAGCGCGCCCTCGCTGCGGATCCGCGCGAGCAGCGCATCCATGTCGTTGCGCGCTTCGGCGTGCGTGCGCTCGGCGAGCTTCTGCGCCCAGTGCCCCGCGCGGCCAAGCCGGTAGTCGCGATGAAAATGGAATTCGCGCGATGGCACGAATGACGCCTCGTGCGCCCATGCTTCGGCGAGATGGCCATCGGCGAGCGCGTCATCGAGCCACTCGTTCCGGTAGGCGCCAAGCCGCGAGAACAGCACCATGTAAGGGCTGCGCGCGACCACGTTGATCGTATCGATCTGCAGCAGGCCCATGCGGTCGATCGCCGCGGGAACATCCGCCTTGCGCGCCTTGCGCGTGGCCCGCTGGAGCAGCCCCTGTGCAGCGAGGTGGAGCAGCTGCGCGGAACGGTGCGAGAGCCGGATCACGTTGCCTGTGGAGGTCTCGTCGGATACGCGTGACGCCACGGTGGAGGCCTTTTCGCAGTTGGGCCACCATTAAATCGCTCCTTGCTAGCGTCGGCAATGAGGTCGCAGGCCATGCCTTGCGATGCCCTACCACGCTACCTAACGGAGGCTTTCGATGAAGATGCAAGTACGCGCCGTGACCTTCGGCGCTTCACTGCTGCTGGCAGGCGCGGCGTTCGCCCAGACCGCCCCCGCCAACCAGACGCCGCCGCCTCCGCCGCCCGGCCAGACGATGCCTGCGGATCCGTCGCAGGCACTGCCGCCCCCGCCGCCGGGCGAGGCCACGCCTCCGCCGCCGCCGGCCGATAACCCGGCGAGCCCGGGCATGCCGCCACCGGCTGCGGCAGCGCCGCCTCCGCCGCCTCCCCCGCCGCCGGCTCCCCCGGGCCCGCCCCCGCCGCCGCCCCCGGGTGGTGATACCGGCACCGCCGGCATGACCGGCGGCACCACGATGCCCACGCCGCAGGGTCAGGTCCAGGTGAACAGTGGCCCGGCTCCGGCCAAGCCGGCTGGCCCCGCCCCCGACTTCGCCACGCTCTCGGGCGGTAAGGGTTACATCACCGCCGAGCAGGCGTCGGCTTATCCGTTGTTGGCGAATGACTTCCAGTACGCCGACAGCAACCGCGATGGCCGCATCAGCAAGGCCGAGTACCAGAAGTGGGTCGCGCATTCGGGCGCTGGCCAGTAAGCACCATGGCGGGAAGCGGCCGCGCCGCTTCCCGCCTTGTTTGCTGAACGCGCTCGCGTTTGCACGTTCTTCACACGTTTGCGGCAGATAAACTCCCGGGTCGCCGTGCCGGCTGGTCCCAGGGAGTTACTGAAGATGAAACGAATCCATGCCGTAGGCGCGCTTGGCGTCCTCGCCTGCCTGCCTGTCGCGCAGGCGCTCGCGCAGAACCCGAGTCCCATGGACATCCGTGCGTGCTCCGCGATCGAAACCGACTCGCAGCGCCTGCTTTGCTACGACAAGGCCGTGGGTCGCACGCAGATGCCCCAGGCCGCGAAGAAGGAAGACCAGAAGGCGAACTCGGTGAGCGTCGACCTCGCCACGCGTGACTCGGGCAACGTGGCCCGGCCGCTTTCGCTGCTCGACAGCCGGTGGGAACTCTCGCCGGAATCCAAGCTGGGCACGCTGAACCTGCGTGGCTACAAGCCAACGTACGTCCTGCCGTTCTTCGGTACCACGAACCAGAACGATACGCCGCACAGCCCTGCCCCGGACCACACGGTCACGACGCCACAGAAGCTCGACAACGTCGAGGCGAAGTTCCAGATCAGCCTGAAGACCAAGGCCGTGGAAAACCTCTTCGGCGACAACGGCGACCTGTGGGTCGGTTACACCCAGTCATCGCGCTGGCAGGTCTACAACAAGGACAACTCGCGCCCGTTCCGCGAGACGAACTACGAGCCGGAAGCGCTGCTCGTCTTCAGCACGCACTACAACATCCTGGGTTGGGATGGCCGGCTCGCGAGCATCGGCATCAACCACCAGTCGAATGGCCGCGCCGATCCGCTCTCGCGCAGCTGGAACCGCGTCGTCGCCGACGTGGGCTTCGAGCGCGAAGGCTGGACGGTGATGCTGCGGCCGTGGTGGCGGATCCCGGAGGCGCGCAAGGACGACGACAACCCGGACATCGAGGATTACATGGGCCGGGGCGAAATCCAGGTCGTCCACGAAGTGGGGCGCAACGAGTTCGCGCTGACGGCGCGGCACTCGTTCCGTACGGGAGACCGTTCGCACGGCTCGCTACGTGGTACGTGGAGTTTCCCGGTGGTGAACAACCTGCGTGGTTATCTCGAGGTGTTCAACGGATACGGCGAGAGCCTGATCGACTACAACCACCGGGCTACGTACCTCGGCGTGGGTGTGTCGTTGCTTGACTGGTACTGACGCCATCGCGTGCAAGCACGCTCCCACAGGTATAGCCGGCTGTTGTGGGAGCGCGCTTGCGCGCGATTCAGGCCACGCAGGCCTTAGTGGTGGTGACCACCCTCGCCGTGCACGTGGCCGTGCTGCAGCTCTTCGTCGGTGGCTTCACGCACGTTGGTGATTTCCACCGCGAAGTGCAGGGTCTGGCCAGCGAGCGGGTGGTTGCCGTCGACGGTGACGTTATCGCCTTCGATCTTCGAGACCGTGACGTTGATCGAACCCTGGTCGTTGCGGCCCTGGAACTGCATGCCCGGCTCGAGGTTATCGACGCCCTGGAACGCCGCCTTCGGCACGACCTGGATCAGTTCCGGGTGACGCGGGCCGTAGCCCTCTTCCGGGATCACGTCGACCTTGAACTGGTCGCCGGCCTGCTTGCCTTCCAGCGCCTTCTCCAGACCCGGGACGATGTGGCCTTCGCCATGGATGTAGGCGAGCGGCTCGCGACCTTCCGAGCTATCGATGACGGTGCCCTGGTCGTCGGTCAGCGTGTAGTGGAAGGAAACGACGTTGCGATTGCCGATCTGCATGAATTTCTCGCTCTGGGAGGGGGGGATGAAGGCAGGAGGCGCCTCCGTGCCCTCCAAGGCTAGGGGACAGCTCCGCCGGGTGCAAATCGGCAAGGTGGGCGGATGCTGCGGCGCAACCCGCCGCGAGGGCACAATCTGTTAATTTCGCGGGCTTTCCCCTACCCCACGCTGCGTCACAGGGAGCCCCATGTTCGACTGCATTCTGATCGCCAACCGTGGTGAGATCGCCTGCCGCGTGATCCGGACCTGCCGCCGCCTGGGCATCCGCACGGTCGCCGTGTACTCCACGGCCGACGCCGACGCCCAGCACGTCCGCCTGGCGGATGAGGCCTGGCCGATCGGTGGCCCCCGCCCGGCGGAGTCCTACCTGCGCGGCGACGCGATCATCGAGGTCGCCAGAAAAACCGGAGCGCAGGCCATCCATCCGGGGTATGGGTTCCTTTCCGAGAACACGGATTTTGCTCGCGCCTGTACGGCTGCAGGCATCGTTTTCATCGGGCCGTTGCCGGAGAGCATCGACGCCATGGGTTCCAAGGCCGCGGCCAAGGCGCTCATGGAAACGCACGCGGTGCCGCTCGTACCCGGCTACCACGGCGCGAACCAGGATCCCGCGCACCTCGCTGAAGAGGCAGGGCGCACCGGCTTCCCGCTGATGATCAAGGCGGCCGCCGGTGGTGGTGGCAAGGGCATGCGCATCGTGCGCGACGCCGCGGCGTTCGCCGAGGCGCTGGCGTCCGCCCAGCGCGAGGCCGCCAATGCCTTCGGCGACACCCGCGTCATCCTCGAGCGTTACGTCGAGCACCCGCGCCACATCGAATTCCAGGTGTTCGGCGACACCCACGGCAACATCATCCACCTCAACGAACGCGAGTGCTCGGCGCAGCGCCGTTACCAGAAGGTGCTCGAGGAAACGCCGTCGCCCTTCCTCGATGCGGGCCGACGGGCGCGCATGGGTGCCGCCGCGGTCGCCGCCGCGCGCGCCGTGAATTACGTCGGCGCCGGCACGGTCGAATTCATCGTGGGCCAGGATGGCGAATTCTTCTTCATGGAGATGAATACGCGCCTGCAGGTCGAGCACCCGGTGACCGAGGAAACGCTCGGGCTCGACTTGGTGGAATGGCAGCTGCGTGTCGCCGCCGGCGAGCCGCTGCCGCTCGCGCAGGAGCAGGTGCACGCCCGTGGCCACGCGATCGAAGTGCGCCTTTACGCGGAGGACCCGGAGGCGAACTTCCTGCCGGGCTCGGGCAAGCTGCTCGCGCTTACCCTGCCCGCGCCGTCGCGGCACGTGCGACTCGATGGCGGCGTGGTCGCCGGAGACACGGTCACGATCTTCTACGATCCCATGATCGCCAAGCTGATCGTCTACGGCGAAGACCGTGCCGACGCACTGGAGCGCCTGCGCGATGCGCTGGCGCATACCGAGATCGTCGGGCCCAAGTCGAACGTGGCCTTCCTCGAGCGCCTCGTCCGCCATCCGGTGGTCGTCGAGGGCCGTATCGACACCGGCTACCTCGATCGCCACCTCAATGAATTCCTCGCCGCCGATAGCCGTGCGGGCGATACCGAACGGTTCGCCGCCGCGGTGGCCATGCTGATGGCCGACGAGGCCGAGCACCGCAACGCGGCACACGATCCGCATTCGCCGTGGGGCGCCGCCGACGCCTGGCGCCTCGGCCATCCCGGCAAGCGCGTCGTCGCGCTGATGGAGGGCGAGACCCGCCACGAGATCGATGCCCACGGCCACGCCGGGCATTACGTCCTGCGCCAGGGCGATGCCCAGGCCACGGTGGCGGGAGCGCGCCTCGGCAGCGATGCCCTGTCCGCACGCTTCGACGAACACGCCCAGCGCATCCCGCTGGTCGCCACCGGCCCGCGGGTTCGCGTCCACGACGCCGAAGGCGCCCGCTGGACCTTTGAACGCGCACCCGCGTTCGCCTGGGCCGGTGCGGCAGGCGATACCGCGCGCCACGTCGTCGCGCCCATGCCCGGCCGCATCGTGCTGGTGCGCGCCGCCCCGGGCGATACGGTGGAAGAAGGCCAGGAACTGCTCGTGATGGAAGCCATGAAGATGGAACTGGCCTTGAAGGCACCCCGTGCCGGCCGCATCGAATCGATATCGGCCGCGCAGGGCGATTTCGTCGACGCCGACAGCGTCCTCGTCCGCTTCGCCGAATCGGCCTGACCGGAGCTCGCATGAACACCTCGAACCACGTCCGCATCGTCGAAGTCGGCCCGCGCGATGGCCTGCAGAACGAAAAGGCGATGCTCGCCGCCGCGGTGAAGATCGAACTGATCGACCGTCTTTCGGAGACGGGCCTGCAGACCATCGAGGCGACGAGCTTCGTCAGCCCGAAGTGGGTGCCGCAACTGGCCGATGCCGCCGAGGTCTTCACGGCCATCCGCAAGGCCGCCGGCGTGGTGTATCCCGTGCTGGTACCCAACCTGCAGGGTTACGAGCGTGCGCGCGAGGTCGGAGCGACGGAGGTGGCGGTGTTCACCGCGGCCTCGGAAGCGTTCAACCGGAAGAACATCAACGCCAGCATCGACGAATCGATCGATCGCTTCGTGCCGGTGATGGAGCGCGCGCGTGCCGACGGCGTCGCGGTGCGCGGCTATGTCTCCACCGTGCTGGGTTGCCCGTACCAGGGCGAGGTTCCCGTCGCGGACGTGGTCCGCGTGGCAAAGCGCCTGCATGACCTCGGCTGCCACGAGATTTCGCTGGGCGACACCATTGGCGTGGGTACGCCCGCGAAGGCACGCGCCATGCTGCGCGCCGTTGCCAGCGAAGTGCCCATGGCCGCGCTGGCCGTCCATTTCCACGATACCTACGGCCAGGCCCTGGCCAACATCCTCGCGTGCCTGGAAGAAGGCGTGCGCGTCGTCGACAGCGCGGTCTCCGGCACCGGTGGCTGCCCGTACGCGAAGGGTGCGACCGGTAACGTGGCCAGCGAGGACGTGGTGTACATGCTGCATGGCATGGGCATGACCACCGGCGTGGACCTCGACAAGCTGGTGCAGGTCGGCGCGTGGCTGGCCACGCAGCTGGGCAAGGACACCGCGAGCCGCGTGACGCGGGCGCGCACGGCGGCCTGAGGCAGGCTGGATCGCGCGCAAGCGCGCTCCCACAAGGATCCGCGGCCGTGATCTTGTGGGAGCGCGCTTGCGCGCGATTCCCCCCGCGGCCCGGTGACGCCACGCCCTCGCCCATGGCAGCATCGGCGCATGGCCTCCTCAGACCCCCTCCTCCGCCCCATCGAACCCCGCGACGATGCCCAGGTCGCCGCGGTGATCCGCGCCGTCATGCCCGAGTTCGGTGCTGACGGGCCAGGATTCGCCATCCACGATCCCGAGGTCGACCACATGTCCGCCGCGTATGCGGGCGACCGCAAGGCGTACTTCGTCGTCGAGATCGATGGAAAGGTGGCCGGCGGCGCGGGCATCGCGCCGCTCGAGGGTGGTGACGCGGAAACCTGCGAGCTGCGCAAGATGTACTTCCTGCCAGCCGCGCGCGGCACGGGCGCTGCCTCGCGGCTGATGCGGCTTTGCCTCGATGCCGCCCGTCGCGAAGGCTTTTCCCGCTGCTATCTCGAAACGCTCACCGGCATGGATGCGGCACAGGCGGTTTACCTCCGCCATGGCTTCACCCGGATCGATGCGCCGATGGGCGGTACCGGGCATTTCAGCTGCGACCGCTTCTACCTGCGCAGCCTCAACGATGGCGATCTCATCGTCGCACCTAGGCCGCCGTCACTCGCCTTCGCAATTGACGACCCGGCACGTGCGGATGTCCTGCCGCTCATCGAACAGCTCCACGGTTACCTCTCCGACCTGGACCGGCACCCGGTGTCGCCGGCCGTTACCGTGGAAAGCCTGCAGCGGCCGCACGTCACGTTCATGACCGCACGCGTCGACGGGATTCCGCTCGCCTGCGGCGCGGCCCTGGACGTGGGCGACTACGTGGAACTCAAATACATGTACGTGCTCCCGGCATGCCGCGGCATGGGGCTGGGCAAACAGATGCTCGAAGCGCTCGAGGCGCAGGTGCGCTCGGCGGGCGGCCGGCTGGTTCGCCTGGAAACCGGCACGGCCCAGCTGGAATCGATCGAGTTGTATGAGCGCTCCGGCTATCGGCGCTGCCCGCCCTTCGGCGATCATCACGCCCACCCCGGAAGCATCTTCATGGAAAAACCCCTGTGATCCGCATTGCCACCGAAGCCGACGCCGCCGCCTGCCACGCCATCTATGCGCCGGTCGTCGAAACCAGCGCCATCACCTTCGAAACCGAGTTGCCGGGTGAAGCGGCCATGGCCGAGCGCATCCGGACGCGCCTGCGCAACCACCCCTGGCTCGTGTGGGAAGAGGAAGGCGAAGTGATTGCGTACGCGTACGCCGGTCGTTTCCGTGAGCGCGCCGCGTATGACTGGATCGCCGAGACCTCCATCTATGTCCATGAGAAGGCGCGCCGCCGCGGCATCGCCCGCCGCCTCTATGCGGTGCTGCTGGACGCCATGCAGCGCCAGGGCATCAACCAGGCCGTGGGCGTCATCACCCTGCCCGGCGACACCAGCGTCGCCATGCACGAAGCCATGGGTTTCGCGCCCGCCGGTGTCTGGCCGAAGGCCGGCTACAAGCTCGGCCGCTGGTGGGACGTGGGCGTGTGGAGCAAGTTCATGAGCGAACCCGCGGTACCGCCGGTACCCGTCGTCCCGTTCGCCACGCTGGCCGCCCAGGGCGGCCTGGATGACCTGCTGGGCTGATGCGCGGCGCCCTTCTTGTGGGAGCGGGCTGTGGGAGCGTGCTTGCACGCGATGGGTGCTTGCCGTACACCCATCGCGCGCAAGCGCGCTCCCACGGTCCGAGCACGGCCAGCTCACTTTTGCGGCGGCGCGGCAGCGCCTGACGCGCCGGCTCGGCTAAACTCGGCGTTTTCACCCGCATCCCCGGAGTTTCCATGCAGCTCGATCAGGTCAAGGCCGTCATTACCGGCGGCGCATCCGGTCTCGGCCATGCCGTCGCCCAGCGCCTCGTCGCCGCCGGCGCCTCGGTCGCCCTCTTCGACGTGAACGAAGAAAAAGGCCAGGCCGCCGTCGCCGCGCTCGGCAGGCACGCGAGCTTCCAGCGCACCGACGTCACCTCCGAAGAGGGTGTCACCGCCAATGTCGCCGCCGCCGCCCAGGCCATGGGTGGGCTGAACCTGGTGGTGAACTGCGCGGGTATCCTCGGCGCGGGCCGCGTGCTGGGCAAGGAAGGCCCCATGCCGCTGTCCACCTTCAGCACCACCGTGATGGTGAACCTCATCGGCAGCTTCAACGTCGCCAAGGCCGCCGCGCAGCTCATGCAGGGCAATACGGCTGGCGAAGACGGCGAGCGTGGCCTCATCGTCAACACGGCATCGGTCGCGGCCTATGAAGGCCAGATCGGCCAGGCCGCCTACTCCGCCTCCAAGGGTGGCGTCGTCGGCATGACGCTGCCCATGGCCCGCGAACTCTCCCGTTTCGGCATCCGCGTGAACACGATCGCCCCGGGTATCTTCTGGACCCCGATGGTCGATGGCATGCCGCCGCAGGTCCAGGAATCGCTGTCGGCGTCGATCCCGTTCCCGTCGCGCCTGGGCAAGCCGGAAGAGTTCGCCGACCTCGTCGCCTTCCTCATCGGCGCACGCTACGTCAACGGCGAAACGATCCGCCTCGACGGCGCAGTGCGCCTCGCTCCGAAGTAATCCCATCCACACAGCACCGGCATCGAAGCCATGAAAGCATCTGACGTCAAGAAGGGTAACGTCGTCGAACACGACGGCACCGTGTACCAGGTTCGTGATATCGAACGCAGCTCGCCCAGCGCGCGCGGCGGCAACATCACCTATCGCTTTACGCTCTACTCCATCCCGGGCAGCCGCAAGTTCGACCTGAGCGTGCGTTCGGAAGACGACCTGAAGGAAGTCGACCTGGCCCGCCGCCAGGCCAAGTTCTCGTACATGGACGGCGAAGCCTTCGTCTTCATGGACGACGAGGACTACACCCAGTACACGCTCGACGCGAACGTGGTCGGCGATAACGCCGGCTACATCGTCGAAGATGCCGAGGGCTACTACGTGCAGGTCATCGACGATGCCCCGGTCGGCCTGCAAGTACCGAGCAGCGTCGTGCTCACCGTGGTCGATACCGCGCCGGAACTGAAGGGCTCGAGCGCCACCAAGCGCAACAAGCCGGCCAAGCTCAGCACGGGCATCGAGATCCAGGTGCCGGAGTACATCACCAACGGTGAGAAGGTGACGGTGAATACCCTCACCGGCGAATTCTCGGGCCGCGCCTGATGAACCGCGCGGGGTGGAATGCCATGCAGCTTCCACCCCGCCGCTTCGCTCGCCGTCCAGTCAGGAAGCCTGCGGCACAATCATCGGCCCACAGGAAGGGCCAAGTCATTCCACCATGAGCCAGGGTTACTCGCTTCGCGCCAGCGTCGTCGATACGCTGATCCGGACGAAGCGTCCCGATGTCCCCATGCGCGTCGCGCTGCGCAACACCGCGGCGGTCATCCTCCCCCTCGCGCTCGGCATCTACGCCGGCTACCCGCAGGTGGGCATCGGCATCGCCGCCGGTGCGCTCGACACCATGTTCTCCGACCAGCCCGGGCCCTACCAGCAACGGCTGAGCCGCCTGTTCCTTGCCGCGCTATCCGCCGGCGCCGCCGGGCTCGTCGGCTTCCTCATCGGCAGCCAGGTGCTGCCCATGGCCTTCGCGTGCATCCTCTGCGGCTTCTTCGGCGGCCTGCTCGTCGTGTTCGGGCCGGACCTCGCGCGCGTGGGCATGACCAGCATGCTGCTGCTCGTGATCTGCGCCGCCGTACCGACCGACTGGCGCGGCGCGCTGGGCGGCGGCAGCCTGATCTTCGCCGGCGGCATGTTGCTTGCGCTGTTTTCCGTGGCGGCGTGGCCGCTGCAGCGTTACCTGCCCGAGCGTCGTGCGCTTGCCGGGGTCTACCGCGGCCTTGCCGAGCTGGCGAAGCAACCCATGCGCGAAAGCGATGCGCCGCTGCTCACCGAAGCCATGAACGACCTGCAGACCACCCTGCTCGGCCGCCACCACGCACGCGGCCGCGCCATGGAGGCGTTCCGCGTGCTGCTCGAGCTGGCGGAGCGCGTGCGTCTCGAGCTCGTCGCCATGGCCGAGCTCGAGACCAGCCGCAACAACATGGGCGAGATGTTCCGCGCCGATGCCGCCCGCGTACTCAGCGCCACGGCCGCGGCGCTCGATGCGGCCGAGCCGCCCGAGCGCGCGCAGCGCGCCTTGGCCACGTTGCAGGCGAGCGAACGCGCCCTGCTTTCCGCCGGTGCGGGCGGCATGGGCATCACGGCGCATATCCAGGCGCTCTCGGGCCAGCTTGCCGCCGTGGTGCGTAACACCAACTGGGCCGGCAGCCGCGGTGAAGAGCGCGCGCAGCGCGAGGAAACCACGCTGCCGGAAACCCTGCGCAGCACCTCACCGTGGGCGACGATCCGCGCCAACCTCACCCCGCACTCGGTCGCGTTCCGGCATGCCGTGCGTTGCGCCGTCGTGCTGACCCTGGCGTTCGTGCTCTCGCGTTACTTCGCGCTGCCGCATGGCTACTGGCTGCCGATGACCGCCGCCATCGTGCTGCGCCCGGATTTCGCCGCCACGTTCAACTTCGGCCTGCTCCGCGTTGTCGGCACGGTGCTCGGGCTCATGCTCACCACCTTCCTGCTGCGGCTTACGCCGGATGCCGTGTGGGCGCACCTGACGGTCATGGCGGCACTCTGCGTCGCATTCCGTTACCTCGCCGGCGCCCATTACGGCATCGCCGTCGCCGCGCTCACGGGCACGGTCGTCGTGCTCCTTTCGTTCGAAGGCGTGGATCCGTTCAACGCCATGTCTGACCGCGTGCTCAACACCGCGCTCGGCAGTGCGCTGGCCCTGCTCGCCTACGTCCTCTGGCCCTCGTGGGAGCGCCACCGGGCGCGCACCGCGTTGTCCGAGATGCTTTGTGCGTACGCCGACTACCTGGATGCACTGGTAGCACCCGCCGACGCACGCAAGCGCCAGGAAGTGCGCAGCGCAACCCGGACCGCGCGTACGAACGCACAGGCGTCGGTCGACCGCCTGCGGGCGGAACCTGGCACCCCCGCGCTGCTGCAGGAGCTCGCGGAAACCCTGTACGCCAACGGCAACCGCGTCGCACGCACCGGCATGACCCTGGAGGCCCTGATCGAAGCAGGCGATATTCCCCTCGAGTGGGAGCATGTCGGCCCCTTCATCAGGGAAGCCTCGGGCGAGCTGCGCAAGTTCGGCATCGCGCTGACCCGCGCCGATCCCGTGGACATCCCCCCGGGCTTGCGTGACCACCAGCGAGCGCTGGTCGAGGCGCTGTCGCGTTCGCCGGACCGGGCCCTGGCCGAGGTCATCGGCCGCCTTACCGACCGGCTGACCGACAACGTCGACACCATCGCCCACGTGGTGAACCGGCGCAGCACCGCGCCGGCCTGACCGCGCACGGGCGCCAGGCGCCGTTCCCTCGTGAAGGCCCATGCTGCACCGCCAGAGGCGCCCGGGCGCACGCGAGCCTACACTCGGGCCCATGCTCAAGATCGACACCCACGCGCACATCCTGCCCCGGGACTGGCCTGATCTGGCGTCCCGTTTCGGCGACGACCGCTTCCCGGTCATGACCCACAGTGGCGGCCACCACCGCATCTATCGCGGTGGGAAGTTCTTCCGTGAAGTGTGGGAGTCGGCGTTCGACGTCGACCACCGGATCCAGGATTACGCTCGCTTCGGCGTCGGGGTGCAGGTGGTGTCCACGGTCCCGGTGATGTTTTCGTACTGGGCGAAGGGTCACCAGGCCCTCGAGTTGCATACCCACCTCAACGACAGCATGGCCGCCGTGTGCGAATCGCGCCCGCGCCACTACGCGGGTATCGGCACCGTGCCGCTGCAATCGCCCTACCTCGCCATTCGTGAGATGGAGCGCTGCATCGGTGAACTCGGCCTGCAGGGCGTGCAGGTCGGCTCGCATTGCAACGACTGGAACCTGGATGCGCCCGAGCTCTTCCCGTTCTTCGAAGCGGCCGCCGACCTTGGCGCCGCGGTACTGGTGCATCCATGGGACATGATGGGCACCGACAGCATGCCGAAGTACTGGATGCCGTGGCTGGTGGGCATGCCCGCCGAGCAGAGCCGCGCGGCCTGCGCCCTGATCTTCGGTGGCGTACTGGAGCGCCTGCCGGACCTGAAGGTCATGCTCGCCCACGGTGGCGGCAGCTTCCCCTACACCATCGGTCGGATCGAGCACGGTTTCCGCATGCGGCCCGACCTGGTTGCCACGGACAATGCCCGCAACCCGCGCGAGTACTTCAAGCGCTTGTATTTCGATTCCTGCGTGCATGACGACGCGGCACTGCGCTACCTGCTGGATGCGGTCGGCACCGACCGCGTCATGCTGGGCACCGATTATCCCTTCCCGCTGGGCGAACAGGAGCCAGGAAGCTGCATCGAGGCCCTGCGGCTCGACGAGGCCAGCCGTGCCCGCCTGTTCCACGGCACGGCACTCGAGTGGCTGGGCTGTCCCCTGGCCCGCTTCCAGCCTGTCGCCGCCGTGGCGTGACGCGGCGCACACCGCCTTCGCGGCCAGCCCGCGGTGGGTATGCCAAAATGGCGGGACTTCCTGGGGGAAAACAACCGATGCTCCGCAAGTTGCTGCGCGCCCTTCCGCTCGCCCTGGCCCTGGCCGCTCCGTCCGTGGGTGCCACCGACATCTCCATGGCAGACGGAGTCATCCACTTCAACGTGCCCGACGGCTGGTCGATGATCATGCAGTCCAGCGGCGAGACTGAAACGCAGGTGTTCCAGGTCCCCGGTTCCAGCCATGCGGATGCGACGCTCTCGCGCGTCACGATCACGTTGAAGAAGGCGGCCGACCTGCATGCCTTCCAGGTGTTCTCGGGCGAGATGCGCAGCCGCGCCACCAACCTGAAGGACTACGTTGCCGCGACGCCCAAGGCACCGACGGAAAACGTATATTCCGCGAAGGAAGGCACTACGAAGCTCGATTACTACGAGCGGTATTTCTTCGCGAACGGTTACGCCATCCAGCTGCGCTGCGCGCGCCCGGATGGCGATGCGAAGTTCAGTGCGACCTTCGACAAAGGCTGCACGGACGTCGCCAATTCCATGCCCAACTGATGCTCCAGGTTTTTCGTTATGAACGGTTTTGAAGCCACGCACACCTGGGCCGCCGCCCAGGATGCCGCCGATCCGCTGCGCCGCTTCCGCGACGAGTTCCATATCCCGCCGCACGGCGATGGCGAGACGCTGTACTTCTGCGGCAACTCGCTCGGGCTGCAGCCGAAAGGCGTACGCGCGGCGCTTGAAGCCGAGCTGGATGACTGGTCCGGCCTGGCGGTCGAAGCCCACTTCCGCGGCCGTTCGCCGTGGATGCACTACCACGAGTACGTGCGCGACGCGATGGCGGAGGTGGTCGGCGCGAAGCCGCACGAAGTCGTCGCCATGAACTCGCTGGGCGTGAACCTGCACCTGATGATGGTGAGCTTCTACCGCCCGACGAAAGAGCGACCGGCCATCCTCATGGAAGCCGGCGCCTTTCCCACCGATCGCTACGCACTGGAATCGCAGGTCCGCTTCCATGGTTTCGATCCGGCGACCGACCTGATCGAGATGCAGCCCGACGGTGCCGGTGGCACGCTGTCGATGGATGCGATCGAGGAAGCCATCGCCGAGCACGGCCACCGCGTCGCGCTGATCCTCCTGCCGGGCATCCAGTACCGCACCGGCCAGGTCTTCGATCTGAACCGCATCGTCGAGTGTGGCCACGAGGCGGGCTGTGTCGTTGGGTTCGACCTCGCCCACGCCGCGGGCAACCTGCCGCTGACCCTGCACGAAACCGGCGCCGACTTCGCCGTGTGGTGCACGTACAAGTACATGAACGCCGGCCCGGGCGCCGTCGCCGGCGCGTTCGTCCATGAGCGCCACGCGAACGCCGACGTGCCGCGTTTCGCCGGCTGGTGGGGCCACGACAAGAGCACGCGCTTCCAGATGGGCCCGCAGTTCGTGCCCACGCCCGGTGCGGATGGCTGGCAGCTTTCCAATCCACCCATTCTTGCGCTGGCGCCCCTGCGCACGTCGCTCGATGTGTTCATTCGCGCGGGCATGCCGCGCCTGGTGGAGAAGAGCCGCCGACTCACCGCGTACCTGGACTGGCTGATCCGCACGCGCCTCGATGACACGCTGGACATCGTCACGCCGAACGATCCGGCGCAGCGCGGAGCGCAGCTTTCGGTGCGCGTGCGCGCCGGGCGCGACGCGGGACGGTCGTTGTTCGGGTATCTCGAGAAGAACGGCGTCATCGGCGACTGGCGCGAGCCCGACGTGATCCGCCTTTCCCCCACCCCGCTGTACAACCGCTTTGCGGATTGCCTCGGTGCCGTCGAAGCGATCGAAGCCTGGCGCGCGAGCCAGGCATGAGCGCGGGTGACCTGTTTGCCGCCGCCCACGTCGAACGTGGCGACGGCTTCGCGATGCAGGCGACGACGCACTGGCTGCGTCTCGTGCCCGGCCGGACGCTGTTTGGCCTGAAGGCGGGCGGCTTGCCGGTGGAACTGCCGGACCTTCCGAACGGTGTACGTCATCCAGGCCTCGAGGCCACCACGGAGGGGCACCGCATCGCCCTGATCGATGTCAGCAGCCACTGGCTGCGCGACAACCCCGACGTACTGACCCGCTACGCAGCAAACCTGCGCGGCGTGCTGGCGAACAAGGCCGCGCGCATGGACGGGTATGCCAAGCACGTCGCGGTTAACGGGAGCATTGAGCTCTTCCTCGGCCGCGAACTCGACCGCGTGCCGCTGGAAATCGAAGCCGGCGATGGCTCCTACGAGGTCGCCATCGACCTGCTCGCCAACGCACCGCGCGACAGCCGCACCGCATTCGCCATGCCGCGCGGCGTCGGGTCGTCGAAATACGACGATCCGGACTTCTTCGCCGGGACGCAGTCGTGGATCGACGGCGAGCGGTTGCTCGTGGAGTTCCGGCCGGAGGAAGGCGGCAGGCAGGAGACGCTTGCGGTGGATCGTAAGCAGTTCCTGGCGGCATTGGAGCGGTGTTGGGGGGCGGTGCGATCGGTTTCGGACCAGTTGCGCGCCAGCTTGCCGGACTTCAGCTGACACCCGTTTGGATTGGACCGCAGCGACTCCAGGGGTGCCGATCAGTCCTCGACGATAAGGCTATCCGCCCGGGTATCGCGCATCCGCAGATAAACCACCAGCGACACGCCAATCATCGCCGTGACGTACCAATAGAAGCCCTGCTCCCAGCCGTAGTCCTTGAAACTGAGCGCGACGTACTCGGCGGTGCCGCCGAACAGGGTATTCGCCAGCGCGTAGGGCAACGCGACCCCTAGCGCCCGGATATGCGCCGGGAAGAGCTCCGCCTTCACCACCGCGTTGATCGATGTGTATCCCGTGACGATGACGAGCGCTGCCATGACGAGCAGGCCGGCCACGATGGGATCCCGGGTGGTCTCCAGGGTGCTGAAGATCGGGTAAGTGCACACGACACCGAGCACCCCGAACGCGACCATCAGCGGTTTCCGGCCCACGCGATCGCTCAGGGCCCCGGCGACCGGTTGCAGCAGCATGAAGACGAACAGCGTCACGGCATTGATCTGGCTCGCGACCTCCCTGCTGAAGCCGCTCGTGTTCACGAGGAACTTCTGCATGTAGATCGAATACGCGTAGAACGCGAGCGTGCCACCGGCGGTCAGGAGCATGACCAGGAGGGTCTCCCGGGGATGCTGTTTCAGGAGGATGAGGAACCCTGACTTCGGTGCGTCGTTCGCCTTGATACCTCTGAAGCTCTCCGTTTCGGCGAGACCGCGGCGGATCCAGAACACGACGACAGCCAGGACGGCGCCGATGGCGAATGGAATACGCCATCCCCATGCATCCAGCGTTCCCTTCTCCATGGACGACTGCAAGATGAGCAGGAGCAGGATGGCCAGCAACTGCCCGGAAATAAGCGTGACGTACTGGAAGGCGGAGTAGAAGCCGCGCCGCTCCTTGCCCGCCATCTCGGAGAGATACGTGGCGCTGGCACCGTACTCGCCACCGACCGAGAGGCCCTGCAGCATGCGGGCGATCACGAGCAGTGCGGGTGCTGCGATACCGATGGTCTCGTACCCCGGCGTGCAGGCGATGATCAGCGAGCCCGCGCACATCAGCGTGACCGACAGGGTGAGGCCCGACTTTCGCCCCCGGCGATCGGCGTAAATGCCCATGATCCACGCGCCAATCGGGCGCATGACGAAGCCGACGGCGAATACCGCTGCCGCACTGAGCAGCTGGGCGGTCCGGTCGCCTGTCGGAAAGAAATGCGGCGCGAAGTAAAGGGTGAAAGCCGCGTAGACATACCAGTCGAACCACTCGACCAGGTTACCGGTCGATCCGCCGATGATGGATTTGAGGCGCTCGCGCGCGGACGGCGGCATATCGGTGCCAGCGGGTTCGGCCGATGGATTTGGCGTCATGCGATAAGACCTGGAACCATGAATCAGAAGTACACCTTACACGACCCGCCCGGTCGGGGCTGCCGGGTGTCCGCGCGCGACACGCCGCATGCGTCAGGATCTTTCGAGCCCGGCCGCAACAGGGAGTCGGCCGTTAACGCGCCCACCAGCTGAAGAAGGCTTAGCTCGTTCTCGATAGCGGCATAGCGGGCGCGGCAATGCTCGATCCGGATGGCCGCGAGGCGGCTCTCACCGCGAAGTCTCTGCGGCCAGCTATGCGTGCCAGCCACAAGGCCAACGCTTACGGTGTCCACCGCAGCCTCCGCCGCAGCAACGGCACTGCGTGTGGCGGCAAGCAGCATCCGATCCGTCCGGGCCCTTCGATACAACCGGCGCGTATCGCGCACGGCATCACGTCGAAGGTCGTCCAGCGCGTCGATCTTCACATCCCGATCGGCGATGCCGCGCCTGACGAGTGCCGCGGGGGAAGAAGCGCCGTGCAAGGGAAGCTTCAGGACCAACATGACCGTCGCCCTGGACCGCCGGTGGGCCCGGGACCCGGCCGACGCTATCCACGCCGGCGCCTCCCGCCGCGAACTGACGCCGTAGCTGGCCTGAAGATGGAGCTTTGGGAGATAGGTGACCCGGGCCGCGGCCAGGCGCCACTCCGATGCGGCCAGGTCGTGCTGCGCGGCCTCGACTCGCGGATGGCGAAGGGCGCGCTGGACCACGTCCTCCTCTGACTCCGCGCAGAAGCGCTGCCCGACCCTCCAGGACGAGGCGATCGACGGCAGGGCTGGCGCGGACGCGCCGCCGATAAGACGGAGCGCAACCAGCGAATCATCGAGCCTCAACTGCGCATCGATGCGCGCCCTCGACGCCCCCGCGTTGGCCGATACCGCCTCGTACACGTCACCCACGGCAGCGAGCCCCGCCTCAAACCTCATCCTCGCCATGTCCACCAGCGACGCCAGCGCCAGTTCGTTCTGCCCGGCGAGCCGAAGCAATTCCCGATCACGCTCTACCGCTAAGACCCCGATGCCGCGCCGCAATAGCGCCTCTTGTGTAGCTGCTTCGACACGCGCATTGCCAACGCGCGCCATGAGGGCCGCTGCGGCACGGTTATGCCGGGAAGCCTCGTCGATGACGGGAATGGTCAGGTTGAGCGAAAGGCTCGTACTACCGCTGGACCCGTTACCGATGACTCCCCCGACAGCAGGACGAGGGCGCCATTGACCCCGAAGCGTTACGCTCGGCCAGCGAGCAGCGGACGCCTGCCTGGCGGCTTCCTGCGCGACGGAAAGCATGTCGACCGCATACGAGAGCTCCGGGTCGTCCAGCGTGATCGCCTGTGCTACAGGCGCATCGGTCGCCCGCCCTGCGGGGATGGCGGCGACGCAAAGTATCAGCCCGACGATAACGCTCCTGATGTGCACGATCCCGGTCGATCCCGATGCCCGAAGTGTGGGCATGATCGTCCGCATCGCATCCACGCCATATCAGCGTCGACCGCCTGATCGCGTAGGCGGATGCTTACGCTACACCGGGTGCCGCGTCTGCCCTTCCCCACGCACGACGAACCGCTCCACGGTCAGCGATTCGGCGCCCATCGGCCCGTAGGCATGCAGGCGCGTCGTCGAGATGCCGATCTCCGTGCCCAGACCCAGTTCGCCGCCATCGCTGAAGCGGGACGAGGCGTTCACCATCACGACCGCCGAGCGCAGGGCCTTCACGAAGCGATCGGCAGCGAGGATGTCGCGCGTGGCGATGACCTCCGTGTGGTCGGAGCTGAAACGGCGGATATGGGTGATGGCCTCGTCGATGTCCGCGACGACGCGCACGGCGATCACCAGGTCGAGGAACTCGGCGGCGTAGTCCTCATCGGTGGCGACGCCGACATCCGGGGCCAGGATGCGTGTCGTCTCGTCGCCACGCACCTCCACGCCGCGGGCGTGCAACGCGGCCACGGCCTTGGGAACGAACGAGGCGGCGATATCGTGGTGGACCAGCAAGGTCTCGAGCGCATTGCATACGCCAGGGCGGCTGGTCTTGCCGTCGATAAGCAGGTCGAGCGCGAGTGTCTCGTCCGCATCCCTGTCGACGTAGAGGTGGCAGACGCCCTTGTAATGCTTGATCACGGGCACGCGCGCATGCTCCGCGACGAAGCGGATGAGGCCCTCACCGCCGCGCGGAATGGCGAGGTCCACGATATCCGTGAGCTGGAGCAGTTCCACCATGGCCTCACGGCCCGGGTCGTCGATAACGGTGATCGCTGATTCCGGGAGACCTTCGGCAGACAACGCGCCACGCAATGCGCCGGCGATGGCGAGGTTCGAATGCATGGCATCCGATCCACCGCGCAGGATCGCCGCATTGCCCGCCATGAGGCACAGCGCCGCCGCATCGGCGGTGACGTTCGGCCGCGCCTCGTAAATCATCGCGATGACACCGAGCGGAATGCGCACGCGTTCGACCGTGATGCCGTTCGGACGGACCTCACGCCGGGTCACCAGGCCCACCGGATCCGGCAGGCTGGCGACCTGGCGAATGGCCGCCACGACACCCGCCAGACGTTCGTCATCCAGGCGCAGCCGATCGAGCATGACCGCGCTGGTGCCGTTCCGGCGCGCCGCCTCCATGTCGCGCGCGTTCGCTTCGAGCACGCTGCGAGAGGCTGCCGCGAGCGCATCGGCCATGGCGTGCAGCAGCCTCTGCTTCGCGACCGTATCGAGCGCGGCGACAGCCGGGGCGGCGTCGCGGCATGCCAGTGCCTGTTCTCGAAGGTGGGTCATGCGGTCCTCGCAGGGTCGGGGAGGATGACGAGATCATCCCTGTGGACAATGGTCTCGCCGTAGCTGTAGCCGAGCACGGCTTCGATGTCACGCGTGTGCCGCCGGGCGAGCCGCCGGACATCCGTGGCGGAGTACTGGGCGACGCCCCGGGCCAGCACCGTTCCCTCGGCGAGGATTTCGACGACATCACCGCGCGCGAACTCGCCAGCCGCGTCAACGACACCGCCGGGCAGGAGCGATGCGCCACGGCCGCGCAGTGCGTCCAGCGCACCGGTGTCCACGCTGATACGCCCCGCCGCGGGTGCATGCCGCAGCCAGTACTTGCGCGCGGCAAGGCGTGACTGCGGGGCACGCAGGCGGGTGCCGGTAAGCATGCCTTCGGCGAGGCGGGCGATGCAGCGGGTGTCGCGGCCATCGAACAGCACCGTCTCGATACCGGCCGCCGCGGCTTTTATCGCGGCGTCGAGCTTCGTCCGCATGCCACCCGTACCGGCGGCGCTACCTGCCCCGCCCGCGCTATCGAGGTGCGCCTGGGTGACTTCGGCAAGGTCAGGCACGGGGAGCGCGGACGGAACGGTGCGCGGATCCGCGGTGTAAAGGCCTGGAATATCGGAGGCGATGAAAAGCACGTCCGCATCCACCAGCGCCGCGACGATGGCGGCGAGGTTGTCGTTGTCGCCGAGCTTCAGCTCGTCGACCGCGACCGTGTCGTTCTCGTTGATGACCGGGATGGCGCCGAGGGCCAGTAGCTCGCGCAGCGTCGTGCGGGCGTTGAGATAGCGCCGGCGATTGCGCAGGTCGTCGTGCGTAAGGAGCACCTGGGCGACCGGCGCATCGAAGAAGGTTTGCCACAGGCCGACCAGCCGCGTCTGGCCGAGTGCAGCGAGCGCCTGGCGGCCGCTGAGGCCCGTACTGCGGTCGGGGGCCGGCGCGAGGCCACGGCCAGCCGCCACGGCGCCTGAGGAGACGATGACGACTTCCCTGCCCGCGTCGCGGCTGGCGGTGACGAAGGCGGCCAGCACGTCGGCGTTTTCGCCGGTGAGCGCACCCTCCGGCGTGGTCAACAGGCTGCTGCCGACCTTGAGGACAGCCCGGCGCCAGGTAGGCAGGGCCTGTTCGGTGAAGCCGGATGCCATCGTGCCTCCGTCAACAGAACCGCGGTGGACCGTTGTGGGAGCGGGGGTGGGGGGGGGGGGGGGGGTAGGGGGGGCCCGACCCCCCCCCCCGCCCAGCCCCCGGCACCCAGCGCCACCACCAGGCACAGCCGCTGTCTAGGGCACAGCACCGCGTTCTTTT
>NZ_JBVJMK010000028.1:0-31649 GCF_055584245.1 Luteibacter sp. NPDC104163
TGTGTTAAGCATGCCGCCAGCGTTCAATCTGAGCCAGGATCAAACTCTTCACTTAAGTTTTCGACCATCCGAAGATGATCTATCTTTCTGAAGTGCTTAACCCCAACTAGAGAAAAAAACTCATTTCTGGCTTTCTTTCTAGTGGGACACTTGCATTTGGTTTGACATCGTCAACCCATCGCAAGGCGTCCACACAATTCACCTGCGCACACTGTCAAAGATCAACCACTTAGCGGGAACATTTCGTTTTCCGCTTCAGGACATTTCGTCCTGAGTGAGCCGCCCATTCTAGATCATTTTCCGTTTCTGTCAACACCCTCGTGAAACTTTTTTTCGAGGTGGTTGCTAGATCCGAAGACCTTGGACACCGTTCGCGAAGCGCGTTCCGTGTCAGCGGGGAGGCGAATAATACGGGTTTTCGACCGCCCCGCAACCCCTTTTGTGAACTTTTTTTGAAAGCGCCGTTAAATCAGGCGGATACGGGCGAAGTTGCGCTTGCCGACCTGGAGCACGCCCTCGAAACCGGCCGTAAAGACGCGGGTGGCGTCTTCCACTACCTCGCCATCGATACGTACAGCGCGCTCCTTGAGCTTGCGGTTCGCCTCCGAATTGCTCGGCGTGACGCCTGCAGCCGTAAGAAGAGCGGCCAGGCGGAAGCCTTCGGCGGGCGCGGCGATCTCATCCAGCGGAAGCAGGCTGGTATCGCCCTGCCCCGTCACCACGGCATTCCAGCCCGCGATGGCCTGTTCGGCGGCCGCCGCATCATGGAAGCGGGTCGCCAGCTCGCGGGCCAGGCGGAGCTTGGCGTCACGCGGGTTCAGGGTACCGGCGGCCATGTCCGCCTTCATGCGGGCCAGCTCGTCCAGGGAGACATCAAAGCTAAGGAGCTCGAACCAGCGCCACATGAGGTCGTCGCCGATCTTCATGGTCTTGGTGACGATATCGATGGCCGGTTCGCTGATACCTATGTAGTTGCCCAGCGACTTGGACATCTTGTTGACCCCGTCCAGGCCCTCGAGCAACGGCATGGTCAGGACGATCTGCGGCGGCTGGCCGTGGTGCTCCTGCAGGGCGCGGCCCATGAGCAGGTTGAACTTCTGGTCGGTACCGCCGAGCTCGACGTCGCATTCCAGGGCCACGGAGTCGTAGCCCTGCACCAGCGGGTAGAGGAACTCATGGATGGCGATCGGCTGCTCACTCTTATAGCGCTTGGCGAAATCGTCGCGCTCGAGCATGCGGGCCACGGTGTGCTGGGCCGCGAGGCGGATCATGTCCGCGGCGCCCATCTTGCCGAACCACTCTGAATTGAAGCGCAGCTCGGTCTTCTCCCTGTCCAGCACCTTGAAGACCTGCTCGGCGTAGGTCTCGGCGTTGGCCAGCACATCCTCGCGGGTAAGCGGCTTGCGGGTGACGTTCTTGCCCGTGGGGTCGCCGATCATCCCGGTGAAGTCGCCGATCAGGAAGATGACCTGGTGCCCGAGGTCCTGGAACTGCCGCATCTTGTTGAGCAGCACGGTGTGGCCGATATGAAGGTCGGGTGCGGTCGGGTCGAAGCCCGCCTTGATACGCAGCGGGCGCCCGGTCTTGAGGCGTGCCTCGAGGTCTTCCTTCTTGATGATCTCATCGGCTCCGCGCGCGATCAGCGCCAGCGACTGCTCCAGGTCGTTCATGCTTGCTCTCTTCTTTACGTACGTATGTATGGGTTTCGCAACTTCACAAATGTATGTGAAGGACGCGTCGCGGTTAATTGTGCGTTAACAGCGACATGCGATGCAAAGCCTTGATGTGAAAGGCGTTGACGTCTTTTGCACGAGGCCGTTATGGTACGCGACAACACGGGGCGAGCGGATACAAGAAAGACAATGGGTGATGAGATTCGAGGCGCGCAACACAGCGCGCGCAAGCAGGCGATTCGTCGCAAGGCGCAGCGGCGCCACTCCCACTTCTATGACAATCGTGCGGCGCACTGGTCGTTCAGTCGCAACGCGTCGTCGGAACCGCTGAGCTGGTCGCGCGAGCGCTGGATCCTCGCGGGCACCGCGTTCCTGCTTGTCATTCTTTCGGCCCTGGTCATTCCGGCCTGGGCCGGCGCGATGAAGTCGCCGAAGGTCACCTCTGTGACCGCCAGCGCCACCGCGGCCATTCCCGTTGACCGCAATGTCGTGTCGCTCGCCGTGCCGAAGATGGATCCGGCCTCGATCAAGCCGCTCGTCCCGACGGAAGAATGGCAGACCGTGCAGGTGGAAGCCGGCCAGACGCTCGCCGACATCTTCCTTGCGCAGGGCCTCAACATGACCGACCTGCAGCACGTCATCGACGGCGCGGGCGGCACCCGGGTCTTCCACCAGATCAAGCCGGGCCAGGAATTCCAGTTCCTCGTCGGTGCGGACCACGTCCTCAAGGGCGTGCGCTTCGACCAGGATGAAGCGACGATCGCGACGCTGCGCCTCGATGGCGATGCCGCGAAGCTCACCACGCAGGTGCGTGACGTGCAGCGCCGCGAGCACATCGCGCACGGCGTGATCGACAGCTCGCTGTTCGGCGCCGCCTCGAAGGCCGGCATGAGCAACGCGATGGTGTTGAAGCTCGCCGATGCCTTCAAGTACGACATCGACTTCGTGCAGGACCTGCGCGTCGGCGACAGCTTCACCGTCATCTACGACGACGTCTACAGCGATGGCGCCTACCTGCGCGAAGGCGACATCGTCGCCGCCGAGTTCGTGAACCAGGGCAAGCGCTACACCGCGTACCGCTTCAAGAACGCCGACGGCAAGGTCGGTTACTTCAGCGAGGAAGGCCGCCCGCTCGCCGGTTCGTTCCTGCGCATCCCGGTCGACTTCACCCGCATCTCCTCGCAGTTCAGCGCCGGCCGCATGCACCCGATCCTCGGCAAGATGCGTGCACACAAGGGCGTCGACTACGCCGCACCCACCGGCACGCCGATCCACGCCGCGGGTGATGGCGTCGTCAAGTTCCGCGGCTGGATGAATGGCTACGGCAACTTCGTGGTCATCCAGCACAACGGCACCATCAGCACCGCGTACGGCCACATGTCGCGCTTCGCCAACCTGCGCGTCGGCCAGCATGTCAGCCAGGGCACCACCATCGGCTTCGTCGGCATGACCGGCCTCGCCACCGGCCCGCACCTGCACTACGAATTCCGCGTCAACAACGTGCAGCGCGATCCGCAGACCGTGACCCTGCCGAAGCCCGAGCCGCTGCCGGCCTCGCAGATGGCGAAGTTCAAGAAGGAAGTGGTCGGCCCGCAGCTCGCCCGCCTGAACCAGCTCGACAGCAACTACAAGCTGGCCAGCGCGAAGTCCGGTAACGGCGCGAGCGACGACTGACCCGTGCCACATCCTTCCGACGGCCTGTACCTCGGCCTGATCTCGGGTACCAGCGCGGATGGCATCGATGCCGCGCTGGTCCGCTTCACCGACACCCGCCCCGCGCTCGTCGCGGGGCTCGTGCATCCATGGGAAGAAAACCTGCGCCGGCGCATCCTTGCCGTGGCGCAGGATGAAGAGCGGCTGGATCTTGATGGTTACGGCCATCTCGACGTCGCGGTCGGCCAGTCGTTCGCTGCGGCCGCCCTGGCGGTCATGGCCAAAGCCGGCGTCGGCCCGCACGATGTGCGCGCCATTGGCTCGCATGGGCAGACCATTCGCCACCGGCCCGATGGCGACTATCCATTCACCCTGCAGATCGGCGACGCCTCCGTGATCGCCGAGCGCACCCGCGTCGATACCATCGCCGATTTCCGCCGCCCGGATGTCGCCGCGGGCGGCCAGGGCGCCCCGCTGGTTCCCGCGTTCCACGCCACGGTGCTGCGGCCGGATACCGGCGCGCGCGTCGTGCTGAACCTGGGCGGCATCGCCAACGTCACGCGGCTCACGCCGGATGGCAACGTCACCGGGTTCGACACGGGTCCGGCGAATGGCTTGATGGACGCGTGGTGCCTGCGCCACAAGGGCGAAGCGTTCGATCGCGATGGGCGATTCGCCGCGGCGGGCACCGTCGATCCGGACCTGCTGGCGGAATTGCTCGACGACGCCTACTTCCTGCTGCCTCCGCCAAAGAGCACCGGGCGCGAGCATTTCCATCTCGCCTGGCTGGATGCGCATCCGCGCGTCGCGGAGCTCACGCCGGAAGATGTGCAGGCGACGCTACTGGCCTTGAGCGCGGTGTCGATCACCGATGCGGTCCGCTTGCATGCGGCCGACGCCACCGATGTCGTGGCCTGTGGCGGCGGTGTACATAACGCGGCCCTGATGCACGCGCTCGAAAGCCGGCTCGAAGGCCGGGCGCTGCACGCGAGCCACGCCTTCGGCATCGATCCTGACTTCATGGAAGCGATGGGCTTTGCCTGGCTCGCGTTCCGCCGCTTGCGCGGCGAACCCGGGAACCTGCCTGCGGTAACGGGCGCACGGGGCCCGCGATTGCTCGGCGCCCTGTACGCCGCCCCCTGATGAAACGCGCGCTACCGTAGTTCTTCGGTGGCACCACGCTCGTAGGATTTTGCGGCCTCGGTCAATGAGGCGGGCGACGCCTGCGTCAGTGCCGCGAGCGCTTCCTGGAAGGCATGCTGCTCGTCGGCGTCCCACGCGCCCGTGAGGTGCGCGATATCGCCGGGTTCGAGCAACAGCTCGTTGAACACGTCGCCCGGACTCAAGCCGAGCCCGTACCGCAACGCGTGCAGTATTACTTCGTTGATCGACCAGCGGCGTTCACGGGCGAGCTGCTTGATCCGCTCGGCCATCTGCTCGTCGATATGTCGCACCACGATATCCGGCACGTGCGTAACCTCCTTCGCGCATGCCCCCTGTGCCGCGGATCTTACACAGATTCGGGGCGGGGGCGCATATCAGCCGTGCGGTCTATCCCGCCAGCGCGGCCACAAACAGGCAAACAGGATCATCGCGGGCAAGAGCGAGAGCACCGTGATGATGAAGAACATCTGGTAGCCCAGCGCCATGGCGATGCCCCCGGCGAAAAAGCCGAGCACCTTGCCCGGCAGGTTCACCATCGAACTCAGCAACGCGTACTGCGTGGCCGTGTGCTGCTTGTTCACCAGCGACGAGAGGAACGCCACGGTCGGCGGGCCCAGCATCCCCAGGGTGAAGTTCTCGGCCGAGATCACCAGCGTCAGCACCACGATGTCCCCCGGGTGCTGGATCAGGAACAGGTAAAGGAGGTTGCTGGCCCCGCAGATCACGATCGCGGCGCCCAGGGGGCGCCATGCGCCCCAGCGTGCCACGAGTGCGCCGCCGAAAAAGGTGCCGGCGATCCCAATCCAGATGCCCCAGATCTTCGTCACCGTGGCGATCTGCGTTTTCTCGAAGCCCATGTCGCGGTAGAACGGGCTCATCACGCCACCGATGGTCGCTTGCTCGGGGATCTTGAACAGGAGCAGGAAGGCCATGGTCGTGAGCGCCAGGGCCCAGCCGTAACGTCGGAAGAAATCCGCGAAGGGCTCGACGAGGCTTTCGCGCATGGCGGCCGCCCAGCCGCGCGGCGTCGCGCGCACGACTTCCGGCTCGGGCGCCAACAGGGTCGTGGCGACGGGGATCACCATCGTCGCCGCCATGGTCAGGTACACGGCGGGCCAGGGCGCGTGGTCGGCCATGATCAGCGCCAGCGCGCCGGCGGTGAGCAGCCCGATGCGATACCCCAGCGCATACGTAGCGACGAGCGCGCCCTGTGATTCCACCGGCGCGATCTCGATGCGGTACGCATCGACCGCGATGTCCTGCGTGGCACCAAAGAACGCCACGACGAGGGTCGCGGCGACAAACAGCGGGAGGCTTGAAGGCGTCAGCACGGCCATGGCCACCAGGCCCGCCGTGACGCAAAGCTGTGAGAACAGCAGCCAGCCACGGCGCAGGCCAAGTCGCCGGAACAGCGGCAACTGCCAGTGATCGAGCAGTGGCGCCCACACGAACTTGAACGCGTAGGTCATGCCCGCGCTGGCGATCATCGTGATGTCTTTCAGGATGATGCCGTTCTCTTTCAGCCAGTAGGCCAGCGTACCCGCCACCAGCAGGAACGGCAGGCCGGAGGAGAACCCGAGGAACGCCATGGTCCATGCCGAAGGCTGCGTGAAGGCCTTCCAGATCGATGGCCGGGCGTTCCCCACGGGCCGCTCCGACTCAGTCGGCATAGTCGACCGTGAACGGCGCATGGTCCGAGAAGCGCTCATCCCGGTAGATCGAGCAATCGCGCAGGCGGTCGCGCAGGCCCGGCGTGACGATCTGGTAATCGATGCGCCAACCCACGTTGTTCGCGCGGGCCTGGCCACGGTTACTCCACCAGGTGTATTCCACCGCATCGGGCTTGATCGCGCGGAAGCTGTCCACCCAGCCGATCTCCTTGAACAGCAGGTCGAGCCACGCGCGCTCGTCGGGCAGGCAGCCGGAGTTCTTCTGGTTCGAGCTCCAGTTCTTGATGTCGTCCTTCGTGTGGACGATGTTCCAGTCGCCGCACAGCACGTATTCGCGGCCGCTCGCGGCCCACTCGCGGAAGATCGGCGTCAGCCACTCCATGATCCGGAACTTGTACTGCTGCCGTTCGTCGCCGGAGGAGCCCGAGGGGATATAGAACGACACGACGCTCAGGTTGCCGTAGCGCGCCTCGATATAGCGGCCCTCGCAATCGAAATCCTCGCGGCCCAGCGACGTGCGGATTTCATCCGGCTCACGCTTTGAATAGATGGCGACGCCGCTGTAACCCTTCTTGCTCCGCGCGTCGTGGTAGAAGCAGTGGTGCCCGTCGGGGCGGAACATCGGGTCGGTCAGCTGCGCCTCCTGCGCCTTGGTTTCCTGCAGGCAGACCACGTCGGCATCCTGCTTGCGAAGCCACTCGAACACGCCCTTGGTGGCGGCGGAGCGGATGCCATTGGCGTTCAGGGAGATGATGCGCATGGGGCCTCGGATCGATAAGCGATACGCCCATGATAGCAACCGGGGCGTGCCCGGGCGGCGCGCGGTACCATGGCGGCCTTTGCTTACAACGGGAACCCACGGCCGTGCACGATTACCAGCGCGAATTCATCGAGCTCACGCTCGCCCGCGATGTCCTCCGCTTCGGCGAGTTCACCCTGAAGTCCGGCCGCACGAGCCCTTACTTCTTCAACATGGGCCGGATCGATTCCGGGGCCGCGCTCGCGCGGCTGGGCCGCTCCTACGCCGCCGCGGCCATCCGCTCCGGGGTCGCCTTCGACATGCTGTTTGGCCCGGCCTACAAGGGCATCGCCCTGGCGGCCGCCACCGCCATCGCGCTGGCCGATACGCAGGACCGGGACGTGCTGTGGGCCTATAACCGCAAGGAGGCCAAGGACCATGGCGAGGGCGGCACCCTGGTGGGCGCACCGCTGAAGGGCCGCGTGCTGATCGTCGATGACGTGATGACCGCCGGCACCGCCGTGCGCGAGTCGCTCGAACTCATCCGCGCCCAGGGCGCGGAGCCCGCCGGCGTACTCATCGCCCTTGATCGCCAGGAGCGCGGCCAGGGCGAGCTTTCCGCCGCCCAGGAAGTCGCGGCGCAGTTCGGCATCCCGGTGATCGCCATCGCCAGCCTTGCCGATGTGCTCACGTATGCCGGCGAACGCCCTGAACTGGCCAGCGAGCACGGCCGCCTCGTCGCCTACCGAGCGGAATACGGCGTGAAGGGCTGAGCAAACCCACGACCGCGTCACGCCGTGGCGTGACGCGGTTGCCGATCATGCGCCGAACGAGGGGCACGGCTGGCTATACTCCCCCGACAGGAGGGGATACCGATGCGAGCAGTGCGTTACATCCTGGCGGGAGCGGTGCTGGTCATGGCCAGCTCGGCCGTCGATGCCCAGAAGAATGACAAGAACAACAACGGCTACCGATACCGCTGGAAAGATGCGTCCGGCCAATCGTACTTCAGCGACAGCCTGACCTCCGAAGCGATGAAGGCGGGCTACGACGTCGTCAACAGCCGGGGCATGGTCGTCCAGCACGTCAATCGCCAGCTGACCCCCGACGAACGCGCCGCTGCGAAGAAGCTCGCCGACCAGCAGGCGGCCGCCCAGGCGATCATCGACCAGCGCAAGCGCGATGACGCGCAGATGCTTAGCGCCTACCCGACGGAACAGGCGTTCACGGCCTCGCAGCAATCGCAGGTGGATAACTACCAGCAGGCCGTGAGGACCACGCAGCTGAACCTGCAGGGCCAGGAAAAGACCCTGGCCGACCTGCTGACGCGCGCGGGCGACCTGGAGCGCGCGAAGCAGCCGGTGCCGCCATACCTGACGACCCGCATTGGCGAGCAACGCAATACCGTTGCCGGCCTGCGCACGACGCTGCAGCGCCAGCAGGCCGCGGAAGCCACGGCGAAGACCAACATGGCCGCGGAAATCCAGCGCTATCGCCAGCTCCGCGCGGCCAACCCGAACGGCGGCTGATCGGCCGCCGCTCCCCGCCTCAGAACGGCAGCGGCAGCTTCGCCTCCACGGCGTGCAGTTGCTGCCGGAAGGCCTGCTTCACGCGCTCGAGCGCCCTGGTGCTATCCGCGTCGAAGCGGAACACCAGCGCAGGCGAGGTATTGGATGCACGGACAAGGCCCCAGCCATCGGGCCAGTCGGCACGCACGCCATCCAGCGTGGTGAGGCGTGCGTCCTCGAACACCGCCTTCGCGCGGAAGGCTTCCATGAAGCGCGCGGGCACACCCTCGGGTAGCGGCAAGCGGATCTCCGGCGTGGAGACGCTCTTGGGCAGGGCATCGAAAATCTCGCTCGGCGCGCGCTCCTCGATATCACCGGCGAGAATCTCCAGCAGGCGCGCTGCCGCGTAAACCCCGTCGTCGAAACCGTACCAGCGGTTGTTGTCGGCGAAGAAGAAATGGCCGCTCATCTCGCCCGCCAGGGCCGCCCCCGTTTCCCGCATCTTCGCCTTGATCAGCGAATGACCGGTGCGCCACATCATGGGCACGCCCGCGGCATCCTGGATCACGCGGCGCAGGTGGCCCGTGCACTTCACGTCGTAGATCACCGTGGCGCCCGGGTTACGCGCCAGCACATCCTGCGCGTAGAGCATCAGCAGTCGATCAGGGAAGATGATCTCGCCACCCGGCGTCACGACGCCGAGGCGGTCGCCATCGCCATCGAACGCGATACCCAGGTCCGCGCCGATCGTATGCACCGCGGCGATCAGGTCGCCCAGGTTGTGCGGATCGGACGGGTCGGGGTGATGGTTGGGGAAGCGGCCATCGATGTCGCAGTACAGCGGCACCACCTCGCAGCCGATCTCCTCGAGCACGCGCGGCGCCACTTCACCTGCGGCGCCATTGCCCGCGTCTACCACGACTTTCAGGCGGCGCTGGGTGGAAACATCATCAGCCACGCGGTTGACGTAAGCATCCGCGACCGACTGCTCACGCCAGCTGCCGTGGCCGCCCGTCGGCAGGCCGCCAGCGCTGATCCGGCGGTAGAGGTCGGCGATGGCGTCTTCCGCCAGGGTCTCGCCACCGATGACGACCTTGAAACCGTTGTGGTCCGGCGGGTTGTGGCTACCGGTGACCGCTACGCCACAGCCCGTGCCGAGCTGGAAGCAGGCGAAATAAACCAGCGGCGTGGGCACCACGCCAAGGTCCACCACGTCGATGCCGGCGTCACGCAGGCCCTCGCTGAGGGCCGCTGCAAGCTCGGGCCCGGAGAGGCGCCCGTCACGCCCGACCACGATCTCGCGCAGGTCACGCTCGAGCATGACCGCGCCGATCGCCTGGCCGACCTGCCGTGCCACATCGGCCGTGAGCGTGCTTCCGACCACGCCGCGGATGTCGTAGGCACGGAAGATCGCCGGGTCGACAGCGGCGGGCGCCGCCGCGGGGCCAGGCGCCGGCGCGGCACGCGAGGCGGGCATAGCCCGCTCCGCAGCGGCATCGCCGACGGCGGGTGAAGGCGGAAGGCGGGGCTTGCGCTTCACGTCCGCCACCAGGATCTCCTCTTCTTCCTGCGGCGCCTCGACGACCGGAGCCGGCCGGCTGCGCGCCCACAGCAGGAAGGCGCCCCCGCCCAGCCCGATGAGCGCGAGCAAAGCGGCCAGCACTTCGGAATGCGGGATGATGATGAACGCCCGCGGCATCGCGGCAAAGACGTAAAGCGCCGTGCCAGCGATGCGCTGCCCGGTCGGCCCCAGGTCTCCACTCCGGCTGCCATGGGCGATCAAGCTGAGGCTATCCGGCCCGTCACCCTGGCGCAGTTCCAGCCGGCCGGCATGCGGCGAGATGCTTGAGAACCGCGTGGCCATGCCGTCAAACGGATATTCCAGCCAGACCCATGCGCGCACGGCGCCACCGGCCTGGATCGGCTCGACGACGCTCAGCTGTCGCTTGCCGTTCGCGGACTGGGTGCTCGCCGACGGTGCCTCGGTGGCACCAAGCGCGGCCATCAGCTGGGCGGCCTTGGCATAGCCAAACTCGCGGTAGTTGGCGCGGACCACTTCGTCCATGCCCGGGCTGAAGACTTCCACCGCCAGGGTCGTGGGCAGCAGGCTGTGCAGGCGCGCCGCAGCGGCGGCATGGTCGTCGATGCCGGCCAATACGGCCGGGTCGGCCAGCGCCACCTGGAGCTGCTTGCGCAGGTTCGCGTACTCGCCAGAGAGCTCGCGCACGGCCTCGGCCTGCGCAGAACGCACCTCGGCGGCCGCATTTTCCTCATCGGCGATCAGCCATGCCTGCCAGGCACAGAACGCACCCGCGACGATGAGCACGGTGGCGCCCACCAGCGTGAGCAACCGCCGACCATCGACGCGAGGCCCCCGCCCCACCCCTCCCGCTATCCGAGCCATGTTGCCCCTTACCCTTCCGGAGTATCAGTTGACGCCGGTGGAACCAAACCCGCCCTCGCCGCGGCGTGACGGTGCAAAGCCGTCGACGACGCGCAGGCGCGCCCGCCCGACCGGCACGAGCAATAATTGCGCAATCCGGTCCCCCGGCGCGATGGTCAAATCGGCACTTCCGCGATTCCATGCCGAAATCATCAGCGGGCCCTGGTAGTCCGCATCGATCACGCCCACCAGATTGCCCATGACCAGGCCCTGCTTATGGCCGAGGCCGGAGCGGGGAACGATCAGGGCGCACCAGGCCGGGTCGCCAATATGGATGGCCATGCCCGTCGGCACCAGCACGCTTTCGCCCGGCTTCAGGGTGATCGGCGCTTCCACGGCGGCGCGCAGGTCCATGCCCGCGCTGCCGTCGGTCGCCGGCTCCGGCAGGGGGATGCTGTCGCCCAGCCGGGCGTCGAGCACCTTCAGTTCAATATCGATCAAGACTGGGATCCATGGTTTGCGAGGAATCGTTCGGCGATGCGGGCGACCAGCTGCCACGCAAGCTCGGTCTTGGCGGCCCGGGGCAGCGCGGCATCGCCGCCGGCCCAGAACAGGTGCAACGCATTGTCGGCCACTTCGAAGCCGCGCCCGCCGCCCACTTCATTGGCTGCGATCATGTCGAGGCCCTTGCGCGCCAGCTTGTCGCGCGCATACGTCGCCACATCGCGGGTTTCCGCCGCGAAGCCGACGAGGAAGGGACGCCGGGGCTGGGCCGCCAGCGTGCCGATGATGTCGGGGTTTTCGGCCAGCTCAAGGCGTAGCGGTTCACCGCCCGCCTTCTTCAGCTTGTGGTCGGCGATATCCGCCGGGCGGTAATCGCCCACGGCCGCCGCGCCCACGTAGATATCCGCGCCGTCGCTGGCCTTGAGCACGGCCTCGTGCATCTGCCGTGCGCTGCGCACGTCGATCCGCTGCACACCGTGCGGGGTTGGCAGCGACACGGGGCCGGCCACCAGGGTCACCTCGGCACCCGCCTCGCGGGCAGCGGCTGCCACGGCAAAGCCCATGCGGCCCGAGCTGCGGTTGCCGATGAAGCGCACCGGGTCGATGTCTTCATAGGTCGGCCCCGCGCTGACGACGACGCGCCGGCCGCGGAGGGGCTGCTCGCCGAACGAGGCCACGAGGATGTCGCGCAGTTCGTGCGGCTCGAGCATGCGGCCCGAACCGATATCGCCACAGGCCTGGTCACCATCCGCCGGGCCGAGCACCTGCACGCCACGGACGCGCAACGTGCCGACGTTGGCCTGCACGGCCAGGTTCGCCCACATCTGCTGGTTCATCGCGGGCGCGACGTAAACCGGCGCGGCGGTGGCCAGCACCACCGTGGAGAGCAGGTCGTTGGCGAAACCATGGGCGAGGCGCGCGATCGTATCCGCGCTGGCCGGGGCGACCAGCACCCGCTCGGCCCACTTCGCCAGTTCGATATGGCCCATGGCCGCTTCGCCCGCCTCATCCCACAGGCTCACGCGCACGGGCTGGCCCGAAAGCGCCTGGAACGTGGTCGGGGTGACGAAGTGGGTGGCGCCCTCGGTCATCACGATGCGTACCTCCGCCTCGAGATCGCGCAGGCGCCGGACAAGCTCACAGATCTTGTAGGCGGCGATGCCACCCGTGACGCCGATCAGGATGCGACGCTGGCGAAGAATCATGGCGGAACTTGGCGTAGCGACGGGACGGGTTAGCTTAACGGATTTCACCCACACAACCCCGCGGCCGCGGATTCAGCGTTTTTCAGAATGCTTCCATCGCCAGGCGCCCACGCCCGAACGTAATTTGGAGGGCCCGCCATGGAAGCGTCCGATGCCCCGCCGCCGCCCTAACCCAAAGCCCGCCCGGGACGCTTCGGCGTCCGATACCGCCTCGTCCCAGCCGATCCATGCCTGGCCCGTGCGCGAACGCCCCCGCGAACGCCTGCTGCTGCAGGGCGCCCCTGCCTTGTCCGATGCCGAACTCGTGGCCGTACTCCTCGGCAATGGCATCCCTGGTGCCGATGCCGTCTCCACCGGCCGGGCGCTGCTCGCCCACGCCGGCAGTGTCGGCAAGCTGCTGGCCGGCGTGGCCGAGCTGCCGCACGTGCCCGGGGTGGGGCCCGTCAAACGGGCCCGGCTCATCGCCGCCCTCGAACTCGCGCGGCGGTCGCTCGGCGAGGGCATGGTCGCGCTCCCCTGCATCAGCTCCATCGAAGATGCGTTCGCTTTCCTCAAGGTCCAGCTGGCCCACCTCAGGCACGAGGTCATCGGCTGCATATTCCTGGACAACCGCAACCGGGTGATCTGCTTCGAGATCCTGTCCAGCGGCACGATCAACGAAGCGCCCCTCTACCCGCGGGAGCTGGTCCGGGCCTGCCTGCGCAACCACGCCTGCGGCGTCATCCTGGTCCATAACCACCCTTCGGGCGACGCCACGCCCAGCGCCGAGGACCGCGAGCTGACCGTCGCGATGCGCGATGCGCTGGATTTGCTGGATGTGCGCCTGCTGGACCACGTGGTGGTCGGCGCGGGGGTCCCGGTGTCGATGGCCAACCGGGGCCTTATCTAGGCGCAAAAAAATGACGGCGCGAGTGCCGCTCGCGCCGTCATGGGTCACCTGTCGAGGGAGGGGCTTCGATAACCCGTCGTGCCATGGGCCGGGGAGACACCGGGCACGAAGAAAAGTGTGACAGCGGCCAATGACAACGCCGTGACGTGCCGCTTTCGCGCGGATGGCGGGCTTGCATTATTCGACTTATGCACATCGGCGCTTTTTTTCAGTTGGCGGTCACAGCTGTTGTCCCGGCGCAGGTCAGGCATATAACTGCATGATTCAATGGACTTTAGCTTGTTACGCATCGATGTCACGAATCGCGAAGACCCTTGCTGGGCCGGCCCTCGCGCTATTGCCCACAGAGTTATCCACAGGCTGCCCGGACGCATACCGCGGACCCCGCGCCCGGCCGGCGGAGCCCTTTCTGCTAGGATTACCGGTTCCATCTCCGTGTCGCGAAGCCCGTGAAACAAGAGCTCAAACAACTCGTCCTGCAGGCCATCGGCGCGCTGCGGGAGTCCGGCAAGCTGCCGTCCGATTTCGTCGCCCCGGTGTTCGTCATCGAGCGTACGCGCAGCCGCGAGCACGGCGATTTCGCGACCAACGCGGCGATGATGATGGCCAAGGCCGCCGGCCGTAAGCCGCGCGACATCGCGACCGACCTGGTCGAGGCCCTGCCGGCCTCCCCGCTGGTCGGCAAGGTCGAGATCGCCGGCCCGGGCTTCATCAACTTCTTCCTCGCCCCGGCGGCGTTCCACGCCGAGATCGAGCGCGCCCTGGCGGAAACCTCCACCTACGGCCACAACCGCGATGGCGGCGGCCGCACCGCGGGCGTCGAGTACGTCTCGGCCAACCCCACCGGCCCGCTGCATGTCGGCCACGGCCGCGCGGCGGCCATCGGCGACAGCATCAGCCGCCTGCTGGAGGCCACCGGTTACAAGGTGGCCCGCGAGTTCTACTACAACGACGCCGGCGTGCAGATCGCCAACCTGGCCCTGTCCACCCAGTGCCGGGCCCGCGGCATCGGCCCCGATGACGCGGGCTGGCCGGAATCCGGCTACCGCGGCGACTACATCGCCGACGTGGCCCGCGCCTTCCTCGCGAAGGAATCCGTGGAGGCCGACGGCGAGGTGGTCGTTGCCACGGGCGATGCCGACAACCTCGACGACGTCCGCCGCTTCGCGGTCGCCTACCTGCGCCATGAGCAGGACCTGGACCTGAAGGCCTTCGGCGTCAGCTTCGATGTCTACTACCTCGAGTCCTCGCTCTACAGCGAAGGCAAGGTGGACGAAACCGTGCGCGAGCTGGTCGCCCACGGCCACACCTATGAGGAAGGCGGCGCGTTGTGGCTGCGCTCCACCGATTTCGGTGACGACAAGGACCGCGTCATGCGCAAGTCCGACGGCACCTATACGTACTTCCTGCCCGACGTCGCCTACCACCGCACCAAGTGGCAGCGCGGCTACGAGCGCGCCATCACCGAGCTGGGCAGCGACCACCACGGTTCGCTGGCCCGCGTGAAGGCCGGCCTGCAGGCGCTCGATGCCGGCATCCCGAAGAACTGGCCGGAATACGTGCTGCACCAGATGGTCACCGTGATGAAGGGCGGCGAGGAGGTGAAGATCTCCAAGCGCGCCGGTTCGTACGTGACCCTGCGCGACCTGATCGACGAAGTGGGCCGCGATGCGACCCGTTACTTCCTGATCGCGCGCAAGGCGGATTCGCAGCTGGTCTTCGATATCGACCTGGCCCGCTCGCAGACCAACGACAACCCGGTGTACTACATCCAGTACGCCCACGCCCGCGCTTGCCGCGTCTTCCGCGAACTCGCGGATCGCGGGCTCAGCACGAGCCGCGCCAACGGCATCGCGAAGCTGCCCATGCTCGATACCGAACACGAGCAGGCGCTCATGTTCGAACTGTCGCGCTACCCGGAAGTGGTCGAAGCCGCCGGCATCAATCTGGAACCGCACCTGATCGCGCAATACCTGCGCGAACTCGCGGGCGCGCTGCACAGTTACTATCACGAGCACAAATGGATCGTTGACGACGCCGACCAGCGCGACGCCCGCCTCACCCTGGTGGCCGCGACGCAGCAGGTCCTTCGCAACGGCCTCGACCTGCTGGGCATCAGCGCCCCGGAGAGCATGTAATGGCGACACGCAAGAAGGGCAAAGGCCGCCAGGCGGTCCGCAACAGTTCCGGCGGCATGCCGGGCTGGGGCTGGGCGCTCATCGGCATCCTTGCCGGTGCCCTGCTCATGGCCTTCGCCATGAAGGGCAGCTTCATGCCCATGAAGAAGGAAGGCCCCGAGGCGAACCCGCAGGCCACGGCGCAGAAGGGTAGCGAGCCGGGCGTGGCCGACCAGGCCCAGCCGGAGAAGGCGGACAAGGACAAGCCGCGCAAGCCCTCGTACGATTTCTACTCGGTGCTTTCCGAGAAGGAAGTGCGGATCCCGGATGCCGAGATCCACGCGCAGGCCAAGGCCGAGGCGCAGCAGAGCCAGCAACAGCAGGCGGCCGCGCAGCAGCAGGCGCAGGCTGCCCAGCAGGCCCAGGCCGCCGCGGCCCAGCAGAAGCAGCAGGTCGAAGCTGCCGCCGCCAACCTGCCGAAGGCCACGACGCAGACGGTGACGGCCACGCCGTCCCAGGCGCCGGCGGCAGCCCCGTCGGGCGGCAACGGTTACCTCCTGCAGGTCGGCGCGTTCCCGAGCGCCGCGGATGCCGAAGCGCTCAAGGCCAAGCTGGCCCTGCAGGGCTTCATCGCCAACGTGCAGCCGGTGAAGGTCGGCGCGCAGACGTACAACCGCGTGCGCCTCGGGCCGTTCAAGTCGGCCACCGAACTGGAAAGCACGCAGCAGCGGCTGCAGTCGGCGGGCATCAAGGCCATCGCGCTGAAAGAAGGCAGCTAAGCCCTCCGCTCTGCCGCCCAACAAAAAACCCGCCTCAAGGCGGGTTTTTTGTTGGCAACAGATCAGCTTTTGCGCTTCAGCCGGATCAGCGCGGAGATGTCGTCATCGCCGTAGCCTTCGGACATCAGCTGGGCAAAATCCGCCAGGGACTGTTCGATGATCGTGCGGTCGGTGCCTGCATCGCTGGCGATGCCGCGGACGATGCCGAGATCCTTGTGCAGCAGCGCCAGCTTGAAGCCCACCGAGAACTCGTTGCGCAGCATGGTGGCGCCGCGCTTCTCGAGGAACCAGTTGCCAGCCGCGCCCGCACCGAGCGTCGGGATCAGGCGTTCCGGATCGAGGCCCAGCGCTTCGCCAAGCGCCAGGCCCTCGGTCACCGCGTGGGCGATGCCCGCGACGAGCACCTGGTTCACCGCCTTGGTGGCCTGGCCGGCGCCCACCGGGCCCATGTGGGTCACGCGGGCCGCATACGCTTCGAGCACCGGGCGGGCCGTTTCCAGCACGTCCGCATCGCCGCCGACCATCACCGAGAGCTTGCCGTTCTTTGCGCCCTCGACACCACCGGATACCGGGGCATCGAGGAACGCGCCGCCGGCATCGCCGATGATGCGCGCGGCCTTCTTCGCCGTATCCGGCGAGACCGTCGAATGGTCGACGACGATGGCGCCCTTCTTCAGCGTCGGTGCCAGCGCTTCGACCACGCCGATCACATCGGCATCGGCGCTGACGCACACGGCGATCACGTCGCTGCTCGAGGCGATCGACGCGAGGTCGGGCGCCTGCACGCCCAGTTCCTTCGCCAGCGCATCAGCGCGGGCCTGGGTGCGATTGCCCACGGCAGCCAGCAGTCCGTTCGCGTGCAGGTGGCCGGCCATCGGGGCGCCCATCGCGCCCAGCCCAATGAATGCAGCCTTCAGTGTCATCGCGTGGTTTCCGCCAGGTAGGTGTAACCGGTGAGGCCCTTGTCGAGCGCGGCGGCGAGTTCATCGGCCACGGCGCCATCGATGCCCGCCGCCTTGATCCGGTCGCTATACGTCTGGCGCAGCGCCTTCACGTCGTAGCCCACGTAGTCGAGCATCAGGTCGGTCGTATCGCCGCGGCGGATGTGCGCGAACTCATAACCCGCGGCGGTGGCGCGGACGTTCACCGCATCCGTATCGCCGAACAGGTTGTGGATATCGCCCAGGGTCTCCTGGTACGCACCCACCATGAAGATGCCGAGCCGGTACGACTCGCCGTCCTTCAGCGGGTGCAGCGGCAGGCTCACGTCCACGCCTTCCGCGTCGACGTAATGGTCGATGCGGCCATCCGAATCGCAGGTGAGGTCGGCGATGACACCGCGACGCGTCGGTTCTTCGTCCAGGCGCGCGATCGGCACGATCGGGAAGATCTGGTCGATCGCCCAGATATCCGGCACCGATTCGAACACCGAGAAATTCACGAAGTACTTGTCGACGAGCTTCTCGTCCAGGTCGTCCAGCGCCTGGCGGTGGGCGCGCTCAGCGGGGAGCAGGCGCGGGCGCACGGCGTTGGCGATCGCGTAGAACAGGTCATCCAGCGTGGCGCGGTCGCGCAGGTCGAGCTGGCCCAGCGCGTACAGCGCCTGGCCTTCGGCGAAGTGGTGCTGGGCTTCGTGGAACAGTTCCAGCGGCGGGCGCTCGTCGAGCTCGGCGTGGGTTTCGCGCAGGTGGCGCAGCACCGCGGGCTCCTCGGCACGCGGCGCGGCGATCGCGCCCTCCGGCACTTCTTCCACTTCGCTGACGTTCACCACCATCACGGCGTGGTGCGCGGTCATCGCGCGGCCGGATTCGGTGAAGATCGTCGGTGCCGGCATGCCGTACTCGGCCACGGCCTCGGCCAGCGGCTGCACGATGCTGGCCGCGTACTGGCCCATGCTGTAGTTGATGGAGTTGAAGCTGCGCGAGCGGGTGCCTTCGTAATCCACGCCCAGGCCGCCGCCCACGTCGACCACGTCGATGGGCACGCCGAGGTTGTGCAGTTCTACGAAGTAACGCACGGCCTCGCGCATGCCCGCGGCGATGTCGCGGACGTTCGAGATCTGCGAGCCCATGTGGAAGTGCTGCAGGCGCAGCGTGTGCTTCAGGCCGGCGGCATCGAGGCGTTCGATCAGCTCGAGCACCTGGCCGGGGCTCAGGCCGAACTTGCCCTTGTCGCCACCCGTGTTCTGCCACTTGCCGGCGCCGATCGAGGCCAGGCGAACACGCACGCCGAGCAGCGGCTCGACATCCAGCGCCTTCGCCTCGGCCAGCACGTGGTCCAGCTCGGAGAGCTTCTCGACCACGATGTGGACGCGCAGGCCCAGCTTCAGGCCGATCAGGGCCAGGCGGACGTATTCGCGATCCTTGTAGCCGTTGCACACCACCATGCTGCCCGGGCGGGCGTAGGCGAGCACGGCCATCAGCTCGGGCTTCGAGCCGGCTTCCAGGCCAAAGCCCTCCTCGCCCGCGGCCACGAGCTCGCCGACCACGCCACGCTGCTGGTTCACCTTGATCGGGTAGATCGCGGTGTACGTGCCGGCGTATTCGGCATCATCGATGGCCTTGCCGAAGGCCTCCTGCAGCTTGCGCAGGCGGTCGGCCAGGATATCGGGGAAGCGGACGAGCAGCGGCAGGCGCAGGCCTTCGGCCGTGGCCTTGGCCACGATGGCCGGCAGGTCGAGGGCCGGGCCCTCGTCGCCGCGCGGGCGCATCTGCAGGTGGCCGTCGGCGGCCACGTCGACGTAGCCGTTGCTCCAGTGGGGGATCGCGTAGGTCAGCTTGGCGCGATCGATGGACCAGTTCGCCATGGGGAGGCGGTCTCCAGGTGATGTTGTCGTGTCCCCTTGAGGGGGCGCGGAACAGTCGCAGCGGCGAACCTTGACGTAGAACAGGCCTGGGCGGCCGGGAGCCTCGCACGCCGCGGGGCCGACCAGACAGGGCCAGCTATCCCAATACGGGTAGCGGCTGACCTTCTATTGTAGCGGGCAGGGATGACATCCGTGTATCGCCCCCAAAAGGGCCCGACGGCTGCCCGGTCAGGGACTTGGCCGTTTTTTCATCCGGAGCCGGTACAATCCCCGGTTTACACCCCTACCCGTTTCCAGGATCAAGCGTCATGTCGCAGCAGCAGCTCAGCTGGTTTACCGAGGCCCACCAGGCTTCGGGCTCTTCCATCGGTTACCGCGTCGAGCGCCTCCTGCACGCGGAAAAGACCCCGTGGCAGACGATCGAGATCTACCAGACCACCGATTGGGGCAACCTGATGGTGATCGACGGCTGCGTCATGCTGACCAGCCGGGATAACTTCCTGTACCACGAGATGATGACCCACCCGGCGTTGTTCACCCACGCCCGTGCCAAGCGCGTCGTCATCATCGGCGGCGGCGATTGCGGCACGCTGCGCGAGGTGCTGAAGCACGAGGAAGTGGAGAAGGCCACCCAGGTCGAGATCGACGAGCGCGTCACCCGCCTCGCCGAGGAGTACTTCCCGGAACTGTGCGATTCGAACAACGACCCGCGCGCCGAGTTGCTCTTCATCGACGGCATCAAGTACATGGCCGAAGCCGAGCCGGAATCGATCGACCTGATCATCGTCGACTCGACCGACCCGGTGGGCCCGGCCGAAGGCCTGTTCAACGCCGCCTTCTACAGCAGCTGCTTCAAGGCCCTGCGCCACGGCGGCATCCTGGTCCAGCAGTCGGAATCGCCGCTGGCCCACATCGAGCTGATCAAGTCGATGCGCTCGGCCATGCGCACCGCCGGCTTCAAGGCCGTGCGTACCCTGCCGTTCCCGCAGCCGTGCTACCCCACCGGCTGGTGGAGCTGCACCATGGCCCGCAAGGACGGCGACCTGAGCGGCTTCCGCGAGCGCGGCGCCATCAGCAAGGGCTTCCCGACCAGGTACTACAACGCTGATATCCACAAGGGCGCCCTCGCCCAGCCGGAATTCATGCGCGAGCAGCTGGGCGACTAAAGCATCGCGCGCAAGCGCGCTCCCACAGGTCTACCGCGATCTTGTGGGAGCGCGCTTGCGCGCGATGGATCCAGCGAAAGAAAAAGGGCGCCCTCGAGGCGCCCTTCTTTTATTTGCTGCTTTCGACGTGCGAGGGTTCCCACCCGGCCGGCGCCTCGGCCGGCATGCCGTAGGCGCGTAGCGACGCCAGGACCACGCTCATTTCCGTGCCGCCGCTGCGGGCCAGCGCCAGCAGCTTCTGCGCGGTGGCCTTGTCGCCCTGGGCCTGGACGTTGAGCTGCGCGAAGCGCTGCATCTGCCAGATCAGGTTGAGGCGGGCGGTCTTCGCCGACTGCTGGTCGGCCGCGTCGGCCGAGAGCGTCTCGCGCAAGTGCAGGCCCAGCGAGCGGCCGAGCGGGCTGCTGCCCCACTCGAGCACCTTGGCCAGTTTCAGGCAGTCGCCGACGATGGCCGCGTTTTCCTTGTTGGCCTCGCAGAACTTCGCGGTGTTCTGGAAGCCCGGCATCGGCTGCGCGCTGGCCAGGCCGAACACGATCACCATCTGCACGCCGGCAGCACCGGCGCCCTGCAGGGCGTTGAACGTATCGGGCGGCGGCGGTAGCTGGCTCACCGAATTGGCGAGCGCCTTCATGCTGGCGCCCAGGTAATCGTCGTAGGTCTTCGCGTTCGCGGCCTTCGCCAGATCGGCGCGGGCGGCATTGGCGTCACCGTTGTGATCGTCGATGCCCAGCTTCAGCAGCCACACGGCCGCGTTATCCGGCGCCTGCTGCTGCAGTTGGGTCACCGCCTCCGCGTTCGGGCAGGTGCCGGCCTTCGCATCGCAATCGGCCAGGCGGACCCAGGTAACCCGGGGACCGGCATCGGCGTTGCGCGAGGCGCGCTCGAGCAGTGCGTGGTAGGTCAGCACCTCGGGCGGGTTGCTGAGCGGGCGCGCCAGCAGGGCGGCGCCGAGGAGCGGCTCGGTCTCGGTGCGCAGCGCCAGCACACTGGCCAGATCCTTCTGGAACTGCAGGAGGGCCTGGGTCTGGTCTTTCTGTGCCTTCAGCTCCGCCTTGGTAGGCGCCTTCTGGGCACCGGGCCAGGGCTCGGCCGCGAGGGTGGGCAGGCAAAACAGGCTGGCAAGGGCCAGAGCCAGGACGCGGCGTCCCCGCATGGGACATCTCCGTGAAATAAAACGACAAGGATACGGCCACAGGATGAACGGAAGCTGCGGCCCTTTGGCTTCACACAGGGGCGACATTGTTACCATCGGACGCAGCGCGGGGGGAACATGCCAGCTAGCGGCCGCATGACCGATGCACCAATCCTGCGATAGAACAGGAGCTTACAATGGATCAATTCGCCACATTCACCAGCGGCTCGGGCGGTTTCTTCGTCGGCTGGGGCACCCTCTCGCTGATCAACGCCGGCCTGGCGCAGGGCAAGAACCGCAGCGGGCTGCTCTGGTTCCTGCTGTCGCTCATCCTCGGCCCCATCGCCACGCTCGTCTTGGTCCTGATGCCCAAGGTTCGTACAAAGCTCTTTTGATCCGCGCCCCGGCCTGTGTAGGCTAGGCCCCTCCCCATGGCAGGTGCTCGCGGATGCTTACGACGCTCGTGGCAAGCAGCAAGGGTGGTTGCGGCAAGTCGACGCTGGTGACGCAACTGGCGTCGTACTGGTCACAGGCCGGCAAGCACGCGGCCATCATCGATGCCGACCGGCAACATTCCAGCTTGCGCTGGGCCGGCCGCCGCCCGGAGAACGTCCCGTCCGTCACCGCCATCGAGGGCAGCCGCAAGGCGTTCGACCGGCTGTCCAACGACATCCAGCGGGTCATGATCGACATGCCCGCCGGCATGGACGAGAAGGACATGGAGCCTTACCTCGAAAAGGCCGATGTCATCCTCGTGCCGGTCCTGCCCTCCACGTTCGACCTCGATGCGACGCTGGATTTCCTCAAGATCCTGCAAGGCATCGGCCGGGTGAAGCGTGGCAAGCTGCCGGTGGGCCTCGTGGGCAACCGCCTCAAGCCGTGGACCAACGCCAGCCAGCAGGCCATGGCGGAACTTGCCGAGCAGGCGCCGTTCCCCGTGGTCGCCGAATTGCGTGATTCGCAGGCTTACGTCTTGCTCACGGCGCTCGGTAAGGGCATCTTCGACTATCACTCGGAAAACGTGCGCGGCCACCAGGACGACTGGGCGAAACTGCTCCGCTGGATCAAGCGGAGTACCTGAGCGTAAGGGCAACCGCGACGGCAAGATCACGCCACTCACCAGTGGCCTTAGCGGAGGACGGTACCCATGCGCGAACTCATTCTTCTTCGCCATGCCGAGGCGGAAGCCCACGGCAAGGATGGCAAGGACGACCGCGAGCGAAAACTCACCGAACATGGCCGCAACGAGGCGCGCGCCGCGGGCGCCTGGCTGGCCGAACACCATGTTAATTACGACCGCGTGCTCTGCTCGCCCTCCGAGCGCACGAAGGAAACCGCCGCGCTGGCCCTGGGCCACGTCGAGCCGGTCTTTGAAGACAGCATCTACGAAGCCACGCCAGGCGCCCTTTACGACCTGCTCGACAAGCAGGAAGGCGTCGAGCGCGTCGTGCTCGTCGGTCACAATCCCGGCATCGAACAGTTGGTAGCCTTCCTCGTCGAGGGCCGCTCCGAGGATTACCGCGGCATGCCACCGGGCGGTATGGCGCGCCTGGCGTTCGATGGCAAGTTCGAGCCTGGCGCCGCCAAGCTCGAGACCTTCTGGTCGCCACCTAACTAGCTTCCGTACGGCGAGTTCCTGATGCGTTACCTGTTGTCGGCGATCGCCACGTTGCTTCTCGCGTTGCCCGCGGCCGCCGCCGACCTGCGCATCGATGCCGCGCGTTCGAAAGCCGAGTTCACGGTGCGCCTGCTCTGGGTCACCACCGTCACCGGCCACTTCGAGGGCATCCGTGGCGACCTCACCACCGATCCGGCCACCGCCACCGCGGTGGTCCGGGCGGATCTCGATACCGAGAACATCAGGATGGAATCCGCGCGCCTGCGCCGCTGGGTGCTGGCGCCGGAATTTTTCGATGCGGAGCACCATCCGCGCATCCATTTCGAATCCTCGCCCACACCGCTCACCCTGCTCAGCCAGGGCGGCGACGTGGCCGGCCAGCTCACCATCCGCGGCGTCACCCGCCCGGTCACCTTCCGCCTGCTCGCCAACCGCTGCCCGCCCGAGGCGATGCAAGGGTGCGTGCTCCAGTTGCAGGGCCTCATCGACCGTACGGACTTCGGCATGCTCGGCCGCCGCGGTGCGCTGTCCGACCGGGTGAACCTGGGCATGGCCATCGTCCTGTCGCCGTTGTAAAGCCCTGCGCCGGGTCTCCGGCTCACGTGGCGTTGCACCATCTCCCCTATCATGCGCGGCATGCGCCGCCTCCTCGTGTTCCTCGTCCTTGCCGCCTCGCTGGCTTCCGGCGGCTGTTCGCTTTCGGCGGCCCGCATCCAGAAAGCCGACGCCGTGGTGGCGCTCACGATCGACCGCCAGGAAACCTGCGCCCAGCCCGACCGTTGCGCGCTGCCCTCGCCGCTGATCGATGCCGCACGCGAGGCCAACGGAGCCTCCACGCCGGACAAGCCCGTGCATATCGCCACGCTGCTGGAAGATGGCGAAAGCGCGCTGGCCGCGCGGGTCAACCTGATCCGGGCGGCCCAGCACACGATCGATGTGCAGACCTATATCTGGGAACAGGACGACGCGGGCAAGCTCGTCCTCGATGAACTGATCGGCGCCGCGCGCCGCGGCGTGCGCGTGCGCATCCTGGCCGACCAGCTGTTCTCCTTCCGCGACCCGGGCCTGCTCGCCGGGCTGGCCCGCGCCAGCGACCACATGGAGATCCGGCTGTACAACCCGACCTTCTCCAGCGCGCGCACGCCGCCGCTGGAGTTCGCCGCCGGCATCGTCTGCTGCTTCTTCCGCTTCAACCAGCGCATGCACAACAAGCTGCTGGTGGTGGATGACCTGGTCGGTATCACCGGCGGCCGCAATTACGAGGACCGCTATTTCGACTGGGACCCGGTATTCGACTACGTGGATCGCGACGTCATGGTTGGCGGCCCCGTCGCCCGGACCATGGGCGCCAGCTTCGACCAGTTCTGGGACCACAAGCGCTCCGTGCCGCTCACCCACCTGCGCGATGTGAACCGCGAGCTGGTCGCGGACACCGACGACCAGAAGAAGTGGCGCCCCCCGACCTATGACAACCCGGATCGCGTCGCCGAGCTGGTTGCCCACGCGGAAGATCCCGAGTGGCTCGATGAACGACTGGTCCGCGGATCGTTGCGCCTCAACCGGGTCGAATACCTCTCCGACCTGCCCGGCAAGACCGACGAGCCGAAGCGGCGCGAGGCGCGTGCGCTGACCCGCAACATCATGGGCCTGGTGCGCAACGCGAAGAGCGAGGTGGTGCTGCAGACGCCGTACCTGGTCATGAGCCGGCCGGCGAAGAAGATCTTCAGCACGTTGCACAAGCAGCCGGATCCGCCGCGCGTCGTGGTCTCCACCAACTCGCTGGCTTCCACCGATGCGTTCGCCGTGTACGCCATGTCGTACAAGCACCGCAAGCGTTACCTGACGGATTACGGCTTCGAGATCTACGAGATGAAGCCGCACCCGACGAACGCGGATCGCGATGCGCTGGAGGGGCAGTCAAACGCGATCGCCGTGCCGCCGGTCAACCGGCCGGTTGGCTCGGGTGGCGGTGGGCGGCGCCTTACGCGCGCGGAGCGCCAGCAGCTGGCGGCGGCGAATGGCCCGTCGGAGAGCACCGGCTTCCTGTCGGCTGGCCGGCGCTATGGGCCCAGCGCGCGTCATCGCCCGGCGCCGCTGCTTACCGCGGGCGTGCGCTTCGGCCTGCATGCCAAGTCCATCGTCGTCGACGACACCTTCGCCATGGTGGGCACGCACAACTTCGATCCGCGCTCGGACCACTACAACACCGAGGCCGGCGTGATCATCTACGACAAGCGCTTCGCCGATCGCCTGCGTGGCTCGATCATGCAGGACACGGAGCCCGGCAACGCCTGGGTCATCGGGCCGCGGCAGAAGAAGATCCCGGTGCTGTCTGAGGTCAACGAATTCATCGGCGACGTCTCCGAACGCCTGCCGTTCTTCGACCTGTGGCCGTTCCGCTACGCCACCAGCTACGACCTCAAGCCCGGCTGCATCCCCATGCGCTGGACGGACCCCAAGTTCTTCGAATGCTACGAGCCGGTCGGGGATTTCCCCGAGGTCGATGTGTCGCTCAAGGTGATCTACACGCGGATGATCACGGCGTTTGGCTCGGCGTCCTCAGGAATCTTGTAAGGCCGATACCTTGTGGGAGTGAGCTTGCGAACGATGCTCTTCCGCGGACCCATCGCTCGCAAGCTCACTCCCACAAACAGCATCGAGACCTTGTGGGAGTGAGCTTGCGAACGATGCTCTAAGCGATCGGTCAGAGCGGATCTGTCAGCTCGAAACGAATCGGCAGGTCGGACGTATAACGCTGCGGCCGTTCCGAGGCGGAAGCGAACCGCCAGTTCCGCACCGCTTCCTCAGCCGCCTGGTCGAGCGCCATATCGCCGCTCGAGCGTCCAACCGATACCGAGGTGACATCACCTTCCGGCGTCACGGTCACGCTCAACACCACCTGCCCCTCACGGTGCGCACGCAGCGCCTCCATCGGGTAACGCGGCGAGGGCATGTAGACCGGCACCAGCGGTTCCGGCTTCGCGGGCGCCGCTGCGTCGGCGACCTTCGTGGCAGGCGCGGCGGCGGCGCGGCGCGGCACCATCTGCGTGGCCAGGTCGACCACGGTACGCGTGCGCAACCGTGCCAGCGGCGTCGAAGACGGCGGCTGCTCGGCCACGGTCTTCGCCTTGTAGGCGGGCTCGCTGCCCGGCATCACGATCTCCGCCAGCCGGCGGGTGGCCGGCGCGCGCTCGTAGGTCAGCGCGGTAAGCCAGCTGGTGCCGGCGATACCGATGAGCAGGCCAAGGGCGCTGAGGGAGGTACTGGTGCGGAGTGCGAGCATGCGGAGCCGTTTACGGACGTTCGAGGATCGCCGTGACACCCATGCCACCGGCGGTGCAGATCGAGATCAGGCCGCGGCCCGAACCCTTCTGCTCCAGCATCTTCGCCAGGGTGGCGACGATGCGCGCACCCGTGGCCGCGAACGGGTGGCCCGCGGCGAGACTGGAACCGTTGATGTTGAGCTTTGCCGGATCGATGGATCCCAGCGGGGCATCGAGGCCCAGCCGGTTGCGGCAATAATCCTCGGACTCCCATGCACGCAATGTGCACAACACCTGCGCGGCGAACGCCTCGTGGATCTCGTAGAAGTCGAAATCCTGCAGGGTGAGGCCGTGGCGCTTGAGCATGCGCGGCACCGCGACGGTCGGCGCCATCAGCAGGCCTTCGCCATGGACGAAGTCGACGGCCGAGACCTCGGCATCGAGGAAGTACGCCTGGATCGGCAGGCCACGCTTCGCCGCCCAGTCTTCGCTGGCTAGCAGCACCGCGGCCGCGCCATCGGAAAGACCGGTGGAATTGCCCGCGGTGAGCGTGCCCTGGCCCGAAGTCCTGTCGAACGCCGGCTTCAGCGAGGAGAGCTTTTCGAGCGTGGAATCGGCGCGCAGGAAGCCATCGCGCTTGAGCCCGCGGAACGGCACGACCAGATCGTCGAAGAAGCCGGCGTCGTACGCGGCACCGAGCTTCTTGTGGCTGGCCAGGGCCAGCTCATCCTGCTCGACGCGGCCGATGTGCCATTCCTTCGCCATCATCTCGCAGTGGTCGCCCATCGACTTGCCCGTGCGCGGCTCGGCCACGCCCGGGAAGGACGGCTTGAGTTCCTTGAACGAGAAGCCGCGCGTCGCGACCTGGAACTTCTCCTTCAGGGTCTTCGCGCGGTTCAGCGCCAGCAGGCGCTTGCGGAATTTCTGCCCGTAGACGATGGGCACATCGCTGGTGGTATCCGAGCCGCCGGCGATGCCGGCCTCGATCTGCCCCGTGGCGATCTTGTTGGCGATGATGATCGCGTTATCGAGCGAAGTGCCGCAGGCACGCGCCGTGGTGATGCCGGGGGTGGTCGGCGCCAGGCCGGAGGAAAGCACGGCCTCGCGGGCCACGTTCCAGTCCGATGCGTGCTTGATCACCGCGCCCATGGCCACTTCGCCGAGCTCGGCGCCGTGCAGGCCAAATTTCTCCACCAGGGAGCCCAACACCTTGACGGACATGCCAAAGTTGCCGACTTCCGCGTAGGCGGTGTTGTTCCGGCAGAAGGGAATGCGGACGCCACCGACCACACCCACGCGCTTTTGCGACTTTTCCATGCTTTGGGGACTGTCCGAAAAACCTGAATGAGAATGCCCGACCGAGCAACAATCGAAGCCAAAGGGATCGCGGACGCCGACGTTCGCCGACGAACCGGGTATCGGCAAGGCTAACCCGCATCCCCTCTCAACGAAAGGGCAAACACGGCCAATGGTAGAATTGCGTTCCTTTGCCGTTGTGGAAATGTGTCGTGTCCGAGCCTTTGATCGCCTGCCCCGCCGTCCTGGCGCTGGAACTGGTCCCGGGCGAAACCCCCGATCGGCTCGAACTCACCCGCGATGAAGCCCAGGAGCTGGCGGCCCTCATGGCGGCCGACCTGGCCACCCTGCTCCCGGGCGTGGAGGCCTCGCGCTTCGCCGTGGCTGGCGCCCTGTTCGATGGCGTGGAGCTGCTCCGCCCCGGTTTCCCGGTGTTCGCCACCCTGGAAGAGCTGGCCCGGCGGATCCCGCGGGTCACGACCCAGGGCGGCGTGGTCGCCTTTGGCACCCACGAAGGCCACATGCCGGCCCAGCCGCTGGTCCCGGACCCGCGCTACGCCGGCGGCCCCATGCGCCTGGTCCCGTGGATGCTGCTGGCCCCCGAGGAACTGGCGACCGAACTGACCCAGGCGATGGAAACGGCGCTGGTCGGCAAGGGCGAGGCGGGCTCGCTCACCGCGGACTTCCTCATGCGCACGCTCGGCATCCGCCTGGAGCACGCCCGCTACCTCAGCCGCGACGACCTGCTGGCACTCACCTGCGTCCAGTACGAGCACGTGAACCTGGCCCCGCTGTGGACCATGCTCGAGGCGGCCCTGCTCACCCCGTACCGCGACGAGACCGCCATGGGCTCGCGCGGGCTGCCACTGCGTTACGCCGAGGGCCGGGTCAGCGTCCCCGGCATCGCCGGCTGGTTCGCCCGCGACGGTATCCAGCGTGAAAACCCGGCGCATGAGCTGGCCGGCACCCTGTTCGAACTGCGCCAGTACGCGGCGCTGCTGGCCGCCCACCACGTACCCCTTCACCTGGAAGGCGACCCCGCCGCCACGGCGGGTTACCTGGTCGAGGCCCTGGCCGAGGCCGACCCGGCCCTGCCCGCGCCGCAGCTCTACGCCCATGAAGCCGCCGGCCTCGGCATGGCCGCCATCACCGTCGCCCAGCCCTCCCCCGGCAAGGCCCGCGTGCTCGCCCACGGCTACCCGCTCGAACCCAACGCCCTGCACCCGCTCCTCGACGCCCTGGCCACCCGCTACGGCACCGATCCGGAACTCCACACGCTAGGCCGCATGCTCCTCGACGACCGCGGCGCACTGACCGCGCCCGCCCCGTCGCTGCATTAAGCCAGGCCGTTGTGGGAGCGCGCTTGCGCGCGATGGGCGCTTGCGACGAGCACCCATCGCGCGCAAGCGCGCTCCCACAAGGTCGGGCCCGGCCAGGCGGGTGATGTACGGGCATACGCCGACGCACTAGAGTGAGCACTCACGCTCTCGGCTTTTCCTATGCCCCACCCCGTGTCACCCGACGATTTCTCTCCCGCCGACTGGCCTGCGTTCCTGCTTGAGCGCGCGCCGGCGATGCTGGCGTACGTCGGCACGGACAAGCGGCTGCGCTATGCAAGCCCCGCGTTCCGCACGTGGATGGGGATAAGTGAAGAAGCGCTCGAGGGCCGCGCGCTCGAGGAAGTTCTGCCGGCGGATCTTTACCCGCGCATTGCGCCCGGCGTCGCCGCGGCGCTCAGCGGCACACCGGTCATCGCCGATCGCGAACTGCGCCGTGAAGAAGTGCATCGCTACGCACAGGCCAGCTTCTCACCCGACACCACTGACGACGGCCACATCCGTGGCGCGTTCATCGTGCTGGCCGACATCTCCGACCGCCGTGCGCTCGAAGCGCGCCTGAAGGAAAGCGAGCGCCGCTTCGCCCAGGCCTTCCGCCACGCCGCGATCGGCATGGCGCTCGTGTTGCCCGATGGCCGCTGGCTGCAGGTGAACGAAGCCATGTGCGGCATGCTCGGCTACAGCGAGGATGAACTGCTCGGGCTGAGCTTCCAGGACATCACCCACCCCGATGACCTGGCGACCGACCTGATCATGGTCCAGCAGGTACTCGTCGGCGAGCGCCCGTCGTACCACATGGAGAAGCGCTACCTGCACCGCGATGGCCACGTGGTGCACGCACTGCTCACCGTCTCGCTGGTGCGCGACGAACATGGCGAGCCGTTGTATTTCGTTTCGCAGGTGCAGGACATCACCGAACGCAAGGCCTTCGAAGACGCGCTGTTCCGCGAGCGCGAGCTGGCCGAAGTGACGCTGAAATCCATCGGCGACGCGGTGATCACCACCGATCCCGATCTGCGCGTTACTTCGCTCAACCCGATCGCCGAGGCGATGACCGGCTGGAGCAGTCACGAAGCGGTCGGCCGGCCGATGGACGACATCTTCCAGCTGCGCGATCCGCTCACGCGCCGCCCCATCGCCAACCCGCTGCTCACCGCGGTGGAGAAGAACACCATCATCGGCCTGACCACCGATGCGATCCTCGTCCACCGCAATGGCTTCGACAGCCCGATCGAGGATTCCGCCGCGCCGATCCACGACCATGCCGGCAACGTCGTCGGTGGCGTGGTCGTGTTCCACGACGTGAGCGAGACCCGCGCGCTGGCGCTGAAGATGGCCCACCTCGCCCACCACGACACGCTCACTGGCCTGCCGAACCGCGCGCTGCTGCAATCGCGCATGGAGTTCGCCGTGACAGTGGCGACGCGGCGCAAGCAACGCTGCGCGCTGTTGTTCGTCGATATCGACCACTTCAAGCAGATCAACGACACCATGGGCCACGCGGCCGGCGATGCGTTGCTGCAGGAAGTCGCGCGACGTATCCGTTCGGCCGTGCGTCCCGACGACACCGTCAGCCGCCTGGGCGGCGATGAGTTCGTGGTGCTGCTTCCGCATATCGAAGATGGCGTCGATGCGGCGGAAGTGGGCGAGAAGGTGCTGCAGGCATGCAACGAAGCCATCGGCCTGGAAGCCTCGGCCCTGGCGATCAGCTTCAGCATCGGCATCAGCCTGTACCCGGATGACGCGTACGATGCGGAATCCATGCTGCGCAACGCCGACACCGCCATGTACGAGGCGAAGATGCAGGGCCGCAACGGCTACCGCTTCTTCAATGCGAGCATGAACGAGCGCAACACCGCCCGCGTGCGCATCGAAGTGGAACTGCGCAAGGCGCTCGCCCGCAACGAACTGAGCCTGCACTACCAGCCGAAGGTCGATGTCGATCTCGGCACGATCGTCGGCGCGGAGGCACTGCTGCGCTGGCAGGTCGACGGCGAGGATGTGTACACGCCCGAGCAGTTCATCCCGGTGGCGGAAGACTGCGGTCTGATCGTGCCGATCGGCGAATGGGCACTGCGCGAAGCGTGCCGGCAGACCAAAGCGTGGACGGATACGTACAGGCCTCTATCGGTTTCCGTGAACGTCTCTGCGCTGCAGTTCCAGCACACCCGCTTCTTCGAATCGATGCAGGCGATCCTCGTGGAAACCGGGCTGCATCCGACGCTCCTTGAACTGGAAGTCACCGAACGCACGGTTATGGAAGGCGGCGACCACATCGCCGACCTGCTGCACCGGATCAAGTCCGAAGGCGTCTCGCTCAGCCTCGACGATTTCGGCACCGGCTATTGCAGCCTCTCGTACCTCAAGCACTTCCCAGTCGATACGCTGAAGATCGACCGTGCATTTATCCGCGATGTCGCCTGGGACAACGACAGCGCCGCCATCGTCAGCGCGATCATCACGATGGGCAAGGGCATGAACAAGATGGTGCTCGCCGAAGGCGTCGAGAGCACCGAGCAAGCCAACTTCCTCGGCAACGCCGGCTGCACCCAGATGCAAGGCTTCCTCTTCGGCCGCGCCGTCCCCGCCCGCGACTTCGAAGACCGCATAGCGCAGGTAGACCGCGGTTTGCCGACAGCCTAGTGACGGCTCTTGTGGGAGCGCGCTTGTGAGGTGACCCCCAGAAGTTGGACATCTTCTCCCACCTGAGATGTCCGACATGGCCAAGTACCCGAAGCGCTTCAAGC
>NZ_JBVJMK010000029.1:0-28154 GCF_055584245.1 Luteibacter sp. NPDC104163
GCCTTGTTTTTGGCGGACCGCCTTTTCCTTATGGCCAAGGTATAAACCCCCGGGGTGTTCTTTTTGGGGGGGGGGGGTTGGGTGGTTGTGGTTGTGCGGGGGGGCCCCCCCCCCCCCCCCCCCGCTCCCACAGGGGTGCGACGGCGTGCTCAGCCCAGTTGGGTGAGTCGCGCCTTGAGCGTGTCGAGCATCAGGTCGTTGCCCGCGCCCGGCGAGGTGCGTGCCGCCAGGCTGGATTCCGGGGAACGGCCTTCGCCGGCCGACGCGGCGGTTTCCGCGGCGGCGCGGTAGGCATCGCGGAATGGGACGCCCGCCACGGCCTGCTCGATCGCCACGTCGGTGGCATACATCGCCGGCTCGATCGCGGCACGCATCTTCTCCGCCTTCCACTCGAAGCGGGCGAGCATGTCCGGCAGCAGCTCCAGGGCGCCCAGGCCCATGGAGAAGCCATGGAACAGCGAGCCCTTGGAGAACTGCAGGTCACGCTGGTAACCCGACGGCAGCGAGAGCAGCTGCTCGATCTCCGTACGCGCGGCTGCGACGCTGGCGTAGCTCGCACGGAGCAGCTCGACCACATCCGGGTTGCGCTTGTTCGGCATGATCGATGAGCCGGTGGTGTACTCGGACGGCAGCTTCACGAAGTCGAACTCGGCGGTGGTGAAGAGCGAGAGATCCCAAGCGAGGCGGCGCGTATCGAGCAGCGCGGTACCCACGGCGTCGAGCGCCGCCATCTCGAACTTGCCGCGCGACAGCTGCGCGTAGATCGGCGACACCTGCATGCGCGAGAAGCCCAGCGCCTGCGTGGTATGCGCCCGATCCAATGCCACGTTCACACCGTAGCCGGCCGCCGTACCCAGCGGGTTCGCGTCGATGAGCTCGAGCGCCTGGCGGGCGCGCAGCGTGTTGTCGATGAACGCCTCGGCGAACGCGGCGAACCACATGCCCGTCGACGACACGACCGCACGCTGGATATGCGTGTAACCCGGCATCGGCAGCGCTTCACCGGCCGCGCGCTCGAGGCACACCTCGGCAACACGGCGGCACACAGCCTCCAGCGCCGACAGCTTCTCCTTCAACCAGAGGCGCGTCGCCACCAGGATCTGGTCGTTGCGGCTGCGACCTGTGTGCACGCGGCGGCCGGCATCGCCAAGACGTTCGGTCAGGCGTGCCTCGATCGCCGAATGGCCGTCCTCGAAACGGTCATCGAGCACGAACGCACCCGCGGAGAAATCCGCGGCGAGTGCGTCGAGCTCTCGCTTCAGGGCATCGCGCTCCTCCGCGGAAACGACGCCGATATTGGCAAGGCCTTCGACGTGCGCCTTGCTCGCCGTGATGTCGTGCAGGAAAAACTCGCGATCGAGGACCACGTCGTTGCCCGCGAGGAAACGCATGATCTTCGCATCGACCTGCGTATCGGATTTCTGCCAGAGCGGCTGGGTCATCGTCGGTCCTTACAGCGGGATGGCGGTGAGCTCGTCGAAGCCGAGCGCGCGGTTGACGTTCTGCATGGCCTGGGTGGCGGCGCCCTTGAGCAGGTTATCGAGCGTGGCGACCACGACGACACGGCGGCCATCGACCGACAGCGCGAAGCCGCCCACATCGAGATGGTGCTTGTGCGCGACCTGGCTCACCCATGGCGCCTCGTCCACCACGTGGATCAGCTTCTCGTTGGCGAAGCGCGCCTCGAACCGCGCGACGATGTCTTCGCGCTTCGACGGCTTTGCCAGGTAGAGGTTCGTCGTCACGGTGAGGCCACGGAAATGCGGGGCCACGTGCGGCATGAATTCCACGGGCAGGCCCAGGTGGCGGCTGGCTTCCTTCTCATGCATGTGCCCGGTGAGCGAGTACGGCATGAGGTTGTCGCGCAGCTTGTCCGGGTCGTTGCGGTCGGACGGCGTCGTACCGGCACCGGAATAACCCGAGACGCCGAAGGAGACCGGCGGCGCTGCCAGCAGGTCCTTGATCGGTGCGATGGAGCACTGGATCGCCGTGGCATAGCAACCGGGGTTGCTGATGCGCTTCTCGCCGCGCCAGCGGTCGCGGTACAGCTCCGGCAGGCCGTAGTACCAGCGCTCGTCGAAGCGGTAGTCCGCAGAGAGATCAACGATAACGGTACTGCCACCGGCCTTGTCGATCGCCTCCACGTACGGCGCGGCCTTGCCGTTGGGCAATGCCAGGATCACCACGTCGACGCCCTGCTCCGCCACGGCGGCGGGGTCGAGGCTGGTGTAGTGCAGTTCGCCCTTGTACACGTCGTTGTGGTCGGCAAGGCGCTGGCCGTCCAGCTCGCGCGAAGACACGAACGCCAGCTCGAGCGAGCGATGGCGGGCGATAAGGCGGATCAGCTCGGCGCCCGTGTGGCCGCGCGCGCCGACGATACCGATGGTCTTGGTGGCCATGGCTTGGGTCAGTCCTGCAAGGTGGGGATGCGGGTGGCGCAGTGCGCGACGCAGCGTTCGATATCGGCGAAATTATCCAGGCCGTACCAGAACACCTTCCAGCGCGACTGCTTGAAGCAGCCGTCGGATTCCGCGTAGTAGAAATGGTTGATGGCGTTGCCGTGGCGCGAGCGCCAGAACAGCGTCGGGTTCTCGTCGCGCATCACCTGCCAGACGGCACGGCCGAGGCCCTCGCCCTGTGCGTCGTCCAGCACCGCGAACTTGTCGAGGTAGGCGAAACCGTCCTCGTGGGTCAGCACCATCGCCGCGCGGTAATTCTCGGACACGTACAGCCGGTACAACTTCGTGCGTTCGAAGTAATCCGGCACCAGCGTGCGGCCGAAACTGGATTCGATCAGCGAGGTCATCCGCTCGAGATCGACGCCCTCCCACGAATCGAAGCGCAGGACGCGCTCACCGCGACGAACCAGCGTACCCGAGCCCTTGTGGGTGAACAGTTCCTTCGCGAGATCGGCCGGGCGCGTGATCGACACCGACGAGGTCAACGGCAGGTCGTCCAGCAGGTCCTTGATCTGCTCGATCTTCAGGCGCATGCCCGAGTGCAGCCAGGGCTGCTCCAGCAGCTGCTCATACTCGGTCGACAGGTTGATCGAGTCGATGATGTTGCCTTCGCCATCGAGCAGGCCGCCCGTGCCGGTGAGGAACACGATCTTGTACGGCTGCAGGACGCGCACCAGTTCATTGGCGGCGAAATCGGCGTTGATGTTGAGGATCTGCCCCGAATCCGTTTCGCCCAGGCTGGCGATGACCGGGATCGAACCGGCGCGCAGGCTGGCCTCGATCGGCGCCAGGTTGATCGCGCGCACCTTGCCGACCAGGCCGAGCTGGTCGGGGTCGAGGAAATCGGCGGTGAACACCCCCGACGGTACGGACGTGGCGCGCGTATCGACTTCCTGCAGGGCCTCGACCAGGCGCAGGTTCTGCGACTGGAACACGCGGCGGACGATGGCGAGGGCTTCAGGCGACGTCACGCGCAGGCCGTTCACCGTCTTCTTGACGATGCCGGCGGCCGAGAGCTCCTCGTCCAGCTGCGGGCCCGCGCCGTGCAGCACGATGGGCGTGAGGCCCACCTGCTGCAGGAACGAGAGCGACGAGGTCAGGTCGGCCAGTTCATCGCGCAACACGGCGCCGCCCACCTTCACCACCGCGAAGCGCTTGGCATCGAGCTGGGAGAAGCGCTTGAGGTACTGCTGGATCTCGCGCGCGCTGCCCATGGCGGACAGGAGGCGCACGATGGTTTTGCGGGTGTGCTTGTTAGATTCCACGATCGACGATCCGGTGGATGGTCTGGGCGTAATGGGCGAGCTGGTCGAGGGCGACCCACTCATCGGCGGTGTGCGCTTGCGCGATATCGCCAGGGCCATACACGAAGGAGATGTAGCCGGCCCGCGAGAACAGCGCGGCCTCGGTCCAGAAATCCACGGCATTGCCTACCGGGATCTCCAGCTCGTCGGCGAGGTCGCGCGCGGCGAGGCGGCGCGCCTCGGCGCTGGCGGTATCGCCCGCCGGCAGCGAATCGCCGCGGAAGGTTTCGCCGTACTCGACCGGGTGCAGCTCCACGAGCGTGCGGAAGGTCTCGAGCAGATTGTCCGCATCCATCGACGGCAGCGGGCGGAAGCCGAAACGCACATCGGCGGTCGGGGCGATCATGTTTGCCTTGATCCCGCCTTCGATCTTGCCCACGTTGAAGCGCAGGCCGGTCAGGCCACCAAAGCGCTCGTGCGACAGGGCCTGCACGTGGTCGAGCGCGGCAGCGCCCCAGCGGATCGCCTGGTGAAGGGCGCTATCCGAAGGGGTCTGCTCGCCGGACGCATGCGCGGCGCGGCCCTTGAAGCGCATCTGCACCGAATGGATGCCACGGTGCGCCAGCACCGCTTCGCCCTTCGTGGGCTCCGCGACGATGATGGCATCGTAGGCCGGCTTGTCCTTGAGGAAGCCATCGATGCAACGCGCATCGTTGGCTTCTTCATCGGTGGAAAGCAGCAGCGCCATATCGCCCTGCGACGCGTTGGCCACGGCCACGAGCGCGGCGGCGGCGCCCTTGATGTCGCAGGCGCCAAGGCCGATCGCGCGGTCTTCGGTCACCCGCAGTTCGTGCGGGTTGGCCGTCCAGTGCGGGCTATCCGGCACGGTATCCAGGTGCACGTTGAACAGCACTTTCGGCGTGCCGCGCACGGCATACAGGTTCACGGCGCCGGCACCGAAATCGGTCACCTGCACGTCGAACCCCGGGAGGTTCGCGCGCAGGTAATCGAAAATGCCGCCCGTGCCGATCTCACGCGGCGGGTTGCGCGTGTCGAACGACACGAGCGCACGCAGGTGGTCGAGGGTGTCCTTCAGGAGCTTATCCATGGGCCTCGATCACTTGCCGCCGTTGGCGCGGTCGACTTCCGCCCAGATCGTCGAGCTCATGCCGTAGAGCTTGATGAAGCCCTCGGCCTCGGCGACGCCCCAGTCGGCCGCCTGTGCGTAGGTGGCCTTCTTCGAGTGCAGCAGGTTCTTCGATTCGACCTTCACGGCGTACACGGTGCCGCCACGGGTTTCGATGATGACCTTGCCATCAACCTTGCGCTGCGTGCTCACCAGGTAGGCTTCCAGGTCGGCCTTGATCGGGTCGTTGAAGAAACCTTCGTAGGCGATCTCGGTCCACTTGCGGCCGATTTCCGGCTTGAAGCGGTTCTGCTGCTTCGACAGCACGGTCTCTTCCAGCGCACGGTGCGCCGTGAGCAGCGCGGTGAGCGCCGGCGCTTCGAACACAATGCGGCCCTTCAGACCGATGTTGGTGTCGCCGGTGTACAGGCTACGGCCCACGCCGTACTTCGCCAGTTCGCGGTTGAGAAAGCCGAGGATCTCCGGACCCGTCGCAGCCTTGCCGTTGAGCGTGGTGGCCACGCCCTTGTCGAAGCCGAGCTCGATGCGCAGCGGTTCGGACGGCCATTCGGCGCGCGGTGCGCACCAGGCCACGGCGCCCTCTTCCGGGATCTCCCACGCATCGATCTCGCCGCCGGAGATGGTCACGCCCAGCACGTTCTCGTTGATGGTGTAGTGCTTGGTCTTGGCGCGGACTTCGAAGCCCTTCTCTTCCAGGTACTTCTGCTCGTAAGCACGCACCTGGGTGTGCTCGCGCTGGATCTCGCGGATCGGGGCGATGATCGTGTAATCGCCGAGGGCCTTCACGGTCAGGTCGAAACGGACCTGGTCGTTGCCCATGCCGGTGCAGCCGTGGGCGAACAGCTTGGTACCCAGCTCGTCGCAACGCTCCAGCGAAGCCTTCACGATGAGGTAGCGGTCGGAAACCAGCAGCGGGTACTGCCCCTGGTAGAACTCGCCGGCCCAGATCAGCGGCGTGACGAAGCTATCCCAGATCGCCTGCGAGGCATCGACGGTGCGGTGCGATGCGGCGCCCAGTTCATGCGCGCGCTGCTCGATGTACTCACGCTCTTCGGCGGAGACACCACCGGTATCGACGAACACGGTATGCACGGCATAGCCGCGCTCCATCAGGTAGGGGACGCAGAAGCTGGTGTCGAGGCCGCCCGAGAAGGCGAGGACGATATCTTTGCTGGACATGCTGGCTCCGGAAAAGGCTTGGAATTAAGGGCTAAAGGGCTAGGCGAATCAGAAACCGAGGCCGGACTTCACGCCCGGCTGCGACATGAGCGAGGCCATGACGGCCTTCTGGACGTGCAGGCGGTTTTCCGCCTCGTCCACGGCGATGCAGGCCGGCGAATCCATCACCGCATCCGTCGCCTTGATGTTCCGGCGCAGCGGGAGGCAGTGGCTGAAGAGGCCGTTATCGGTGAGCGCCATCTTGGCTTCGTCGACGATGAAGTGCTTGTTCGCATCGCGAATGGCCTTCTCTTCATCCCAGCGGCCGAAGTACGGCAGCGCGCCCCAGCTCTTGGCGTAGATCACGTGCGCGCCGCTGTAAGCCGCTTCGATATCGTGCGAGACCTGCAGCGAGCCGCCGTTTTCCTTCGCGTTCTGCGCGGCGAAATCCATGTAGCGCTGGTCCAGGATGTACTCCGGCGTCGGGCACAGCAGGGTCACGTCCATGCCCATCTTGGTGGCGATGAGCAGCGCGGAGTTGGCCACGGCGGTGTTCAGCGGCTTCGGATGGTAGGTCCAGGTCAGGACGTACTTCTTGTTCTGCAGGTCACCCAGGTGCTCCTTCATGGCGAGCGCGTGGGCCAGCTCCTGGCAGGGGTGGGTGATCGTTTCCATGTTGATGACCGGCACCGTCGCGTACTGGGCGAACGCCTTGAGCACCTTGTCCTGCCGATCGACCTGCCAGTCCTGGAACTTCGGGAAGGCGCGGACGGCGATCAGGTCCACGTAGCGGGAGAGCACGCGGGCCACCTCAGCGATGTGCTCCTCGGTGTCGCCATCCATGACCGTCCCCACCTCGAACTCGATGGGCCATGCATCCTTGCCCGGGGCCAGCACCACGGCGTGGCCGCCCAGCTGGAACGCGCCGATCTCGAAGCTGGTGCGGGTGCGCATGCTGGGGTTGAAGAACAGCAGCGCGATGGCCTTGCCGGCGAGCTGCTGGCCCTGCGGCGAGCGCTTGAACTCGGCGGCCTGCTCAAGCAGGGCGTCGATCTCGGCGCGGCTGTAGTCCGTGGTGTTGAGGAAGTGGCGAACGGTCATGGCTATCCAGATCGGTCGGTGGCCTGGCGGGGCCGTGGGAAGAATGGGAAATCGGAAACAAAAAAACCCGGCACGGGGCCGGGTTTTTTAGTCGATGCGAATGAAACGCGCGCGACAGCCTACCCGGCCGAGTATCCGATGTACGGTCGACGAGCACGGGACGTCATCCCTGCGGCCATGCGGGCGCTGGTGAAGACGTTCGAGGTGTAGTCGGCGTGGGACACGGCGGGGTTCTTTTAGGTGAAGCGTCGATAATGCCGTGGATTGCTGCGCTGCGCAACTATCCGTAAATCCTGTGGGAGCGAGCTTGCGAGCGAGGGTCTGCAGCCTCGTCGGCCGGCCTTCACGGGCAAAAGAAAAGGCCGCGATCGCTCGCGGCCCCTCTTCACTGCCTTGCCGGAACCGGTCAGTCGGCCGGCGAGACGCTCACGCGGACGCGGAGGCGCTCGCCCGGGTCGTAGTTCAGGCGCGAGACGTAGACCTCACCGCGGTAGCGGTACTCGACGTCATAGCCCGCGATGCGGCGCTGCTCGGTCACCGAGCTCACGTCGCGGCAGCGGGTTTCCGTGCTCTCGTAGCTGCGATCGCCGCTGCGCGACACGTTGTTGCCGACCACGCCGCCAGCCACCGCACCGGCCACCGTCGCGGCCTTGCGGCCATCGCCCTTGCCAACCGTATTACCCAGCACGCCACCCACGACGGCACCCAGGATGGTACCGGCCGTGCTGCCGCTGCCCTGCTGGCGGGTCACCACCTGCTGGTCGTAGCACTCCTGGCGCGGGGTCTCCACGCGCGACACGCCATACACCGGATCGACGCGCAGGACGTCGGCCCAGCCGAAATGGGTGTTGTCATCCCCGCCCTGCTGAGGGGGCGGCGGGGGCGGCCCGTAACGATCCTGGGCACTGGCACCGGTAGCGAAAACCGCGAGGATCAGCGCGGGGATAAGCAGGCGAGACATGTAGGAAAACCTCCAGCCAGGCGCAAGGTTGCGCCCAGTGGTTGTCATTTCATCAAGTTCACGCTGAATCCACGCTTAGGTTTTCCGGAGCCCGGCCCGGCCGATCCTGTCAACCGAATCCGCCCTCGCGCGTGCACGGCCGGGGCCCGGCCTTGCTACTATTTCAGGCCGGCCCAGGCCGCCGGCCCGCCCCCATGGACACCCGATGACGATCTCGCTCTACAACACCCTGACGCGCCGCACGGAGGCGTTTGCCCCGCTCGATCCGAACCGGGTGACCATGTACGTCTGCGGGCCCACCGTCTACAACTACATCCATATCGGCAACGCCCGCCCGCCGGTCGTCTTCGACGTGCTGGCCAGCCTGCTGCGGCGCCATTTCCCGAAGCTGGTCTACGCCCGGAACATCACCGACGTGGACGACAAGATCAACAACGCCGCGGCGGCTGCCGGGGTGCCGATCACCGAGATCACCGGGCGCTACGCCCAGGCCTACCGCGACGACATCGCGAAACTGGGCGTGGCCCCGCCCGACGTCGAGCCGCATGCCACGGCGCATATCGCCGAGATCATCACCATGATCCAGCGCCTGATCGCCTCGAAGCACGCCTACGTGGCCGAGGGCCACGTGCTGTTCCACGTCGCCTCCTACCCGGCCTACGGCGCCCTGTCCGGCCGCGATCCGGATGAGCTCATCGCCGGCGCGCGCGTCGAGGTGGCCCCGTACAAGAAGGACGCGGGCGATTTCGTGCTGTGGAAGCCCTCGGACGAGACCCTGCCCGGCTGGGACAGCCCATGGGGCCGCGGCCGCCCGGGCTGGCATATCGAGTGCTCGGCCATGAGCGAGGCCCACCTGGGCGACACCATCGATATCCACGCGGGCGGCGTCGACCTCACCTTCCCCCACCATGAGAACGAGATCGCCCAGAGCGTCTGCGCCCATGGTGGCAAGCCGTTCGCGCGGTACTGGCTGCACAACGGCATGCTCACCTTCGACGGCAAGAAGATGTCGAAGTCGCTGGGCAACGTGCTCCAGCTGCATGAGCTCCTGACCAAGCACCCGGGGGAGGCCCTGCGCCTGATGCTGCTGCGCGGCCACTACCGCCAGCCCCTTGATTGGTCGGATGCCGCCCTCACCCAGTCGGTACGCACGCTGGATGGCTGGTATGGCGTCCTGCGCGACCTGGCCGACGTCCCGCCTGGTGCCTTCGTGGTGCCGGAGGCGGTCGAGGCCGCGCTGTGCGACGACCTGAACACCCCGCAGGCCCTGGCCGAGCTCTCCCACCTGGCGGACGCCGCGCGGCGGGCTACGGGCGATGAGCGGATCGCCGCCAAGGCGGCCCTGCTCGCCGGTGGCGCCCTGATGGGTCTTCTGCAGCAGGATCCGGAAGCCTGGTTCCAGCAGGGCAATCCGGGCGAGGCCGTCGATGCCGCCATGGTCGAGGCTTTGCTGGAGGAACGCCGCGCCGCCCGCGCAGCGAAGGATTTTGCACGGTCCGATGCCATCCGCGATCAGCTGAAAGCGCTGGGCATCGCCATTGAAGATGGCGCGCAGGGCACGCGCTGGAGCGTAGTGAAGGCATGAATGACCTCGTAGCACCGCAGGAACCGACCGCCGCCGAAGCACAGGCCGCCATCGCCGAGGAATTCGCGTTCTTCGGCGACTGGACCGAGCGCTACCAGTACCTGATCGACCTGGGCCGGCAGTTGCCCCCGTTCCCCGACGACCAGAAAAACGAGGACAACCGTGTCCACGGCTGCCAGTCGATGGTGTGGATGATCCCCTCGGGCGACGCGTCGCGGATGACCTTCGAGGCGACCAGCGATTCAGCCATCGTCTCCGGCCTGATCGCCCTGCTGCTGCGCGTGTACTCCGGCCGTTCGGCGCAGGAGATCGTGGATACCGAGCCGACCTACATCCAGGAGATCGGCCTGGCGAAGCACCTCTCGCCCACCCGCTCGAACGGCCTTGTGGCCATGCTGGCGAAGGTGAAGGCGTACGCGGCGGCGGCCCTGGCCTGACCGACGAGCCTGTGGGTCGTGCTTGCGCGCGAGGGGACGAGCCTGTGGGAGCGCGCTTGCGCGCGATCGGGGCATGACGCGAGCACCCATCGCGCGCAAGCGCGCTCCCACAGCAGTCCTAGAGCGCGGCCCTAGAGGGCTGCGCGGGCGCGGATCTCGGCGAAGGTCTGGTCTTTCAGCAGCTCGCCGTTTTCCCACACCGTTTCCATCGCGTGCTCCCAGCCGTGGTCGAGCCGCATGTCTTCCGCCCGTGCCACGCCCTCGGGGATCGGCACCGTCTTCCAGGTGCCGTACTCGCGGTGCCGCGTAAGCGTCAGCCGGCCGCGCTGCGAGAACTTGCCCGCATCCGTCACCGGCGCCTTGAACACATCCACCCATCGGCCATCGATACGCGCTGCCGAGCACTTCAGGGCGAACTTCTGCGTATCGCGGTCGACCTTCTGCAACAGGGCGCCGCCCATGCCGAACGCGATGTTGTCGGCGGAGTAACCCGCGCCGGTGATGCGCTCCAGGATCGCCCGGATGCTCTGCGGGTTCACGCCATCGCCCTGGATGACACGCACGTGGTTGAGCACCCGGAAACCCTTGCCGTTCACCGTGCAGCCAAACGCTTCATCGAGCAGCTCGATGCACTGGTGGACCACTTCCACCGGGTCGCCTGAGTCGGGCCGCACGACCAGCGTGCCACCCGAAGCGATCACTTCCTCGCGCAGCGCCTTGCCCCAGTGCTCGCGGATCGCGTGGAAGATGTCGTAGCTATCCGAGACCACCGCGACCAGCGCGCCGGGGCGCGCGAACTGGCGCAGCATGTTGCGGTACGCATCCACCTCGCGCTCCCGGCCCCAACTGGTGATGGTGCTGTGCTCGGCGGCGGGGATCGAGTAGCCGGCCATAGGCTCCCCATAGAACGCGCGCGCGGCTAGCACGCCCTGCACCGTGTCGGTGCCCATGAAGTTGACCAGGTGGGCCATGCCGCCCAGCGCCGCCGATTCGGCGCTCGATACACCGCGGGCACCAAAGTCATGCAGCTTGAACGGCAACTGGGCCGCCGGATCGTCGCTGGTCTTCTCGAGGAAAGCGGCGATGGTGCGCTTCACCTGCCAGCTGAGGCTCGCGACGGTGACCGGGTACCACAGCCGCAGCAGCAGCGTCTCCAGGTAGCTGGGCAACCAGAAGGCCTCCGGATCGGTGGATTCGATGGTGACCAGCGCCTGGTGCGTGGGCACCACGCTGCCTTCGGGCACGGCGCGGATCCGCATCGGCATGCGGCCACCATGCACCTCGACGATGCGCCGCCAGCCCGCCTCGTTGAACGGCTCGCCATGCGCGGCGAAGAAATCCCGGGCCTCGTCCACGTCGCCGTGGCTCACGGGGCGCGCGAGCCAGCCCTTGAGGATCGCCTGTAGGCCGAAGAACACCGTGCGATCGAACAGGCCTCCGCGGGATTCCACGTAAAAGAACGTGGCATCCGTCCCTGGCGGGTATTGCAACCAGTGGCTCGCCTTGTAGCTATCGGTGTTGAGGATGAGGTTCTGCAAATGCGGGAACATGCGATCTCCTTGGCACCCGCCAGTCTACGCCCATAAAAAAACCCCGCCGGGTGGCGGGGTCTTCGTGCAATGCATGGGACGTGGCGCTTAGTCGCCCATCTGCTTCTGCAGGTGTTCGCGGCGCTCCTGCGCATCGAGCGTCAGCGTAGCGATGGGGCGCGCATCGAGCCGCTCCACGCCAATCTCCTCGTCGGTCTCCTCGCAGAAGCCGTAGCGGCCTTCCTCGATCCGGCGCAGGGCCTTGTCGATCTTGGAGATGAGCTTGCGGTAGCGATCGCGCGTACGCAGTTCCAGCGAGTTTTCGGTCTCGCGGGTGGCACGCTCGGCCTCGTCGCCCACGTCACGGACTTCCTCGCGGAGGTTGTCCATGGTCTGGCGCGATTCCTCGACCAGCTGCTCACGCCAGTCCTTCAGCTTGTTGCGGAAGTAGGCGAGGTGCCGGGGGCTCATGTATTCCTCATCGGGGCCCGGCTTGTAGCCCTTGGGCAGGTCGATGACCGTGGAAGCGGGCAGCGCGTAGCGGCCATCTTCCTTCGTGATTCCGTTTTCAAGAGTGGTGCTGTTCATGCTGGCTTGCGCGGACTTCTCGTTTCTGGATGGGGTAGCGCTGCCCACCGCGGACGCCTTGCGACCGGGAGCTGGGCTGGTGGCGGCCTTGGCCGCCGGCGCTGGTGCGGGTGCCGGCGTTGCCTTCACCTGCTGCTTGGGTGTGGCCTTGGCGGCGACGTGTTCCGCCACCGGGGCCGTTTTCTTTGCGGGGACGGGAGCCGGCGCGGCCTTCGGGGCCGGTGCCTTTGCTGCCGCCTTCGCGGGTACCTTGGTCGCCGCCGCCTTCTTGGCGGGTGCCGCCTTGGCCGGTGCTGCCTTGGCCGGCGCGGCCGCCTTGGCCGGTGCCTTCTTCGCCGGGGCCGGCTTGGCCACGGTCTTCACGGCGGCCTTCTTCGCAGGAGCAGCCGCTTTCTTCTCAGCGGGCTTGGGCGCGGCCTTCGCGGTCTTCGCCGCAGGCTTCGCCGCCGCGTGCACGGCCGTTTTCGCCGGTGCCTTCCCCCCGGCCGCAACCGTCCTGGTCTTCAACGCGTCACCTGCCCCGCCCTTCTTGGCGGCAGCCTTGGCAACGGTGGAGCTACGAGCGTTTTTCGCCATTTCCTTCACCTCGGTGGCCGTGGCGGCGGGGTGTTATAGCCCAGATGCGTTACCCCAGCAACCTATCTTCTGGGATACTGTTGAGTGCCCAACGCAGGCACCCCCACCTGGCCAAGAGACAGTGACCCGCCTCCTCCTCTTCCTGTTGTCCCTTTACAAGCGGTGGCTCAGTCCCCTGCTGGGGGCCAATTGCCGGTTCCATCCATCCTGTTCCGATTACACGCGGATTGCCATAGCCCGCTTCGGCCCCTTGCGGGGCACGCTGCTCGGCAGCTGGCGCATCCTGCGGTGCCAGCCCCTCTGCGAGGGTGGCCACGATCCCGTCCCTGACCAATTTGTCCTGCGCCGCTGCGGCGCCCAAGGAGCTCATACCCATGACTGATGCCTGGCTGATCAAGAACGCCGAACTGGTCAACGAGAACAAGCGGTTCAAAGCCGACGTCCGCATCCGCGATGGAAAAATCGCGAAGATCGCGCCGGGTCTGGAAACAGAACGTGACGAACAGGTGATCGACGCCAGTGGCCTGTGGCTGTTCCCGGGCATGATCGACGACCAGGTCCATTTTCGTGAACCCGGCCTGACGCAGAAGGCGGACCTTGCGACGGAATCGCGTGCCTGCGCCGCGGGCGGCATCACCAGCTTCATGGAAATGCCGAACACCAAGCCGCCGGCACTCGACCGGGACAGCCTGGAATACAAGTACACGCTCGCCGCCGAAAAATCGCTGGTGAACTATGCCTTCTACATGGGCGCCAGCAACGACAACCTCGAGCACATCCGCAAGCTCGATCCCAAGGCCGCGCCGGGCGTTAAGGTCTTCATGGGCGCCTCCACCGGCAACATGCTGGTCGATAACCCGGAGACGCTGGACGGGATCTTCCGCGACACGCCCGTGCCGATCATCACGCACTGCGAAGACACGCCGATGATCGACGCGAACCTCGCGAAGGCGCACGAAAAGTACGGCGAGGACATCCCGGTGTGGGAGCACCCGCACATCCGCTCGCGCGAGGCCTGCATCAAGTCGACCCGCCTGGCCATTTCGCTGGCGAAGAAGCACAACACGCGCCTGCACGTGCTGCACATCTCCACCGCCGATGAGCTCGCCCTGTTCGAGCCGGGCCCGATCGAGGGCAAGCGGATCACCGCGGAAACCTGCGTGCACTTCCTGCATTTCGGCGGCAGGAAGGACTACGAGGAGAAGGGTTCGTTCATCAAGTGCAACCCGGCGATCAAGGAAGAAAGCGACCGCGAAGCCATCACGAAGGCGCTGGCCGAGGGCCGGCTCGACGTGCTCGCCACGGACCACGCGCCGCACCTGCTGGAAGAAAAAGAGCAGAAGTACGACAAGGCGCCGTCCGGCCTGCCGCTCGTGCAGTTCGCCCTGCAGGCCGCGCTGCAGCGCGTGACCGAAGGCAAGCTCACGCTGGAACGCGTCATTGAAACCGTGTGCCACAACCCGGCGAAGCTGTTCAACGTGAAGGAGCGCGGCTTCCTACGCGAAGGCTACGCAGCCGACCTGGTGCTGGTGGACCCGAACAAGCCGCACACGGTCACCCGTGAAGAAGTGCTTTCGAAGTGCGGCTGGTCGCCGTTCGAGGGCTACACCTTCAGCAGCAGCATCGCCTCGACCTTTGTGAACGGGCAGCGCGTGTTTGATGGCAAGACGGTCGATGAGAGCGTTCGCGGGCAGCGGTTGGCTTTTGATCGATGAGAAAAATCGCAAGGGAATGCGGTGGTGTCGCCAGCGCTGATCGCGTGCAAGCACGCTCCCACAACGGCCGCGCCCGCGCGCTTGTGGGAGTGAGCTTGCGAACGATGGCCCGCGCTGCGCTGCTGATGTCTACGACCGCGGCCATGGCAGCGCCCTCCGACCTCCCCACCACGATGTCGCAGGGCGCACTGGTCATCGCCCACGCCCCGCCCGGTACGCCGGTGCGGGTCAACGGCAAGCCCGTCCATGTCGGCGCCGATGGCGTCTTCGTGTTCGGCGCCGGCCGTGACGAACAGGGCCCGCTCGTGGTCGACGTCGGCGGCCGCAGCACCCGCGTGGCGGTCACCCCGCGCGACTGGCCGATCGAACGCGTGGAAGGCGTGCCGCCAAAAACCGTGAACCCGCCGCCGGAGATCGCGTCGCGGATCGAACGCGAGCAGGCACTCGTCGTCGCGGCGCGCAACCGCGATGACGCCCGCGAAGATTTCGATCATGGCTTCATCTGGCCGGTGACCGGCCGCATCAGCGGACGTTTCGGCAACCAGCGCATCTACAACGGTGACCCGAAGGCACCGCACTCGGGCATGGACATCGCCGTGCCCGAAGGCACGCCGGTGAAGGCACCCGCAGCGGGTGTGATCACCTTCGCCCAGCCGGATCTTTACCTCACCGGCGGCACCGTGCTGCTGGACCACGGGTTCGGGCTGTCATCCAATTTCCTGCACCTGTCACGCATCGACGTGAAGGTGGGCGAACGCGTCCGCCAGGGCCAGGTGATCGGCGCGGCCGGTAAGACCGGGCGCGCGACGGGGCCGCACGTGCATTGGGGGTTCAACTGGTTCGGCGTGCGGCTGGATCCGTTGTTGTTGCCGGGGATCCAGGCACCCTGACGGTGGGGCTATCGCGCGCAAGCGCGCTCCCACAACGGTCTGCCGCCCTATGGCAGGGCAGCATGCAGGTTCGTTGTGGGAGCGCGCTTGCGCGATGGGTCTGCCCTACGGCTTAACGTGCCTTGCTGGCGAACGCCACGGCGTCGTGCGGGTGCAGGCTCTCGTGGTGCGCAACGCGCACGTGGAAATCCGCGACGCCCGGGTCGGATTCCAAAGTCTTCTGGATACGCCGCGCGGCGTCTTCGCAGAACATCAGGTTGCTGCCGTTGGCCAGCGCGAACGCCTGTTCATCGGCACGCTTCACCGCGGTCTGTACCGGCGTACCGAGCGCCGTCTCGACGTTGTCGATCATGCCGATCAGGTTGAAGACGCCCTCGCCCTTCGGCGCCACGCGGATCGTGGCGGTGCTGCGCTGGGCGTGCGGCGTGGCGATGATGCCTTGCTCCGTACCGAGCCAGGCAAGGATCGTTTCACGATCCATCGCTTCGCCGGCCGGGAACGACTTCGCGAAGTTGTCCTGGATGAGCTGGCGCGACAGCGCTGCCGACGCAGGGCACGTCGACGAGTACACGACATCGGTGGTGACCTCGAGATGGAACTGGTCGCCGCGCATGGTGGCATCGATGGTGATCGGGTAGGCGCGCCAGCCGCTGTTGTCGCTGCGCAGGGCGCGGCGGCGTACGAGGTGCTCGAAGCCGATGGTGATCCGCGCGTGGTCCGACAGGCCTTCGTGCGACGAGAGGAACTCGCCCAGCAACGCGCGGATCCCCGCGACGGTCAGCGGACCGGCCGAGAGCGCCTCGGAGACCAGCAGGTACAGGCGTGACATGTGGATGCCGCGCTTCTCGGGCTTCGTGAGGTTCACGAAGGCGCCGACGCGGGCACCGGTCGAACGGACGTCGCCGTCGCCGGCATCGAAGGCAACCGGCATTTCCATGCCATCCATGCCGACCCAGTCGAGCGTGCCAATGGCCAGGGCGTGCTCCTGTGACGCAACGTCGGGCAGCAGGCGGGTCGGGGAATCTTGGATGTACATCAGGGGTTCCTTGGGACGTAGGTCGTTTCCGGCCGTTCGCCCCGAGATGGGGGCCATGAGCAACGGCTCAATGGTGTGTGCCCGGAAACGCTGCGTTCAGCCCAACCGGCCGGCCTGCCGCGCCGCGCGCCAGGCACGCAGGGCGGTGGCCGGGCCCGTGCGGGACTGGCGCTTGTGCAATTCAGCGAAGGGTTCGGCGGCTCGTGCGGCGCCACGCGCCGTGGCAAGCGCCGTACGGCCCTCCAGGCCACGGAAGGTGGACAGGGGCTGCCCCCGGCCCAGCGCGGCGCCCAGGCCGGCCGCCAGCTCGCCGAGCTGCGCCTTGAGGGCCTCGCGGCGGGCGGGGGAATCTTCCTTCAACTGCCCGCGGCTCAGGCCGTGCCGGGCCAGCCGCGACATGGGCAGCGGGAGGCGCTCCCGGTCCGCATCGAACTCCAGGCGCGAGAGCGCGAAGACCAGGTGCGACAACGTCGCAACCTCGGCCGCGGCCTCGCTCGGGGCTTTCGGGCCGAACCACCACGCGGTCTCCAGGGCCGCGAGCGCGCCGTGCATGTTGCGCGCGGCCGCGACCTGCGCGGCGAAATCCGACGAGGTGCCCTGCTCCAGCTGGGCCATGGCGGCAAGTACCGGCGCCAGCCACATGGCCGGCGGGATCGCCTTCGCCCGCTCGCTCGCAAACAGCCGCTTCGTCAACGGGTGGCGCCCGCCACTGGCCGCCGCACCGGAGAGTTCCTCGGCCCACCACTGCAACTTGGCGGCGGCGACCTGCGGTTCGCGGATGCCATAAGCCGATGAAATCAGTTCCTGCTCGAGGGCGGCCAGCGCCACGCGCTCGTCGCGCACGTCCGGATGGACGAAGCCGAGCGCGATGCGCTGCTGTGGCTGGATCGCCAGCCACTTGTCGACGTAACTCTGGATGGCGCCATCGGTCATGCCGGCACCTCGCCCACGCCGAGCAGTGCCGCCAGGTCGTCGGGATGATCGACCACGGCATCGGCACCCCACGTATCAGGGTCGCCACCGTCGAGGTAACCCCAGCGCACGGCCACGGTGAACAGGCCGGCGGCATGCCCCGCGACGATGTCGCGGCGGTCATCTCCGACGAACACCGAACGCGTAGGCGCGCAGGCCGCGGTCTCGCACGCCAGCAGCACCGGCGCGGGATCGGGCTTCTTCACCGGCAACGTATCACCGGACACCACGGCGGCCGGCTGCCAGTGCGGCACGGCCTGCGGAAGCAAGGCGTCGGTGAGGAAGCCGGGCTTGTTCGTGACGATGCCCCACCGGATGCCCGCGGAGACCAGCCCCGCAAGCATCGGCTCGACACCGGCAAACGGCACCGTGTGCGCCGCCATGTTCGCCTCGTACAGGGCGAGGTAACGCGGCACCAGCGCCAGCACGCCGGCTTCATCCATCTGGGGGAAACCCACGCTGATGATGGCGCGCGAGCCGCGCGAAACGACCGGCCGCACGGCCTCGTAGGGCGGCGGTTCGACGCCCTGCTCTGCGCACAGCAGTCGCAGCGCGTGGTCGAGGTCCAGGCCGCTGTCGAGCAGCGTCCCGTCGAGGTCGAAGAAGACCCCTTCGGGCTTGAAAGGCAGCTTGCTCACGCCGGCTTCCTTGCCGCCAGCACGTAGTTCACCGCGGTGTTGCGGGTGAGGCTGGCATTGCGGGTGAGCGGGTTGTAGGCCAGGCCCGAGATATCCTCGAGTTCCAGCTCAAAATGACGGAGCATGCCCGCCACTTCCGACGGCTTGAGGAACTGCGCGTAGTGGTGCGTGCCGCGTGGCAGCAGGCGCATCAGGTATTCCGCGCCGACGATCGCCGCGCCGAACGCGGCCGGCGTGCGGTTGAGCGTCGACAGGAACAGCTGGCCGCCCGGCTTCAGCATGGCGGCCAGGTCGCGGATCAGCACAAGGGGATCGGGCACGTGCTCGATCATCTCCATGCAGCAGACCACATCGAAGGACGCCGGCTCGGCGGCCGCGAGTTCCTCGGACGACTGCACGCGGTAATCCACCTGCAGGTTCGACTCGAACAGGTGCAGTTTCGCGATCTCGATCAGCTTGGCGCCGAGATCGATGGCGGTGACGTTGGCACCCGCGCGGGCCAGGGCCTCGCTGAGCAGGCCACCGCCGCAGCCGACGTCCACCACCTTCGCACCGCGCAGGTTGGCGCGGCCGGCGACGTACGCCGAGCGCACCGGGTTCAGGTCATGCAGCGGGCGGGATTCGCCATCGGGATCCCACCACCGAGCGGCGAGCTTTTCAAAGCGCGCGATTTCTTCCGCGCTGACGTTGGCGTTGGCGTTGGTTTGCATCGTGGTTGCCTCAGGGAAAACGGCGCACGCGCCACTCGTGGACGGTAAGGGTGGACGAGCCGCTGGTATGCAGCGGGTCGCCATGGACGATCTGCGTCGCGGTCTCCAGGTCGGCAGCGCGCAGGAGGTAGGCGCCGCCGTTGCCATCCGTGAACGGGCCGGTCATCTCCAGCAGGCCGCGCTCGATCAGGCTGTCGAGGAACACCATGTGTTCCTGCGCCGCCGACGCCTGGAAACCGGGGTTGCGCATGGCCATCACCAGGTAAAGATGGATGGTGTCGTTCACGGCGCATCTCCCGCCGCGATCTGTTCGCGCCAGCCGCGCGCCTTGTCGCGGATCGCGTCGACATCGATACCGACAAGGGTCTTGTCGGCCAGCTTGCGCTTGCCATCGATCCAGACATCGCTGACCTGGTGGCGGCCGGTGGCGTACACCAGCTGCGAAGCCACGTGGTACAGCGGCTGGGTCTCCAGGTCGTCGAGGCGCACGGCGGCCAGGTCGGCGCGCTTGCCCGGCTCGATCGAACCGATCTTCTCGCCCAGGCCGATCGCTTTCGCGCCATTAAGCGTCGCGGCGCGCAATGCGCTGGCCGCATCGAAGGCCGCCGCATCGCCCGCCACGGCCTTCGCCAGCATCGCGGCCGTGCGCATCTCGCCGAACATGTCGAGATCGTTGTTCGAGGCGCAGCCATCGGTGCCGATGCACACGTTCACGCCAGCGGTGCGCAGTTTTTCCGCCGGGCAGAAGCCGGAAGCGAGCTTGAGGTTCGATTCCGGGCAATGCACGACCGATACGCCCGCGGCGGCGCACGCGGCGATCTCGCCGTCGGTCAGCTGGGTCATGTGCACGGCGATGAGGCGCTCGTTCACCAGGCCGAGCTTCTGCAGGCGCTGGAACGGACGCACGCCATCGCGCGCCTTGCCCTCTTCCACTTCCTGCGCGGTCTCGTGCGTGTGCAGGTGCACCGGGATGTCGAGCTGCTCGGAGAGCACGCGGATGCGCTCGAAGTTCTCGTCCGAGACGGTGTACGGCGCGTGCGGTGCGAACGCGGTGGTGAGCAGCGGTTCGCCGCGCAGGCTGTCGTGCACTTCCTCGGCGCGCTGGAAGTACTCATCGGAGGTCTTCGCCCAGGGCGTCGGGAAGTCGATGACCGGCAGGCCGATCACCGCGCGGAAGCCCATCTGCCGGTAGGTCGCGGCGATGACATCCGGAAAGAAATAGTTTTCGTTGGCGCAGGTGGTGCCGCCACGGATCATCTCGGCCACGGCGAGTTCCACGCCATCGCGGATGAAATCCGGACCCATGACGCGGCCTTCGGCTGGCCAGATGTGTTCCTGCAGCCAGACCATGAGCGGCAGGTCGTCGGCCAGGCCACGCAGCAGGGTCATCGGGTTGTGCGTATGCGAGTTCACCAGGCCCGGGATCAGCGCGTGTTCGCCCAGCGAGACGCGCTCGCGCGGGGTGTAGTGCTGGCGTGCTTCATCGGCTGGCAGGATCGCGAGGATCTCGCCCTTGTCGATCGCCACCGCGTGGTCATCCAGCACCACGCCATGCGGTTCCACCGGGACGACCCAGCGGGCTTCGATGAGGAGATCGATTTCTCGGGTGTCGTTGGAGCTCATGGAGACCTTTTCCTTGCGCCTGATAAGCGAACGGCACGGCGCCCAGGGGGCGGCCGTGCCGTCGTGTACGTCGATCGTGCGTCTTACTTGACGCGGCTGTCGTACTCGCCCGTGCGGGTATCGACCTTGATCACTTCATCCTGGTTGACGAACAGCGGCACGCGGACCACGGCGCCGGTTTCGAGCGTGGCCGGCTTGCCGCCGCCGCCCGAGGTGTCGCCACGGACGCCCGGATCGGTTTCGACGATCTTCAGCTCAACGAACTTCGGCGCCTGGACGGCGATGATCTGGGTTTCGTTGAAGATGGTGATGACGCACTGCTCGTCGCCCTTCAGCCACTTCCAGGCATCGCCCATGGCGGCCAGGTTGGCGCGGTACTGCTCGAAGGTCTCCGAGTGCATGAAGATCCACTCGCGGTCGTCGCCGGTGCCTTCGATGTACGAGAAGCTGGCGTCCGTATCGGTGGCATTCGCCTCTTCGTACGAGTCGCTCGACTTCAGGGTCAGCTCGGTGGTGCGGCCGTCCTTGAGGTTGCGCACGCGGATGCGGGTGAACGCCTGGCCCTTGCCCGGCTTGATGAAGTCCGCCTCGGTGATCACCCAGGGATCGCCGTTGTGGAGGATCTTCTTGCCCGTTTTGACGTCATTGAGGCCAAGGCTCGCCATGTGTTGCATGCTCCAGAGGTGAATCCGCCCGCCGGGCGGCTAAAATAGGGGTCTGTTACGGGCCGCAGGGCCCGCCCCAAGGCCCACCATGATAACCGCAAGCCCCACTCCCCGCCTACCGACCACCACCCTGGGTTGGCGCGAAGCCTGGCGGGACGCCATTACCGACCCCGTGGAGCTGCTCCACGCCGCCGGCCTTGGCCACCGCACCGACCTGCTTCCGCCCGATGACGCCGGGTTCCCGCTGCGGGTCCCCCGCGGCTTCGTGGCCCGCATGCGCCAGGGCGACCCCACCGACCCGCTGCTCCTGCAGGTGCTGCCGCAGCGGGCCGAGCATGCGGAAGCGGCCGGTTACAGCGTGGACGCCGTGGGCGACATGGCGGCGAAGGCCGGCCATGGCCTTCTTCACAAATATGATGGCCGGGCGCTGCTGATCGCGAGCGGCTCCTGCGCCGTGAACTGCCGCTACTGCTTTCGCCGGCACTTCCCCTATGGCGAGGAAATCGCCGCGGCGGCGCAATGGCGCGAGGCCCTGGCCCATGTCGCGGCCGACACCTCGATCCGGGAAATCATCCTCTCCGGCGGTGATCCGCTCGCCCTGGCCACGCACAAGCTCGAGGAGCTGACCCGCGGCCTCGCCGACATGCCGCACGTGATCCGGCTGCGCATCCATACCCGCCTGCCCGTGGTCCTGCCGGAGCGCGTGGACGAGGCATTCACCACGTGGCTCGCAGGCCTGCCCCTGCAGAAGGTGGTGGTGTTGCACGCCAACCATGCGAATGAGTTCGACGCCTCGGTGGACGCCGCCTGCGCCCGCCTGCGCGCCGCGGGCGCCACCCTGCTCAACCAGTCGGTGCTCCTGCGCGGGGTCAACGACGACGCCGGTGCGCTGGCGGATCTCTGCGAGCGCTCGTTCGCCGCAGGGGTACTGCCCTACTACCTGCACCAGCTCGACAAGGTCAGCGGCGCCGCGCATTTCGAGGTCGCTGACGAGGCAGCCCTTGCCCTGGTCGACACGCTGCGGGCACGCCTGCCTGGCTACCTTGTCCCAAAACTGGTCAGAGAATTGCCCGGCGACCCTTCAAAGCGTCCCATTGCCGATTTCGCGCGTTAGTATGGGCCATCCTGCCGGTAAACCCGGCGGGACCGCGCGACAGGGGGCGCACACTGGAGTCCGGTGTGCCGGGGTGGAACTGCGGTAGCCAATAAAAGCATGAAACACGACAACGTCATTCGCGTCCTCTTCATCGAATCGTCGGTGGAAGAGGCGGAACTCCTGATCAATGTCCTGCGCAACGGCGGTATCGCCGTGCGGGCATCCCGGGCCACCAACCCGGATGAGATCCAGGCGTGCCTGGCCGAGCAGGTGCCCGACCTGGTCCTGATGAATCCGACGGTCCCGGGGATCGAGCCTGCCCACGTGCTGCGCCAGCTCGACGCCAGCGGCCGCGACCTCGCGGTCATCGCCGTGCTCGAGCACCTCGACGACGACGAGGTCTCCGACCTGCTCTCCGGCGGCGTCCGCGGCGTCGCCCTGCGCAAGCGCAACGACCAGATCCTGGCCACGGTGCATCGCGAGTTCCAGTCGCTGTCCATGCGCCGCCAGGTGCGCCGCCTGGAAACGGCACTTCGTGAAACGGAACGCCGCTGCGATTCCCTGCTCGATTCGTCGCGCGACGCCATCGCCTACGTCCATGAAGGCATGCATGTGCGCGTGAACCAGGCCTACCTCGAGGCCTTTGGCTTCGCCGAATACGACGACATCATCGGCCTGCCGATCCTGGACCTGATTTCCGGGACCCACGCCGACGATTTCAAGAACGCCCTGCGTGGCGTATCCAAGGGTGAGAAGACCCCGCCCCCGATGGAGCTGCTGGCGCGTCGCGATGACAGCAGCACCTTCAAGGCCGTGGTCGAGTTCGCCCAGGCGACATTCGAGGGCGAAGCCTGCCTGCAGATCGTGTTCCGCCAGCAGACCGTGGACCCCGCCCTCGTGGCGCAGCTGTACCAGGATCCGGTCACCGGCCTGTTCAACCGCGCCCGCACGCTCGAGCACATCGACGAAGCCGTCGCAGCCGCCGCGGCGGGTCGCGCTGGCCAGGCTGTCCTGCTGATCGAGCCTGACAACTGGAAGGAGCTGGTCGCCAGCGCGGGCATCGCCAATGCGGACCAGGTGCTCGCCAGCCTGGCCACGCGGATCAAGGACGCGCTGGACGAAGAGGACATCCCCGGCGTGCTCGGCGACCACACCTTCGGCATCGTGCTCGCCCCGCGCGGGGACCTGGAGCACGCGGCCCTCACCGAACGCCTGCGCGCCAGCATCGCCGACGCGATCGTCGATGCTGGCACCCGCTCGCTCAGCGTCACGGTCACCGTCGGCGGCACGCTGCTGGCGGAAAAGAACGCCAACGCGGAAACCGTCCTCGACCAGGCTAGCGCCGCACTGCGCAACGCGCAGAACCAGGGTGGCAACCGCGTCGAGCTGCACGACCCTGCCGCTCGTGAAAAGGCGGACGCCGAGCGCGAGCAGTACTGGCTGGATCTCGTTCGCGAGGCGCTCGCCCAGGACGGCCTGCGCCTGTACCACCAGCAGATCATCAGCCTGCAGGATGCGGCGGGCGAGTACTACGACATCCTGGTCCGCATGCGCGGGCCCAAGGGTGACGTGCTGCCTTCGTACTTCTTCCCCGTCGCCGAGCGTAACGGCCTCCTGCCGGCGATCGATCGCTGGGTGCTGGGCCACGCCATCGACGCCCTCGTGCACCGCGAGAACGATGGCCTGACGACTACCTACTTCGTGAAGATCACCGCGCAGTCGCTGGAAGATCCGGACCTGCTGCCGTGGCTGAAGCGCCGCCTGGAGACCGCCAAGCTGCGTCGCAGCCAGCTGGTCATCGCCATGCCGGAATCGAAGGTGTTGACGATGTTGCGCAAGGCCCAGGAATTCTCGGTGGGCTGGCGCCAGTCGGGCGGCAAATTCGCGGTCGAGCAGTTCGGTTCCGGCCTGAACTCGTTCCAGATGCTCAACCACGTCGAGGCCGACTTCCTGAAGATCGACCGCAGCTACATGACCGACCTGCCGCAGCACCCGGAAAACCAGAAGCGCATTTCGGAGATCTGCAAGGAAGGCCATGCGACCGGCAAGCAGACCGTGGCCGAATGGGTCGAGGATGCCGTGAGCACCTCGCTGCTGTTCGCTTGCGGCGTCGATTTCGTGCAGGGCAACTTCCTGCAGGAGCCGGCGAAGGTGCTGGCCGAGGAATACTTGCCGGTCTGACACTGTGGGAGCGCGCTTGCGCGCGATGGTTCTGGCCGCAAGCACCCATCGCTCGCAAGCTCACTCCCACAAGCGCTCGGACGCCACGCACAACAAAAAAGCCCGCGATCGCTCGCGGGCTTTTTCGTATGCCTTGCAGCAACCGATTACTCGGCGGCGGCGGCAGCCTTCTTCGCGGCCTTGGCGGCAGCGGCGGCGGCCACGTCTTCCTTGATGCGGGCAGCCTTGCCTTCGAGGCCACGCAGGAAGTACAGCTTGGCGCCGCGGACCTTGCCCTTGCGCTTCACTTCGACCGAGTCGATGGCCTGGCTGTGCGACTGGAACACGCGCTCGACGCCGGTGCCGTGCGAGATCTTGCGCACGGTGAAGGCGGAGTGCAGGCCACGGCTACGCTTGGCGATGCAGATACCTTCGAACGCCTGGACGCGCTCGCGGTTGCCTTCCTTGACCTTGACGTTAACGACCACGGTGTCGCCAGGGCCGAAATCCGGCAGCTGGCGGGTGATCTGCTCGGCTTCGAACTGTTGGAGAAGTTTGTTCATGGCACACACCTGTCAATATTTGTTACGGCGGTCGTCGCCGGCCGCACCGTTTGGCCGTGCATATTCACGGCGGAATTCATCCAGCAAAGCCCGGGACTCATCATCCAGGACCAGCTGCGTTAGCAGATCCGGCCGGCGCAGCCAGGTTCGACCTAGCGACTGCTTGCGACGCCACCGGGCAATAGCCGCGTGGTCGCCGGAAAGCAGCACCTCCGGCACGCCACCCCATGCGTCGTGCTGCACGGGACGGGTGTAGTGCGGGCAATCCAGCAAGCCGTCCGAGAACGAATCCTGCTGGTGGGACTGCGCATCGTTCAATGCGCCTTCCTGCAGACGACCCACCGCATCGATAACCACCGCTGCGCCGAGCTCCCCGCCAGACAGCACATAATCGCCGATTGAGAGCTCTTCGTCGACCTCGTGCTGGACAAAGCGTTCGTCCACACCTTCATAACGTCCACAGATCAGGGCGATTCGCGGCATGTTTGCCAGCGCTTCCACCCGTTTCTGCGTCAGCCGCGCGCCTTGCGGGCTGAGGTAGATCACGTGCACCGGTTCCGGTGCCGCTTCCCGAACCGCCGCCAGCGTCGCTCGCAGGGGCTCGATCAGCATCACCATGCCTGGTCCACCGCCGAAGGGGCGGCCATCCACGGTGCGATAATTGTCGGTGGCGAAGTCGCGCGGGTTCCAGGCCTCGACCTGGAGCAGCTCGCGCTGCTGCGCCCTTCCCACCACCCCGATACCGGCCGACTGGCGGACGAAATCGGGAAACAGCGTTACCACGTCGATGCGCATGACTTCAGGTACCGCTGCTCAGAACTCGGGGTCCCAGTCCACCACGATGCGGCCAGCGTCGAAATCGACGGACTGCACGTAGGGGCCCTGGACGAACGGGACCAGACGCTCTTTCTCACCATCCTTGACCACCATGACGTCGTTGGCGCCGGTGGAGAACAGATGGCTTACCCGGCCGAGCGAGACATTTTCCGTGGTGACGACCTCGAGGTTTTCGAGATCGAACCAGTAGAACTCGCCCGGTGCGGGAGGCGGCAGTGCGTCACGCGAGACCGTGATCTCGCAGCCGACCAGCGTTGCCGCCTGGTCACGATCCTCGATACCTGGCAGGGAGGCGACGATGCCCTTGCCCTGCGCGTTACCTCGGATCCCGCTCATCTCCCGTTCCACGCCCGGCGCGGTCAGCAGCCATGGCTGGTACCGGAAGATCTGGAGGCGGGGCTCGGTCCAGCTTTCGAGCTTGACCTGGCCCTGCACACCATGGAGCCCAACGATGCGCCCTACGCGGACGCGCCTGCCAGGCTCACTCGACATCAGGCAGCCAGCTTGCCGGCTTCCTTGACGAGCGCGCGGACCTTATCGGTCAGCTGAGCGCCCTTGGCCACCCAGGCGTTGACCTTTGCGACGTCGAGCTCGAGACGCTTGTCAGCGCCCGAAGCGACCGGGTTGTAGTAGCCAACACGCTCGATGTTACGGCCGTCGCGCGGGCTGCGCTGGTCGGTCACAACGATGTGATAAAACGGACGGCCCTTGGCGCCACCGCGCGAAAGACGAATCTTGACCATAAGTTACGTGCTCCAGAGTGCCGGATGCCGGCAAGGCGCGCGCGAGAAGCGGGCGCGGTAAAGCCGGACATTTTAGCTAAAGTTTTCAGAAATGGAAGTACCTGCGGGCACTTCCGTGACCTCACGGCCGTTTTAGCGCGGCGGCATCATCCCGCCCATGCCGCCCATGCCCTTCATCGCGCCACGCATCTGGCGCATGAGGCCCTTGCTGCCGCCCTTGGACAGCTTGGACATCATCTTTTCCATCTGCATGAACTGCTTCAGCAGGCGGTTCACATCGGCCGGCTGGGTGCCCGAACCACGGGCGACACGGGCCTTGCGCGAGCCGTTCAGGAGATCCGGGTGGCGGCGCTCCTTCTTGGTCATCGAGCCGATGATGGCGACCATTTTCTTCAGTTCGCCGTCGTTGACCTTCGATTTGACGTTCTCAGGCAGGCTGGAGACGCCGGGCAACTTGTCCATGAGACCGGCCAGGCCGCCCATGTTGTTCATCTGCTCGAGCTGGTCGCGCATGTCGTTGAGATCGAAGCGCTTGCCCTTCATGACCTTCTCGGCCAGCTTCTGGGCTTTCTCATGGTCGACCTTGCGCTCGACTTCCTCGACCAGCGACAGCACGTCGCCCATGCCGAGGATGCGCTGGGCGACACGATCCGGATGGAACGGCTCAAGCGCGTCGGTCTTTTCACCCGCACCCAGGAACTTGATGGGGCGGCCGGTGACATAGCGCACCGACAGGGCCGCACCGCCACGGGCGTCACCGTCGGTCTTGGTGAGGACCACGCCGGTGAGCGGCAGCGCGTCGGAGAACGCCTTCGCGACGTTGGCCGCGTCCTGGCCCGTCATCGAATCGACGACGAACAGGGTTTCAATCGGATTGATGGCGCCGTGGAGGGCCTTGATCTCCTCCATCATCGCTTCGTCGACATGCAAGCGGCCGGCGGTATCCACCAGCAGCACGTCGATGACTTCGCGGCGCGCGGCAGCCACGGCCGCCTTCGCGATATCGACCGGGTTCTGCCCGGCTTCCGACGGGAAGAACGCGACATCGACCTGGGTGGCGAGGGTGCGCAGCTGCTCGATGGCGGCCGGACGGTACACGTCGCAGCTGACCACCATGACGCGCTTCTTCTTGCGCTCCTTGAGGAAGCGCGCGAGCTTGCCGACCGTGGTGGTCTTGCCCGCGCCCTGCAGGCCAGCCATGAGGACGACGGCGGGCGGCTGGGCGGCGAGGTTCAGTTCGCTGTTGGCGACGCCCATCACGGCGGTGAGCTCGTCGCTGACGACCTTCACCAGCGCCTGGCCGGGCGACAGGCTCTTCATCACATCCTGGCCGATGGCGCGGACCTTCACGCGCTCGACCAGCGCCTTCACCACCGGCAGGGCCACGTCGGCCTCGAGCAGGGCGATGCGGACCTCGCGCAGGGTTTCGCGGATGTTTTCCTCGGTCAGCCGGCCGCGACCACGCAGGCGGTTGACGGTATCGGAGAGGCGTTGGCTGAGCGATTCAAACATGGCGAGAGCCGTCGGGGTATTCGTAAACGACGGATTATAGCGGGATCGCTGCACGATGGGGCCTCGCCCGCCCGTTGTGGGAGCGGGGGGGGGGGCGCGGGGGGGGGGGGCCCCCCCCAACCCCCCCCCCCCCCCCCCCCCCCCCCGGGGGGGGGGGGGGGGTGGGGGGACAACACCCCCCGGCCACCCCCACGGGCCGGCGGGAGGGG
>NZ_JBVJMK010000030.1:0-3242 GCF_055584245.1 Luteibacter sp. NPDC104163
CGGGTGGCTATAACCCCGGGGGGCCGCTCCCGCCAAAAACCGTGGCGACCCATAAACCCCCCGGGGGGGGGGGGGGGGGGGGGTTGGGGGGGGCCCCCCCCCCCCGCGCGCGCCCCCCCCCGCTCCCACAGTTTTATGAAAGGGTGATGTGCACGCCGGGGACCGGCACGAAGTGCATCGCCACCGCGTTCATGCAGTAACGCAGCCCCGTCGGGTCCGGGCCGTCGTCGAAGACGTGGCCGAGGTGCGCACCGCAACGGGCGCAGTTCACCGCGGTGCGATCCTCCACCAGGCTCCGGTCATCGCTCTGCACGATGTTCCGCTTCGAGATCGGCTGCCAGAAGCTGGGCCAGCCCGTGCCCGAGTCGAACTTCGTGGCCGAATCGAACAGGGCGGTATCGCAGCCGATGCAGCGGTACAGGCCGTTATCGTGGCGGTCCCAGCCGGGGCCGGTATACGGCGGCTCGGTGCCTTCGTGGCGGGTGACGTAGTAGGAGCGGCTGTCCAGCTTCGCCCGCCACTGTTCATCGGTAAGCACCACCTTGGCCTCGACGCAGGTCCCAAGCGGCTTCTTGTCCGGCGCGAAGCAATCCAGCGTCACGTTGCCCGGCTGGAACGGCTTCGGTGCCTCGGCCGCCATGGCCGGGCGCGTCGCCTTGAAGATGAACGGCAGGGAGATCGCCGCGGCCGCGGCGGTGGCGAACACGCCCAGGAACCGGCGGCGATCGGGATCGTTGCTACGCATGGGACCTCCGGAAGCAGGAAAGGGCGCCGAGGGGCACCCTTTCCGAAAGACCGGCCGTGTTGGGTTTACCTTACACCCTCAATCGTCCACCCAGTGGCACTGCCGCTCGGTGTGGTACGACGCGTTCTTGTCCTGGTGGTTCTTCTGCACCTGGTTACCCACGTAGCCGCCGGCGACTGCGCCGCCCACCGTGGCCAGGGTCTTGCCCTTGCCGCCGCCGACCTGGTGGCCGAGCAGGCCACCGGCCACGGCACCCACGCCGGTACCGATCAGGCGGTTGTCATCCTTCGAATTGATCTGCTTGACCTCGACGTCCCTGCAGACCTGGTGACGGGCCATGGCGGGCGCGGCGGCGCCGAGGGCGACGGCGAGGGTGGCCAGGGCAATGAGGGGCTTCTTCATGTCGGGTCCTCCTTCTGAACCGGTGTGTCAACGGATTTCAGGGATACCGCCGGTGTCGTGACGGAGGGGTCAACAGGTCCTGTATATGCGGGTCGCGTCGACATCGCGTACGGCCGCGGTTTAATCGGCGTTCCGCGTGCCTCCGCGACGGCCTCGGTGAGCTCCGCGCCGAGTAGCAGGATCAAGGCGGAGTAATAGACCCAGACGAGCAGCACGACCACGCCACCGGCGGGGCCATAAGGGCCACCGACATTGCTGCGCTCGAGATAAATGCCGATGGCATATTTGCCGACCACGAAGAGCAGGGCGGTGAGCGATGCGCCGATGAAGGCGTCGCGCCATTCGATGATGGCATCGGGCAGCACCTTGTAGATCGCACCGAAGATCAGGATGAAGACGCCGAAGGAGATGACCATCTCCAGCACGTGCCAGCCCACGGTGCCGCCGCGCACGAACACCGCGATCATCGCGCTGGCCGAGAATGAGATGACCAGCAGGAAGGCCAGCGACAGCAGCAGGCCCAGCGCATGCAGGCGGGCGCGCAGCCAGCCGAGGATGGCGCGGCTGGTGTTGCCCGGCCGCGGCTGCAGGCTCCATACCCGGTTCAGGGCACCCTGTAACTGGGCGAACACCGCCGAGGCGCCGACCAGGGTCACGCCGAGGCCGACCAGGCCGGCCATGCTGCCGACGCTGGGCCGCTGCTTGGCGTTCTCGATCACCAGTTTGACCGCGTCGGACGCGCGCGGCCCGACCAGGCCGTTCAGGCTATCGATCAGCTGGGCCTGCCACTCGGGGCGTAGCGACGCCACCACCCACAGCAGGAGCACCAGCAGCGGGGCGAATGACAGCGCGGAATAGAAGGCGAGGGCCGCCGCGCGGGTCATCAGCTCATCGTCGCTGAAACCCTTCGCCGTCGTGCGTACCACTTGCCAGCCGAGGTTGATCCTGCGGTCCACCGGGGCTCCTTTCGTCGGTCCACCCACAGGGTGGGTGTTGGCGCGCGAAAAAAACGTGGACCCGCGCTATCAGGCGGCGAGATCCATGCGATCGATGGCCGCCGGGATGCCCTCGGCCCCGTGCACCTCGATGACCCGGTCGGTCATGGTGAAGCCAGCGACGACCTCGTGGGCCCAGGTGCTGTGGTAGGGCATGTAAACGCCCCAGCCGCCGAGCTCAATGACCGGGGCGATGTCGGATTTCAGGGAATTGCCCACCATGGCGAAGCGGGCCGGGGTGATCTCGAACTCGCGGAACAGGCGTTCGTAGGCCGCCGGATCCTTCTCGGAGACAATCTCAATGCGGTGGAAGACATCGGCCAGGCCGCAACGGGCCACCTTGTATTCCTGGTGGAACAGATCGCCCTTGGTGATCAGCACCACCCGGTGGGTCTTCGCCACGCGCTCTACCGCCTCGCGGATGCCGGGCAGGAGTTCGACGGGATGGGCCAGCACGTCCTTGCCCAGCCGTACGATCTTGTGGATGTCGCGGGCCTCGATCCGGCCGTCGGTGAGCTCGATCGCGGACTCGATCATCGAGAGCGTCATGCCCTTGGCGCCGTAGCCGAACAGGGCGATGTTGCCGCGCTCCGTGGCCAGCAGGCTATCGCGCAGGCCGCCGCTTTCAAGGTCGATGTACTTGCCGAGGATGGCCTCGAAGGCGTCCTGGGCGCGGTCGTAGAACTCCTGGCTGTGCCAGAGGGTATCGTCGCCGTCGAAGCCGATCAGTTCGATCATGGGGGTATCTCGTGGAACGTACCGCGCTAGGATAGCGCCATGTACGAATTCACTGATATCGCTTGCCCGTACTGCGGGGAGACCATCGAGGTGGCCGTGGATACCTCGGCCGGCAGCCAGACCTATACCGAGGACTGCCAGGTGTGCTGCAGGCCGATCGTGATGCGGCTGGTGGTCGACGAGGGTGGCGACACCTACGACCTGACGGCGTCGGCTGAGAACGACGGGTAATCGCAAAAACCTCCACCGATACCACTGTGGGAGCGCGCTTGCGCGCGATGGGGTGTGCGGCAAGCACCCATCGCGCGCCAGCGCGCGCCCCCACGGTTTTTAAAAAAAACCCAACCGGGTCGTGACGGCCA
>NZ_JBVJMK010000030.1:3252-24676 GCF_055584245.1 Luteibacter sp. NPDC104163
AACCCACCCCGTTGTGGGTGCGGGGGGGGGGGGGGGGGGGGGGGGGTGCCCCCCCCCCCCCCCCCCCCCCCCCCCCCCGCTCCCACATGGTTTTTATCAGAACGCGACGCTGGTCTTCAGGCCCAGGATGAACGCGTCATCGCGGTCCTTGCTGCCGCCCGGATCCTTGATGTACTGGAGGTTCGGGCGGATCGCGATCGACGGGATCGGCGACCAGCTGTAGAACACTTCAGCCACTTTCTCGGAACCGCTGTTCACGAACACCGGGTTATCCGGGTACAGCTCGTTCTGCAGGCGCTGGTTGCGTGCCGTGAGGCCGTTGGCGTGCGTCGCAGCGAACGCGGCGCCGATGAAGTCGTTCGGGCGATCGAAGATGCCCTTGTACTCCATGCCGAGCGAGACCTGGTTCTGGGTCGCGGAGGTCGAATGGTCGGCCGCGGTGACGTTGAGGAACACCGTGGTGCCCTTGCCACCGGCAACGCCCGACACCTGCTGCTGGAACGTGATCCACGCACCCTGGCGCGACGAGTGCTGCAGCGGCGTGCCGCCGAACTCGACGAGCGGCTGGTGCTGGTCATTGAGGTACAGGTCGTCACCGCCCGCGTTGTTGTACCAGACGCCAACGCGATACGAGCCGGGCAGGCCGTTGATCGTGGGCTTCCAGCCGAACTCCAGCGGGATGAGCGCACCCGTGGTGCCGCTCGGGAAGCCGGGCTTCCAGCCGTTGCGGCGGGCGTAGCCATCATCCGGGTACTTCGGGTTCATCTGGTACGCGGCCAGCTGCACGAAGGTTTCGTCGCTGGTGTTGTACTTCAGTACGGTGGCCCACTGGCTGGTCGGCCAGTTGATCCAGTAGTCGCCGACCACGTTACCCGGCTGCGCACCGCAGAACGACAGGTTCATGAAGTCGCACGAGAAGTTGTTGATGTCCTCGCCGACGGGCAGGCGGCCGAGCTTCCAGGTCAGCCTGCCATCGAAGAACTTCTGCTCGAGCGACAGGATGGTGAGATGCCAGGTCTGGCCGCGGCCATACACTTCCTGGATCAGCTGGTTGTTGCCGATGTTCGCATCGGCACCGATGTCGCGACCGTTACGGTCGGTGACCATGACGTTGAACTTGGCGCCGTCCCAGCCCCACAGCTTCTGCAGGTCGAACGAGGCGCCGAACTTCCACTGGTCGGTGTAGCGGGTGATGTTGCGATCGCCGCCGGAGTAGTTGTGCGCGGCTTCGAAGCCGTAGCCGAAGTCGAACGTGATGCCCTTGTCAGCGAGCCGGGTGCGCTCGCCACCCCAGTCGCCGAAGAGATATTTGCTGCTGGATGCGTCGTCTGCATGGGCGGTGCCGGCGAACGCGAGACCCGCCAGCATCATTGCCGCGAGTGGACGCTTGATCAGATTCGTAAGCATGAACCCTTCTCCCTGAAACTAAAAAACCAAAAAAGTTACGCTTTTTCGTACTTGCTTTTTGTTTATTCCAGTTGCGTTGCACAACATTTTCAGTGCACACAACCGACGCAATATATACGTTTTGTCATACTAAAGGGTGGGCATCGCGAATTCTGCGCCAGCGCTTTCATCGTGGTTCAGCCAACGCTGTGTAACGGCCTTCTGTCGCGTGTAGAAACGTACGGATTCCGGGCCGTGCGCATGGTGATCGCCCATCAGGCTCTTCTTCCACCCACCAAAACTGTGGAACGCCATCGGTACGGGAATGGGCACGTTGATGCCGATCATCCCGACCTGGACGCGGTGAGAAAACTCGCGCGCGACTTGTCCATCCCGCGTGAAGATCGACGTGCCGTTGCCAAATTCGTGCTCGTTGACCAGCTTCAGCGCAGTGGCGAAATCGGCAACACGCACCACGCAGAGTACCGGCCCAAATATCTCTTCCTTGTAAATTCGCATGGTCGGCGTGACGTGATCGAACAGCGTCCCACCCACGAAGAAGCCTTGTTCACAACCGGCAACCTGGTAGCCACGGCCGTCGACGACGAGCTCGGCGCCGGCGGCTTCGCCATCGTCGATGTAGCCCGTGATCCGGTCACGATGCACCGCCGTGACCACGGGGCCCATCTCGACGGTTTCGTCCAGTCCCTGGCCGATGCGCAGCGATTCGACGCGCGGCTTGAGTCGCGCCACCAGCGCGTCCGCCGTGGCATCGCCCACGGCAACGACGACCGAAATGGCCATGCAGCGTTCACCAGCCGCGCCGTATCCCGCGCCCATCAGGGCATCCGTGGTGCGATCGAGATCCGCGTCGGGCATCACAATCATATGATTCTTGGCCCCACCCAAGGCTTGGACGCGCTTGCCCTTTGCGGTGCCGCGCGCATAGATGTACTCGGCGATGGGTGTGGAGCCGACAAAACTTACGGCCTGCACGAGTGGATGGTCGAGCAGCGCATCGACCGCCGTCTTGTCACCGTGCACGACGTTGAAGACACCGTCGGGGAGCCCGGCTTCCTTCAGCAGTACCGCGAGTTCCACGGCGAGCGACGGGTCGCGCTCGGACGGCTTCAGCACGAACGTGTTGCCGCAGGCGATCGCCATGGGGAACATCCACATGGGCACCATGGCGGGGAAGTTGAATGGCGTGATGCCTGCGCAGACACCGACCGCCTGGCGCATCGTCCACGCATCGATGCCGTTGGCGATCTGTTCGGTGTACTCACCCTTGAGCAGCTCGGGGATGCCGCACGCGTACTCGACCACCTCGAGGCCGCGGATGATTTCGCCCTTCGCATCGGAGAGTACCTTGCCGTGCTCGGCGACGATGATGCGTGCGAGCTTGTCCATGTCGCGTTCGATCAGTTCCTTGAAGCGGAACATCACGCGCGCACGCTTCAGCGGCGGTGTTTCGGCCCATGCGCGGAACGCCGCGTGCGCGGCCTGCACCGCGGTGTCGACATCCGCCACGGAGGCGAGATCGACTTCGGCGGCCACGCGGCCGTTTGCCGGGTTGTAGACGGGGGCGGTGCCGGCAGGGGATCCGGCGTAGGTCGTGCCGGCGATGAAGTGACCGATGCGGTAAAGTGTGTTGTTCGTTTCAGGCTGGGCGGACATGGTTCGTGCTTCTCCAATCGCGCGGATCAGCGCGCGATCATCCATTCGTGGGCGGGGTCATTGCGGAAGTGCCACTCGCGGCGGGGACCGGCCATGACATTGAGGTAGTAGCCGCGGTACCCGTGCGGCATGACGACGGGGTGGTAGCCGCGCGGCACCATGACGACGTCATGGTCGCCGACGGCCATCGATTCATCGATATCGCGCTCATCGGTGTACACGCGCTGGAACGCGAAGCCCTGCGGCGGGTCGATGCGGTGGTAGTAGGTTTCCTCGAGCACACTCTCGTCCGGCAGGTTGTCGGTGTCGTGCTTGTGCGGCGGATAACTCGAGGAGTGGCCGGCAGGCGTCAGCACTTCCACCACGAGCAGCGACTCGGCCTGTTCGGTTTCGGGAAGGATGTCGCAGACATAGCGCGTGTTGGCGCCGGTGCCGCGCACCGAACGCTTCATGGTGGAGGGATCGATCAGGCGTGCCTTGAATCGGCCGGATGCAGGTGCGCTGGCGAGGGCGAGCTCGGCATCGTCGTGCGCGTGCACCGTATACGTCGACGAGGGAGGCGCGTACACGGCGTGGGGCGATTGCTCATCGAACACGCTGGCGCGTCCACCGAGGTTGGACCAGGCTTGCTCACCGACGGTAATGTCGACGGTTCCCGTCAACACGACGAGACACCCTTCGCGATCGGCCGGCAGCGTCAGCGTGGTCGTCTCGCCACGCTTCATCCGGCGGGCCGCGAATCCCACGTGCTTCCAGTTCGCCGATTCCGGCGTGACGGTGACGATCGCTTCGCCCTGCGGGGAAGCCTTGACGAGGAGGCTCATGCGACCTCCTTCATAGGTTCGCCATCGAGCAACGAGCGAAGGGTCTGGTAGCCCTTTTCCGCATAGGCATAGCTCGGCGCGACGGACGGATCCTGCTCGGCCTCGACAACGAGCCATCCCTTGTAACCGTGCGCCTTCAGGCGCTGGACGATGCCGGCGAAATCGATGACGCCATCGCCGGGCACGGTAAACGCGCCATTGAGCACCGATTCCAGGAAGGTCCAGTGACGGTTGCGGGCGAGCCGCACGACGCCGGGACGCACATCCTTGCAGTGCACGTGGCAGATGCGAGCGATGTGCTTCTCGAGCACCTTGACCGGATCGCCGCCGCCGAAATACGTATGCCCGCTATCGAACAGCAGGCCGACTTCGTCGCCGGTATGGGCCATGAGCTGGTCGACATCGTCGGGTGATTCGACGTACGCGCCCATGTGGTGGTGGTACGCCAGGCGCACGCCGCGCGAGAGCGTGAACTTCGCGAACTCGGTCAGGTTATCGCCGTAGCGTTTCCACTCATCGGCCGTGCGGAAGCGCGGGCGCTTGTACAGGGGATGCGGCTCGCCCTGGATCGCATTCGCCACCTCGCCATAAACCATGACCTGGCAGCCGTTCTCGGCGAGGAGGCGCAGGTGCTGCTCCACCGCCACGATCTCGTCCTTCGCGGGGCGCACCGCGGCGCGGCCGGAGTACCAGCCACTGACCACGTCCAGGCCGTACCCGGCCATGAGGTCGCGCAGTGCCGCGGGATCCCGGGGGAACTTGTTGCCGAGCTCGAAGCCTTCGTAGCCGATCGCCTTGCCTTCGCTGAGCGCGGTGGACAACGGCGTCTCGCCACCCAGGGAGGGCAGGTCGTCGTTGCTCCACGAGATCGGGTTGATGCCGATGCGGATGGGATCGTTCTTCATGCTGGCGTGTTCCTGGCCTTGCGGGCCACGGTGGCGGTCTCGTAGCCGCTACGCGCATCGCGTACGGCATCCCGCGTGGAGACTTCCGGCACCGCCACGTCCCACCATACGCCGCCTTCCTCGGTGGTGCGCGTGTGGTCCGTATCGATGCTGATGAGATAGGTGCGGTCGGCGGCGCGTGCGCGTTGCAGCGCCGCTTCGAGCCCGGCGATGTCCGCGACATGCTCGGCGATGGCCCCGAGCGCGCGGGCGTGCGCCGCGAAATCGATGGGTGGTGCACCGTGCGGCCCTTGCAGGCAGTCGTCGAACATGTTGTTGAACGGGGCACCGCCCGTTGCTTGCTGCAACCGGTTGATGCAGCCATAGCCGCGGTTGTCGAGCAGCACGATGATGAGCTTGGCATCGAGCATCACCGAGGTGGCGATCTCGGAGTTCATCATGAGGTAGCTGCCGTCGCCCACCATGACGATGACCTCGCGGTCGGGCTCGGCCATCTTGACGCCCAGGCCGCCGGCGATCTCGTAACCCATGCACGAGTAGCCGTATTCCATGTGGTAACCGCCGGGCGTTTCGGTGCGCCACAGCTTCTCCAGTTCCGCCGGTAGCGTGCCGGCCGCGCAGACGACGATGTCACTCATGGCCGACGTGGTGGAGGAGCGCTGGACCGCGCCAATGACTTCACCGTCATAGGGCAGGCGGCCCGGCGGCGGGGCGCGCTGGCCGGTGATGCGGTCGACGATGTCCACCCATTCGCGGGCGGCCTCGCTGGCCCGCTGGGTCCATCCCTCGGGGGCGGCCCAGTCTTCCAGTCCGAAGCTCAGGTCGTCGAGGACCTGGGCGGCATCGCCGATCACCTCGATGCCATCGCCCTTGAGCGAATCGAAGGCGTTGACGTTGACCGAAAGGATCGGGATATGCCGGAACAGCGCATTGGACCCGGTCGTAAAATCCTGCAGGCGGGTGCCGACGGCGATGATCAGGTCGGCATCGCGAAGCAGCGCATTGGCCGCGGTGGAGCCGCAGACGCCCGCGGGGCCCAGCTGGAGCGGGTGGTTCCATGGCATCGCACCCTTGCCTGCCTGCGTTTCGCATACCGGCACGCCGTGCTTGTCGGCGAAGGCGAGGAGCTCCGGCGTGGCCTTTGCGTACAGCGCGCCGCCGCCGGCGATGATCACTGGCCGCTCGGACGCTTCAATCGCGTCCAGTGCCACCATGAGCTCGTCATCGGTGGGCTGCGGCGCGCGGAAGACGATCTCGCGCGGTTCGAAGAAGGACAGCGGGAAGTCGTAGGCTTCGGCCTGGACATCCTGCGGCAACGCCAGCGTGACCGGCCCGCACAAGGCGGGATCCGTCAGGGCGCGCACGGCGCGGGGGAGTGCGGTGAGCAACTGCTCGGGCCGCACGATCCGGTCGAAGTAGCGGGAGACCGGCCGGAAACAGTCGTTCACCGATACCGTGCCGTCACCGAAGTCCTCCAGCTGCTGGAGCACGGGATCGGGCGCGCGCGAGACGAAGATATCGCCGGGCAGGAGCAGGACGGGCAGGCGGTTCACATGGGCCAGCGCCGCGGCCGTGACCAGGTTGGTCGCGCCGGGGCCGATCGATGTGGTGACCGCCATCATCTGGCGCCGCATGCTGGCCTTCGCGTAGGCGATGGCGGCGTGCGCCATGGCCTGTTCGTTATGGGCGCGGAACGTGGGGAAGCTCTCGCGCACTTCGTATAGCGCCTCGCCGAGGCCTGCCACGTTGCCGTGGCCGAAGATGGCGAAGACACCGGCGAAGAGGGGTTCAGCCTCCTCGGCATCCGCATCGCGGGCATAGAGCGCCTGGAGGTAGCGCACCAGCGCCTGGGCGGTGGTCAGGCGGATCGTGTCGGTCATGCGGTTGCGCCTTCCTTCACCGGCTGGGACGCATCGCGGCGGGCACCTTGCCGCCATGCGCGGATCATCGCTTCGAACGCGGCGCGTGCCTGGTCGATCAACGCGGCGTCGTCGATCTTGCCCGCCAGCCAGGCCTTCGCCGGTTCACAGAACAGCGTGCGGCCGACCGCGAAGCCGCGGCAGGTGCTGCTGCCAGCCGCTTCCGCGAAGCCGGCGGCGAGGGAGTCCGCCGGCGCGTTGAGGCCAAGCAGCAGCACGCCGCGGCAGAACGGATCGCGCTCGGCGATCAGTGCATCGATAGCCGCCCATGCCTCGCCCTGGGGCGGGCAGAGCTTCCACCAGTCGGGCCGGATGCCGAGGTTGTAGATGCGCTTCATGGAACGCAGGACGAGGTCGTCACGCTGGGCCTGGCTGGTGCAGCCCGGCGGTATGACCTCGAGCAGCAGCTCGTGGCCGCTCGCTTTCGCAGCGCCGTACAGCGAGAGCAGCTGGGTCTCCTGCTCGACGCGGTGCAGCGGGTCGGCATCCGGATCGAACTGCACGAGGCACTTGATCACGTGCTCGCGCGGCCAGCTCACCAGCTGGCTGCCGATGGAGCGGCCACGCTCGAACTCCAACGGGTTCGAACCCGGGACCTCGACGGGGCGCCCGATCCACCAGCCGCGGCCGGTCGCGGCGTTCAGCGCATCCTGCCCGTAGCGATCATCGATCAACAGGCCAATATGGCCGGCCAGGCCGTTCTCGCGTTCGGTAGCCGCGACGGCCTCGACGAGCAGGGTCTTCAGCCTCGGCAGGCGCGACTCGTCCGCACCGGCCTCGCGGGCCAGTTCGAAGAAGGGCGTGCGGTGATCGAACGCGAAGACGTAAAGTTCCTTCCAGGCCTTTCGCGGCACGGCGGCGCGATGCAGGTGCGACAGTTCGGCATCGAGGTCGGGACGGGAAATACCGCCTTCGCGCGAGAGGAACGCGTCGAGCTCGGCGCGGCACGGCATCGCGGGTGCGCACGCATGGCGCGAGACCACGATCGCGCCACTGGCGTTCGCCCACGCGCAGGCCTTTTCCACCGTTTCACCGCTGAGCCAGCCCGCCAGGAAGCCGGAAAGGAACGCGTCGCCCGCGCCGAGCACGTTGAGGACCTCGACGCGCGCGCCACGATACGTCGGTGCCTCGTCGATATCCGTGGGGATGGCGCCCTCGACGATCGAGCAGCCGAGCGGCCCGCGCTTCACCACGAGCGTTGCATCGGAGACGCTGCGCACGGCACGCAGCGCGGTGAGCAGGTCCTCGCTGCCACCGGCGATGTGGAACTCTTCCTCCGTACCGACGATCAGGTCGAACAAGGGCAGGGTGGCCTGGAGATGCTTCGTGACATGTTCCGCGGCGACGAAGCGCTGCTCGCCGTTGCCGCGACCGGTCAGGCCCCACAGCACGGGGCGGTAGTCGATATCGAGCACCGTGCGCACGTCATGCTTTCGCGCAAGCTCGAGCGCCCGCTGGCTGGCCACCAGCACGCCTGGTTGCGAGAGGTGGGTGCCGGTGATCGCGAGCGCACGGCAGCCAGCGATGAAGTCCTCGTGGATGTCATCGGCCTGCAGGGCCATGTCCGCGCAGTTTTCGCGATAGAACAGCAGCGGGAAACTCGTCCTGTCCTTGATGCCGAGGATGGCGAGCGCCGTGAGCCGCTCCGGATCGACCCTGACCTGGCTGACATCGCAGCCTTCGCCGGCGAGCGTTTCCAGGAGGAACGTGCCCATCTGGTCGTCGCCGACGCGCGAGAGCATGGCCGAGCGCAGCCCGAGCCGCGCGGTGCCGAACGCCACGTTGGCCGACGAGCCGCCGAGGTACTTGGCGAAGCTGGTGACATCCTCGAGGCGCGCGCCGATCTGCTGGGCATAGAGATCCACCGCGAGCCGGCCGAGGCAGGCGACATCGATGGGGCGGGAGGTGGAGCGGGGGAGAGGACTACGCATAGGTATAGGGGTCTTCAGGCCGCGCGGCCTTCCAGTTCATCGACCAGGCTCTGGATCTCGGTACCGCCGGCCATCATGTCGAGCACTTCTTCCTTCGTGATGTCGGTCTTCGCGAAGGTGCCCATGGACTGGCCGCGGTTGAGCAGCGTGAAGCTGTCCGCGATGGGGTAGGCGTGGTGCACGTTATGGGTGATGAAGATCACCGAGATGCCGCGTTCGCGGGCCTTGTGGATCAGCTTGAGTACGTTGCAGCTCTGCTTGACGCCGAGCGCCGCGGTGGGCTCGTCGAGGATGAGCACCTTGGCGCCGAAATGGATGGCGCGCGCGATGGAAAGGCACTGCCGCTCGCCGCCGGACATGGTGCCGACCGGCTGGCTGGCATCGCGCACGTGGATGCCCATCTCGGCCAGCTTGTCGCGTGCGGTTTCGTTCGCGTACTTCATGTCCAGCACGTTCAGCACGCCGAACATGCGGCGGCGGGGCTCGCGGCCGGCGAAGAAATTCCGTGCAACGCTCATCAGCGGGACAAGTGCGAGGTCCTGGTAAACGGTGGCAATGCCGCGATCGAGAGCCTCGCGCGGCGACTTGAACTTCACCGACTCGCCGTCGACCCGGTAATCGCCGCTGCTGGGCTGGTGCACGCCGGCCAGGGTCTTGATCAGCGTGGATTTGCCGGCGCCGTTATCGCCGAGCAGGCAATGGACCTCGCCGCGCTTCAGCTTCAGCGTGACGCCCTGCAGGGCGATGACCGTGCCGAAGAATTTGCTGACGTTATCGAGTTCGAGGATGTAATCACTGGCCATGGGAGCCGCCCTCACTTCGTGCTCGCAGCGCGGCTGCGGATGTAGTGGTTGAACAGCACCGCGATCAGCAGCATGCCGCCGAGGAAAACGCGGTACCAATCCGAATCGATGTTGGTGTACGAGATGCCGATCTGCACGACGCCGAAGATGATGGCGCCGAAGCAGGCACCGATGACCGAGCCGAAGCCGCCCGTTAGCAGCGTGCCGCCGATGACGACGGCGATGATCGCCTCGAACTCCTTCTGCAGGCCGCGATCCGAAGCGGCGGAGCCGAACTCGGCCACCTGCAGCACGCCGAACAGGCAGGCACAGAAGGCGGTGAGCACGAACAGCGAGATCTTCACGCGGCGCACGGGCACGCCGACGTTCTTGGCGGCGTTGGCATCGCCACCCACGGTGTAAATCCAGTTGCCGAAGCGGGTGCGGGCGAGCACGAAGCCGGCGACGACGGCGAGGGCGATCCACCACAGCAGCACCTTGGGGATGCCACCGACGACCGGTTCGCCATTGGGGAACGAATCGATGACGCCATGCGAGGCGAGGAACGCGAACAGGCCGTGCATCGTCGTGCCCGAGAACAGCGCGGAGACGAACGGGGATTCATCGAACTTGCTGCCGACGCCGCTCACGATGGTGCTGTTCGCGAACGTCGTGGAAAGCACGAGGGTGAGCCCGCGCAGCACGAACATGAAAGCGAGGGTGACGATGAACGACGGCAGCTTCGTGCGTACCACCAGGTAGCCGTTGAGCCAGCCCAGCGCCATGCACACCAGGAAGGCCGCGATGACCGAGGCCCATAGCGGCCAGCCCAGGTACATGGGTGGAATGGCGACGACGACGCCGGCGAAACCGATCATGGAGCCGATGGAAAGATCGAACTCGCCGGCGATCATCAGCAGGCAGGCGCCCACGGCTAGGATGCCGAGGTACGCCGCCACCTTGGCCCAGTTGATGACGCCATCGAGCGCGAACATGCCCGAATCGCCCGCGGTGAAGGCGAAGAAGACGAAGACCAGCACGGTGCCGGCGATGGAGCCCAGTTCGGGCCGATCGAGCAGTACGCGCCACGGGGATATCTTCCGTACGCGTTCATCCGTGGGTTTGGCGGCTTCCTGCGCATTCGCGCGCTGACGCTGGATCATGTGGGTAACGCTCTCGTTGATGGCGCTCATGGGGTTCTCCCGTCGGTCAGCGGTACTGGCCGGCGTACTTCTCGACAGTGGCGACGTTCTCCTTCGTGACGAAGGCCGGGCCCGAGCTCACGCCGTTGGCGGTGTAGATGGGCTTGAGGTCGTACTCCTTGAGGCGCGCCTGGAACTTCGGGTTGGCCTTGAGCGCGGCGATGATCTTTGCCGGGTCCTTGGTGTTCTGGTCGTGCGCGATGACCAGCGCGGCGATGCCCATGTAGCCCTGCAGGTAGGGCTGCTGGTCGATCGCGTACTGGATCGTGCCGGACTTGATGCCGGCGATGATCGCGGGCGAGAGGTCGAAGGTGCCGAAGTTGATCGCGCCCTTCAGGTGCAGGTCTTCCACGACCTTGATGGCGGGCTCGGCGGCGTTCGGGCCGAGTGCCAGGATGGCCTGGGTCTTGGGGTGGGCGCGCAGGTAGGCGGTGAGCTTGGACGAGACCACGGTCGGGTCCATGCCGGTATCGATCATGGAGGTGGAACGCCAGTCCTTCACGCCGATGGCATCGGCATAACCCTGGCAGCGCTCGAACGAGGCGTTGTTGGTGGCGTAGTGGTTCACGCAGACGAAGCTCTTGATGCCGGCGGCCTTCGCCCGCTCACCCGCGGCCTTGCCCGCGTCGTACTCGCCCTGGCCGACATGCATGATCGCGCCGATCTTCGCGCTTTCCTGCGGTGTGCCCGAATTGATCGTGACGATGGGGATGCCCTTGGCCGAGACCTTCGCGGCGGGGCCCTTGAGCTGGTCGAAGTTGGCGATATCGAAGGCCACGCCCTTGTAGTTGCGCGCCGCGGCGGATTCGAGCTGCCGGGCCATCTCGGCGAGATCGCCGTTGCCGGAACCCCGGTAGTCGACGGCGACACCAAAATCTTCGCCCGCCTGCTTGATCGAGTTCTTGATGGTGTTCCACCAGGAATCCGAATCGGCGGCGTGGGTGACGAGGACGTAGCGGTCGCCGGGGGCCGCCCGGGAGGCCGGGGCGGCAAGGCCGAGGCCCAGGGCGAGGGCGGCTGCCAGCGTGGCGTGGAACGGTTTGAATCGCATATTGCCTCCACTTTGGGACCGGCGCGGCCGGTCGGGATCGGGGACGGTCTGAGCGATAGCGGCCCTGCGGCCGCTGTTTTGCCGAAAAGCGGACCGAGCATGGACCTGCCGTTCCACGGTTGCAACTTGCATTGCAACATCGAAATAAATGGAAAATATGTTCCATGCCGTGCTTCAATCCGGTCGGACCCCTGTTGGAGCCACCGATGGCCAAACGCAGCGAAGCCGATACCCTGATGAGCCGTATCGCCGAGGAATTCGAGGCCCTCCCGCGCCAGTTGCAGGGGGTGGCCCGGTACCTTGAGGAACATCGGAGTTCAATCATGGTCCAGCGCGTCGGCGAGATCGCCGAGGGCGCCGGGGTCCATGCATCGGCCGTGGTCCGCTTTGCCCAGCGCTTCGGCTATTCCGGCTTCAGCGAGATGCAGGCCGTGTTCCGCGATGCGTTCACCGCGCAGGCCTCGCCATCGCGCAGCTACAAGCAACGCATCCGTACCGTCATCGAGAACCGCTCGGGCGGCGTGCCCGCGGCGGAGATCGCGTCGCGCTTCATCGATGCGAGCCGCATGGGCCTCGACGAACTGGCCGCGGAAATCGACGAAGCGCGCTTCGAGAAGGCAGTGGACACGCTCGCCGCCGCCGAGAACATCTACGTGATCGGCGTGCGCCGTTCGTTCGCCATCGCCACGTACATCGCGTACGCCCTGCAGCACACGCAGAAGCGCGTGCACCTGATCAGCGGGCTGGGCGGCATGTTCCGCGAGCAGCTGCGCAGCATCGGGAAGAACGATGCCCTCATCGCCATCAGTTTCCCGCCGTTCGGGAACGAGACGCTTTATGCCATGCGCGTCGCGCAGCAACACCACGCGAAGGTGCTGGCCATTACCGAAAGCGACCTGGGGCCGCTGGCCCGCCACTCGGATGTGCTGCTGAAGGTGAAGGAGGGCAGTGCGTTCGCCTTCCGCGGCCTGACCAGCACGATGTGCCTGTGCCAGGCCCTGTTCGTCGCGCTCGCCTACAAGCTTGAACTTACCGTTGAAGAAACCCTTCCCCGAGGAGAATACGATGATTGAAGTCGCGGTCTTTGGCGCCGGTCGCATCGGCAAGATCCACGCAGGCAATGTCGCGCGCCATCCCGAGGCGCGCCTGCGCTACGTGGTCGATGTGCACGAGCCGTCGGCGAAGGAGCTGGCAGGCAAGCATGGCGCGAAGGTGGCCAGTATCGACGAGGCCCTGAACGATCCCGCGGTGGGCGCCGTCGTGATCGGCTCGAGCACCGACACGCACGCGGACCTGATCCATCGCGCCGCCACCGCGGGCAAGGCGATCTTCTGCGAGAAGCCCGTCGACCTGGACGTGGAGCGTGCACGCTCCTGCCAGGCCGCGGTCGAGAAGGCCGGCGTGGTCTGCATGATCGCGTTCCAGCGACGATTCGATCCGACGTTCTCCTCGCTCAAGAAGCGCCTGGACGACGGTGAAATCGGTTTGCCCGAGGTACTCATCGTCACGAGCCGCGACCCGGGCGCACCGCCGGTGAACTACATCAAGAGCTCCGGTGGCGTGTTCAAGGACATGCTGATCCATGACTTCGATATCTTCCGCTGGATCCTGGGTGAGGAAGCGGTGAGCGTGCATGCCGCCGGCAGCTGCCTCACCGATCCTGCGATCGAAGGTGCCGGCGATATCGATACGACCGCGGTAACGATCCGGACGAAGAGCGGCCGGCTCTGCCAGATCAACACCTCGCGCCGCGCCGCCTACGGGTACGACCAGCGTTTCGAAGTGCTGGGCAGCAAGGGCATGCTCCAGGCCGGCAACGTCGCACCGACGCAGGTGGTCTCGCATACCGCGGAACACATCGCGCACGACCTGCCCGAGCACTTCTTCCTTGAGCGCTATCGCGAGGCGTATGCCGCGGAAATCGCGCACTTCTTCGACGCGCTCGCGGCCGGTACGCCGGTGCGCACCACCATCGGCGATGGGATCAAGGCGCTCGAGCTGGCCGAGGCCGCCGCGCGTTCGTGGAAGGAAGGGCAGGCCGTGGCGGTGAACATCTGACGGGGTGCGGATCATGAGCAAGCTTCGTATCGGCCTTGCCGGCCTGGGCCGGCTTGGCCAGCGTTACGCCGAGAATCTCGCCCGTGCGTTGCCGCGGGCGGAACTCGTGGCGGTGTGCAGCCCCGTCGAAAGTGAACGCGCGTGGGCGCGCGACGCGCTGGGCGTGCCCGTGATTTATGAGACCTATGAGCAGATGCTCGCCGACGAACGCATCGATGCGGTCGTCGTGGTGACGCCGACTTCGCTGCACGCCACGCAGATCGAGCAGGCACTCGATGCCGGCAAGCACGTGTTCTGCGAGAAGCCGCTATCGCTGGAACTGGAGGACTGCCGCCGCGCCGCCGAGCATGCGGCGAAGGCCTCGAAGCGCGCGATGGTCGGGTTCGTCCGCCGCTTCGATGAGAGCTATCGCCACGCCTTCATGCACATCGAAGCCGGCGGCATCGGCAGGCCGTTCCTGGTGTATTCGCAGACGACCGACCTTGCCGACCCGACCGGTGCCTTCCTGAAGTTCGCGCCGACGAGCGGCGGCATCTTCCTCGACTGCAGCGTGCACGACGTCGACCTGGCCCGCTGGCTGCTGGGCCGGCCGAAGGCGAAGAAGGTCTACGCCACCGGCACCGTGGCCATGTATCCGCCGCTCGAGGCGCTGAAGGATGTGGACAACGGCATCGCCATCGTCGAGTTCGAGGGCGGCCAGATGGCGATGTTCTACGCCTCGCGCACGCAGGCCCACGGCCACGACACGCAGACGGACGTGACCGGCACCGCGGGCAAGATCAGCGTGGGGCGCATGCCGCGCGCGGATCGCGTGGAGATCGCGGACGCGGGCGGCGTACGCCACACCGTACCTACGTCGTTCTACGAGCGCTTCGCCCCGGCGTTCGTCACCCAGGCTAAGCACTTCGTGGACGCGGTGCTCGACGACACGCCGTTCGACCTGACGATGGACGACGCGGTGGAAGCCACGCGTATCGCCATCGCACTGCGCGAATCACAGCACAGCGGGCAGCCGGTGTTCCTCGGCTAACGCTGCGTCGCGCCTCGTTATCGGGCGTAGCCCCCTGTGGGAGCGCGCTTGCGCGCGATGTACCTGCCGCGAGCACCCATCGCGCGCAAGCGCGCTCCCACGGGCAAGGCGCAGCGGCTGACTCTAAAAAAGGCTTCATGCGGCGAGATGTCGCACCGCAGCATAAGCCTCTATAATGGAGTGGCTATGTCCCTGCCTCCCCTAGTCCCCCATCGCGGACGGCGCTTCGCCGTCACCGCGCGGATCCTCTCCGCGGTCGTCTTCACCTTCCTGTGCTACCTAAGCATCGGCATCCCCATGGCCGTGTTGCCCGGGTATGTGCACGAAAGCCTCGGCTACTCCACGGTGATCGCCGGCCTGGCGGTCAGTACGCAATACATTGCGACCCTGATGAGCCGGCCCTACGCGGGGCGCATGGCCGATGCCATGGGCCCGAAGCGTGCCGTCACGGCGGGCCTGATCGTGCTTGCCCTGGCCGGCCTGTTCCTGGCCCTGGGTAGCCTGGCGCCGGGGATGCCGGCGGTGTCGCTCGCCCTGATCCTCCTCAGCCGCCTTGGCCTTGGCTTCGCCGAAAGCTGGATCGGGACGGGTGCCATCACCTGGGGCATCGCGGGCATTGGCGGTGAGCACACCGCGCGGGTCATCTCGTGGAACGGTATCGCTACCTACGGCGGCATTGCCCTCGGTGCACCGCTCGGCGTCACGCTTGCGGCGAAGTTCGGCATGGTCTCGCTCGGTGTGCTGGGCTTTGCGCTGGGCGCGATCGCCTTGCCGCTGGCCCTGCTCAAGGCGCATGTGCCGCCGACGCACGGCGAACGCCTGCCGTTCAAGCACGTGCTCTCGCGCGTGTACGCATACGGCGCGGGCCTTGCGCTGGGTTCCATCGGCTTCGGTGCGCTTTCGACGTTCGTCGCCCTGTATTACGCGAGCCGCGGCTGGCAGGGTGCCGCACTGTCGCTTTCCCTGTTCGGTAGCTGTTTCATCGGCGTGCGCCTCGTCTTCGCCAATGCCATCAACCGGTTCGGCGGCTACCGCGTGGCCATGGTGTCGCTGGTGGTCGAGTGCCTCGGCCTGTTGCTGCTATGGTTCGGCACCAGCCCGCATGCGGCGCTCGCCGGTGCCGCGTTGACCGGCTCAGGCTTTGCACTGGTCTTCCCCGCACTCGGCGTCGAAGCCGTCAGCCGCGTGAGCAACCACAACCGCGGCGCGGCGCTGGGTGCCTATTCCGTGTTCCTGGACGTGGCCCTGGGCCTGACCGGCCCGGTCGGCGGCTGGATCGCGGGACTTTACGATTACCCGGCCATCTTCCTCGTGGCCAGCGCGACGACGCTGGCGGCCGCGGTCCTCTCTTTCGTGCTGTATGCGCGGCATGGCCGCCCGCTGGAGAGCCAAAGCGCCGGCTCGCGGGCATAATGCCTGCCTGATCCCCACGAGTCCGCACCATGCTCCTCGATCGCAGCTGGATGGGTTACGGCATGGAAGGTGCCTTGCAGGTCGGCGGCATCGCGCTGCTGGGCGGCATCGTCGCGTACGTGCTGGTGCGCCTGTTCGGCAAGGCCAACGGCTGGAACCATGGCATGGAGTTGACAGTTGCCGTGCTCGTGGCGTTCTTCCTCGTGGGCTACGAGGACATCTGGAATTCGTTCTACTTCAACTTCGTCCCGATCCAGTCACCGCAGCTGTTGCGGGTGAAGCTGGCCGCGGTGCACGATCCGGATTCCATGGGCCTGCGCGTGCTGTTCGAGATGCTCGGCGCACTGGTGGGCGCCGGCATCGGTTGGGCAGCGTTCTCCGGTGGTCTCAAGGACCTCATCGGGCACATCCGCAATCCGTAGGGCTCCTACAACAAACTGCGGTCAGCGGTGGTGCTGGAACATCCAGTCCCACAGGTCGGGCGTGGCGTAGGCCTTCATCCACGAGCCGTGGTTCACGCCGGGGAATTCGCTGTACTTCACTTCGGCGCCGCGCTTAACCAGCGCTGCGTTCATCTTGCGCGACTGTTCGGTGGGGACGACGTTGTCATCGCCGCCGTGGAAGATCCACACCGGGGTCTTGCCGATCTTCTGCGCGGCCCATTCGAACGGATCCTTGCCATCGGGTACGCCGTGGACGAACAGGTTGCGCCCTTCCGGATCGGGTAGCGCAGTGATGCCGCCGCAGATGATCGCGGCCGCGGCGAACTTGTCCGGGTAATCGACCGCGAGCTGCCACGAGCCGTAGCCGCCCATCGACAGGCCGGTGAGGTACAGGCGCTTACGGTCGCCGTGGAATTCCTGGACGCTCTTCTCGAGGGCGGCGAGCGCCATGTTCGCATCGGCTTCGTCGGTCCATTCCGTATCGTCCGGCGCCTGCGGGATCACGACGACGGCCGGGAAATCCATGTGTTCCTTCAGCCACGGTGGCAGGCCCTGGCTCATCTGCTTCTGGTTATCACTGCCGCGCTCACCGCTGCCATGCAGGAACAGGACGACCGCCGGGTGCGGCTTGATATCGGCGGGGATGAAGACCTGGTAACGGTAGGTCTTGCCGTGCACGTCGACCGTGCGCTCGGCGAACTGCGCCGGGGCGGCGGAGGCGGCGCCGGCCACCATGGCGGCGGTGAGGAAGGCGAAGGTGCGGAGCATGCGCGGGGGTCTCCTTGGGGGCATGTGGGCCTCGCGGCGAAAGATGTCGCCCACAGGGTGGGCTCCTACGATCGAGTTGAACCGAGTAACCCGGTTTCGGCAAGGGCCTTACAGCACGGGATCGAACAGGCGGGCCACGTGCAGGGCCACGCGGCGCAGGTAGGGCAGGCGGCGGTAGTCGTTGGGGTTGACCTCGTCGCCCTGTGCGAAGTCGTCCTTCAGCATGGTTTCGATCTCCGCCGCGAACACCTCGTCGACGTTCAGCGCCGCGACTTCGAAATTCAGGCGGAAGCTGCGGTTGTCGAGGTTCATGCTGCCGACGACGGCGGTGTCGTGGTCGATGAGCATCACTTTCTGGTGCACGAAACCCGGCAGGTAGCGGAACATGCGGATGCCGGCGATGGTGGCCTCGTGCGCGTACAGCGTGGAGGCCAGGTACACCGTGCGGTGGTCCGGGCGCGAGGGGATGAGGATGCGTACGTCGACGCCGCGGAATACTGCAAGGCGCAGCGCGCCGAACACCGCCTGGTCGGGCACGAAGTACGGGCTGGTGATCCACACGCGCTTCTTCGCCGCATGGATCGCCTGGGTGAAGAACAGCGAGCAGCTTTCCTGGCGATCCGCGGGCCCGGTGGCGACGATCATGCTGTTCGCGCGGCCGCAACGTTCCGGCGGCGGCATCGATGGCGGACGCTCGCCGGTCACCCAGTACCAGTCCTCGGCGAAGACGCGTTGCAGGTCGGCAACGGCCGGACCCTCGATCTGCATATGGGTGTCGCGCCAGGGTGCGAGCGGCGGCTTCAACCCGAGGTATTCGTCGCCTGCATTGAGCCCGCCGACGAAGCCGCGTTCGCCATCCACGACCACGATCTTGCGATGGTTTCGGAAGTTCAGCTGGAAGCGATTGCGGAAGCGGCGCGTCGCGAAGCGGCGCACGTCGACGCCACCCTTGCGCAGGCTTTCCACGTAGGCATCGGGCAGGGCATGGCTGCCGATGCTGTCGTAGAGCAGGCACACGCGGACGCCGCGGCTCGCACAAGCGAGCACCGCATCGCGCAGGCGACGCCCCAGCCCGTCGTCGTGGATGATGAAGAACTGCACCAGCACGTAATGATCGGCACGGGCCATCGCGGCGAACATGGCTTCGAACGCCGCTTCGCCGTCGATATGCAGGGAGAGGTTGTTGCCGGCGTGCATGGCGGTCTTCAGCATGTGCCCGATCGCGCTGTAGCGCGGGTCGTGCACGGGCTGGGGATGCGGGGCGACGCCGGGCTGGGCGGGGTGTTCCGCCTCGGCGTGCAGCATGAAGAAGCGGGCCTGGCGCTGGCGGTGCAGGTCGACGTACCCGCCAAAGCGGCTGGCGCCCAGGAACAGGTAGGGCACCAGGGTGACATAGGGCACCAGCACCAGGCCGAGCACCCATGCGAAGGCGCCCTGGGCGGTGCGCGTGTTCATCACCGCATGCATGGCGGCCATGACGCCCGCGGCGTGCAGGGCCAGGGCCGCGATGGCGATCAGCGAGGCGATCATGCCGGGAGCGCTCCGATATTCAAGTTTGCGGCAAGAGTCTTTGTCGCACCGGGGCGTTTCTGCGCCGCGGGCCGGGCAGGACAATACACACCATCCTCCTTTCTGTCCGAGCCTATCCTATGGATTCGTCACCGTCCCGTCTGCCCTTGCTGGCACTGGCCGTGGCAGCTTTTGCCATCGGTACTACCGAGTTCGTCATCATGGGCCTGCTCCCCGAAGTGGCGTCCGATCTCCATGTCGGTATCCCCGCGGCCGGCATGCTTGTCTCCGGCTACGCGCTGGGCGTGGCCCTGGGCGCGCCCCTGCTTGCCGCCCTTACGGCGAAGCTGGAGCGCAAGCGGGCGCTGCTGTTGCTGATGGGCCTGTTCATCATCGGCAACGCGTTGTGCGCCGTCGCATGGAACTACGACGTGCTGATGGTGGCCCGCGTCGTCGCGGCCTTCTGCCATGGTTCGTTCTTCGGCATCGGCGCGGTCGTGGCGGCCCACCTGGTACCCGCCAACCAGCGTGCCCGCGCGATCGCCCTGATGTTCGCCGGCCTGACCCTGGCCAACGTGCTGGGCGTGCCGTTCGGGACGTTCCTCGGCCAGTGGGCCGGCTGGCGCTCGACGTTCTGGGCGGTGACCGTCCTGGGCATCGCTGCCGCCGTAGCCGTGGCGCGCTTCGTGCCCGCCCTGCCGAACCTGAAGGCGCCGCACATGGCGACCGAGATGCGCGTGCTGCGCGAGCCACAGGTGCTGATCGCGCTGGGCATGACCGTCCTGGGCTTCGGCGGCGTGTTCACCGTGTTCACCTACATCGCGCCGATCCTGCAGGACGTGTCGCACGTAAGCCCGCACTGGACTGGTGCGGTGCTGGTTCTGTTTGGCCTGGGCACCACGATCGGCAACATGCTCGGCGGCCGCCTCGCGGACTGGCGCCTCATGCCTTCGCTCATGGGTATCCTGGTCGTGCTGGCGCTGCTGATGGCCGCGTTCGCCTGGACCATGCATGACACGGTCGCGTCGATCGTCACGATCTTCGTCTGGGGTATCGCTTCGTTCGCCACCGTGGCGCCGCTGCAGTCCCGCGTCGTCCACGTGGCCGGCGATGCGCCGAACCTGGCCTCGACCCTCAATATCGCCGCGTTCAACCTGGGCAACGCGGGCGGTGCCTGGCTGGGCGGTGCGGTGATCGCCGCCGGCCATGCGCTGCCGGTCGTCAGCCTGGCCGGCGCGGCTGTGACGGTGGCAGGCCTGGTTGCTACGATGGCCAGCGTTGCACTGGAGCGCCGCCGCCCTTCGCGTGTCGCCGCCGGGTGCGCCTGATCCCCCTACGGAGCCACGCCCATGAAAGCCGTCGCTTACCGCAAGTCGCTTCCCGCTGAAGATGCGCAGAGCCTGCTCGATGTCGAACTCCCGGTGCCGCAGGCCACGGGGCGCGACCTGCTGGTGAAGGTGGCGGCGATCTCGGTCAACCCGGTCGACGCCAAGGTCCGCCAGCGTGTCGATCCGAAGGGTGCAGACAACGTGCTCGGCTGGGATGTGGCGGGCACCGTCGTCGCGGTGGGCCCGGAAGTGCGGCGGTTCAAGGCCGGTGATGCCGTGTGGTACGCCGGCGACCGCAACCGTCCCGGCGCCAACAGCGAGTTCCACCTTGTCGATGAACGCCTGGTGGGGCGCAAGCCTTCAACGCTCACCGACGCGGAAGCGGCGGCGATGCCGCTCACGACGATCACGGCCTGGGAGCTGATGTTCGATCGGCTGGGGATCCCGCGCGGGACGTCAGGTCGCCCCGCCACGTTGCTCGTGGTCGGGGCAGCGGGTGGTGTGGGCTCCATGGCGGTGCAGCTGGCGCGTCGGCTGACCGGGCTGACCGTGATCGGCACGGCATCCCGCCCTGAAACCCGCGAATGGGTGCAGGCGATGGGCGCGCACCACGTCGTGGACCATGCGAAGCCGCTGGACGCGGAGGTGCTGGCAGTCGCGCCCGAGGGCGTCGACTACGTCCTCAGCCTCACCAAGACCGAGCAGCATTTCGCCACGTTCCCCGAGCTGATGAAGCCGCAGGGCGCGATCGGGCTGATCGACGACCCGGCCGAGCCGATCGACGTGCGCCTGCTGAAGGTGAAGAGCATCGCGCTGCACTGGGAATCGATGTTCACGCGCTCGGCGTTCCACACCGACGACATGGGCGAGCAGGGGCACCTGCTGGATGAAGTCGCGAACCTGGTGGACGCGGGCGTGATTCGCAGCACGGTGCGCGAGAACTTTGGCCTGATCAACGCGGCGAACGTACGCCGTGCGCACCAGCTCGTGGAGAGTGGCACCAGCATCGGGAAGGTCGTGCTGGAAGGCTTCTGACGATTAAAGACATTGTGGGAGCGCGCTTGCGCGCGATGGGGTCTGCGTCAGTACCCATCGCGCGCAAGCGCGCTCCCCCAGACCAATAAGTAACGCGGTACCGAGCGGGCGCGCAGCGCACGCGCAGGTAGTAACTGCGGCCCCCCAGGGTGGAGTAAGCGGC
>NZ_JBVJMK010000031.1:0-18830 GCF_055584245.1 Luteibacter sp. NPDC104163
CCCCGCGCGGGCCCCCCCGCGCCCTTGGTTGCGCCCCCCCCCCTGGCCCAAAATAAACTTGGTGGGGCCGCGCGGGGGGGGGCGGCGGGGGCCCCCCCCCCCCCCCCCCCCCCCACCCCCGCTCCCACAAGGCGGCGGTTCGCGGCGACGGCCGCGTTGTCGCATGCGGCCGCGAAGCGGACGAACCGCTTAATCCACCTTGGCTTCGCGGCTGGCAAACTCCGCCAGCGCCGCGTGCAGGCGCTCCAGGCCTGCGTGGGTTTCTTCATCGGTGATGTTGAGCGGTGGCACGATGCGCAGCACATCCGGGCCGGCCTGCAGGATGAGCAGGCCGTGGGCGGCGGCGATGTCGAGGATCTCGCCGGCGCGGCCCTTGTACGTATCGTTGAGCACGGCGCCGATCATCAGGCCGCGGCCACGCAGTTCCGAGAACAGGTGGAGCTCGTGGTTGAGCTTCTCGAGGCCCTTGCGGATATCGTTCGACTGGCGCTCGACGTTGAGCAGCACTTCCGGCGAGGCGATCTTCTTCAGCGCCACGCGCGCGACGGCCGCGGCCATCGGGTTGCCGCCGAAGGTCGTGCCATGCGCACCGAACTGCATCACCTCGGAAACCTTCTTGCCGGCGAGCATCGCGCCGATCGGGAAACCCGCGCCCAGCGCCTTGGCCAGCGTGACGATATCCGGCGTGACATGGTCGTGCGTGTGCGCGAACAGCGTGCCGGTACGGCCCATGCCGCACTGGATTTCATCGAGCACCATGAGCGCGTCGTGCGCATCGCAGAGTTCGCGGATCTTCTTCAGGAACCCGGGCGCGGCCGGCGTGACACCGCCCTCGCCCTGCACCGGCTCGACCATGACGGCAGCGACGCCGCCCTTGGCGAAAGCTTCTTCGAGCGCGGCTTCGTCATTGAAGGCCACGTAGCGGAAACCACCGGGCAGCGGCTCGTAGCCTTCCTGGTATTTCGGCTGAGCGGTGGCGGTGACCGACGCGAGCGTGCGGCCATGGAACGAGCCGAGGAAGGTGATGATGACGCGGTTCTCGGGTGCACGGCCCTGCGATGCGGCCCACTTGCGCACGAGCTTGATCGCGGCCTCGTTGGCCTCGGTGCCGGAGTTACACAGGAACACGCGCTCGGCGAACGGTGCATGTTCCACCAGCTCCTCGGCGAGGCGCAGCGGGGGCTCGGTCCAGAACACGTTGCTCGCGTGCCACAGCTTGCCGGCCTGCGCGACCAGCGCCGCGACGAGCTCCGGCTCCTGGTGGCCCAGCGCGTTCACGGCGATGCCGGCACCGAAATCGAGATAGTCGCGGCCCTCGGTATCCCAGATGCGCGCGCCCTTGCCATGGTCGAGCACGACATCACGGGGGCGGTACACGGAAAGCCAATAGCGCTTGCCCAGGCCGATGAGATCGGAGGGTTCGACTGGATGCGACGACATGAAAACGACTCCCGGGCCCGGCCGCAGCGCCTGGCCCCAAACAGGAACGGATGGAATCGCACGGTACGTTCTGCGGTCCGACATCGATCCGATGCCCCGGCGGGAATGATGCGCCGCGGGATCCCCATCGTATAAGGCGCGCGGCCCGCCGACAACGGCTGTTCCGTTGCTGAAACGGCCTGTTACAGAACGCTACAGCCGATGAACGCAGTGGAAATGCCGCGCAGGGGGAAATTCCTTGCGAATCAACGCCGGGGAGGAGTGGCATGCGGCTTGCTCCCCTTCCGGGGAGGCTCCGAGAAGCCGCGGTGTTCGCTCGCCCGACGACCCTGCCAAGCCGGACGACGAATGGGAACTCCCGGTCCCCCAGAGGGCCGGGAGTTTTCTTTTCCGCGGGAGGGGGCCCTAGCGCAACTGGTCGAGGGCGAGCTGGTGTTTCTTGCAGAGCCGATACACCGTGACGCGGGATACCCGGAGGCGGCGGGCGCACTCGCTGATGTTGAAGGCGCTCGCGCGCAGGCAATCCACGATCGCCTCGCGCTCGGCCGAGGTGCGCGCACTGCCCAGGCTGTCGCGATCGAGGCCCGGCAGGTCCGCGTTGAGCTCGAGGTCGTCCGGGGTGATCAGCGCATCGTCGGCGATGACGGCCGCGCGCTGCACGCGGTTCATCAGTTCACGCACGTTGCCCGGCCAGGCGAAGGCGTTCATGGCCTTGCGCGCCGCCGTGCTGAAGGCGCGTGCGCGGGTGCCGTAGCTCTCGCGGAACGCGTCGAGGAAGTACTGGGCGAGCAGCTCGATATCGCCGTTGCGCTCGCGGAGCGGCGGCATGCGCAGGCGCAGTACGTTGAGCCGGTAGAACAGGTCCTCGCGGAAGCGGCCCTGCGCCACGGCTTTTTCGAGATCGACGTGGGTGGCCGCGAGGACACGCACGTTCACCTTGATCGACTGGCAGCTGCCGATGCGCTCGATGGTGCCCTCCTGCAGGACGCGCAGCAGGTTGGTCTGGGCATCCAGCGGCAGGTCGCCGATTTCGTCGAGGAACACGGTGCCGCCATCGGCGGACTCGAAGTGGCCGATGCGCCGGCTGGTGGCGCCGGTGAACGAGCCGCGCTCGTGGCCGAACAGCTCCGACTGGACGAGGTTGGCCGGCAGGGCGCCGCAGTTGATGGCCGCGAACGGTCGGTCGCGCCGGCCGGAGAGCTGGTGCAGCGCCCGCGCCGCCATTTCCTTGCCGGTCCCGGTCTCCCCGGTGATCAGGAGCGGCAGCTCGACCGGGGCGAATTTACGAATGTTCTGAGAGAGGGCCCGGATGGCCGGGCTGTTCCCGGTCATCACGCTGGGCTGGTCGTCGTCGAGGACAGGGATGCCATCGGCGGGAACGCGCTGCAAGGCCTGGCGCAGCGCCTGCAACGAGGAGGCGCCATCGATCAGCTCGAAAGCCTGGGGCAGCACATGCTGGATGGATGGATCGTTGGCGGGCGTGCGATGCCCGGTCAGCCCGATCCAGGCCAGGCCTGGGTGGCTGTCACGCAACTCCTGGAGGACGCGCACCGCCGCCTGCGCGCTGGCGCGCAGGTCGACCACGGCGATGGCCGTGTCCCCGCACTCCGGCAAGCTCGTATCCAGGCGGGCCGGATCGGCCACCAGCGTTCGCCAGCCGGCCCGGATCAGTCCGAAATGTTCTTCAACGCTCGGTCTACCTACCCAGACGACGCAACGCCCCGTCGATTCCCCGCGTGACATGCCTGCTCCTCAAACCGTTCAGTGGCCTGCGCCGGCTGTAGCGGGTTCACCCTTGGACCCGCCGCCGGCACCCCCTGCAGGCCGGCAAGCCCCACACCGCCCTGCTGTCATGTCATGCCAGGGGCGACGAACTGACGTTACCCCGGCATGCAAAAACCGGCCATACACCAAACGGGCTAGCTCACACAGCGGTTTGGGTGGCGTTTGCGCTTGCTAGAGAAACAAGTCCGGTAGTAGAGGCTGGCCCGGCGTGACGGCGTAGTGATCGAAATTCGTCACACCTTCTTCACGCAGCAGATCTTCATCGATGAAGAAGTGGCCGGTGTTGGCGCGGGCGGGCCGGGTAAGGATCGCGTGGGCCGCATCGGCCACGATCTCCGGGGTACGGCAGTTTTCGGCTTTTACGCCATCGATCATGGCGATGGCTGCCGTGGCGATGACGGTTTTCGGCCACAGGGCGTTCACCGCGATGCCCATGGGCGCGAACTCCGGGGCCATGCCCAGCACGCACTGGCTCATGCCGAACTTGGCGATGGTGTACGCCACGTGCGGCGCGTACCAATGCGGATCGATGCTCGGCGGCGGCGAGAGCATCAGCACATGCGGATTCTCCGCCTCCTTGAGGAACGGCAGGCAGGCCTGGGTGACGAGGAAGGTGCCGCGTGTGTTCACCTGGTGCATCAGGTCGAAGCGTTTCATCGGCGTATCTTCCGTGCCCGCCAGCCAGATCGCGCTGGCGTTGTTCACGACGATATCGATGCCGCCAAAGCGCTCGGCTGCCGTCGCGGCGGCCATGCGCACTTCCGCCTCTTCGCGGATGTCGACCTTCAGCGGCAGCGCCTTGCCACCGGCCGCCTCGATTTCCGCGGCCGCGGTGTGGATGGTGCCGGGCAGCTTCGGGTTGGCCACGCCGCTCTTCGCGGCGATCACCACGTTGGCACCATCGCGCGCGGCGCGCAGGCCGATGGCGAGGCCGATGCCACGCGAGGCACCGGTGATGAACAGGGTCTTCCCGGCGAGCGTTGTCATGGTGGCGAGGCTCAGGCGCGCTGGAAGCGCGGGAGGATGTCGCGGAGTTCGGCGAGGCGCTGGATCGGATCATCCAGCTCGAGCATGTGCTGGCACTCGTTCGGATCGAGCGGAAGCAGTTCGCACAGGCGGAAGCCGACCCAGCTGGCATCGTCGGCGCGGCCAGCGACATCCTGCCGCCATGGCGGCCCCATCTGTTCGGCGAGGCGTTCGAGGATGGTGGTGAGCAGGCCGAACTCCGCCGGTACCGGCACGCTGCTCTCCGGCTCCCACGGCGCGATGTCGCCGCGCACCTGGCCATCGGAACGCACCCGGGTACGCGTGACGCGGAAGCGCTGGCCACCTTCGGCGACGATGCCGAGCAGGCCATCTTCGCGGGTGTGGAAATCGGTGATGGTCGCGAGTGTGCCGACCGCGGCCGGGATGGCCGGCTGGCCCGCTTCGCGTCCTTCAAGGATCAGGCACACGCCGAAGCCGCGACCGGAGCGCGCGCATTCGCGGATCAGGTCGATGTAGCGCGGCTCAAAGATGCGCAACTGGAGATGACCGCCCGGGAAAAGGACGTTCGCCAGGGGAAAGAGAGGGAGATCGAGCGCGGGCGTGGTCGCTGCCATGCCCGCCAGTCTAACCTGCGCGCAGCGCGTCGAAGAAGCGCCGCGGCGCACCTTCGAAGCCGCCGTTCGACATGAACACGACGTGGTCGCCCTCGCCCGCCTGCTCGGCGAGCGACCCGACCAGCGCATCGACCGTGGCCACCGCCGTGCCGCGACCCGCGAGCGCGCCAGTCACCTTGCCGGCATCCCAGGCCAGCTCGGGCCGGTGCAGGAACACGACGCCGTCGGCATCCTGCAGCGAGGGCGCCAGCGCATCGGCGTGCGCGCCGAGGCGCATGCTGTTCGATCGCGGTTCCAGCGCCACGAGGATGCGTGCCTTGCCGACCTTCGCGCGCAAGCCCGCCAGCGTGGTGGCGATGGCGGTCGGGTGGTGGGCGAAATCGTCGTAGACGGTAACGCCACGCGCCTCGCCGATCACTTCCATGCGCCGGCGCGCACTGGCGAAGCTGCCGAAGGCAGGCAGCAGGGCGACCGGATCGGCACCGGCAGCCGTCGCCGCGGCGAGCGCGCCCAATGCGTTCATCACGTTGTGCCGCCCGAGCGAGTTCCAGCGCACCTCGCCCAGCGGCTGGCCCTGGCGGATGACGCGGAAGTGCGAACCATCGGCGGCGATGAGCTCGGCACGCCAGTCGCCCGCATCGATGCCGAAGGTCTCCACCGGCGTCCACGCACCCATCGCCAGTACTTCGGCGAGGTAGGCGTCCTCGGCGTTGACGATGAGCCGGCCGTTGCCGGGCACCGTGCGCACCAGGTAGTGGAACTGGCGCTGGATCGCGGCCACGTCGGGGAAGATATCCGCGTGGTCGTATTCCAGGTTGTTGAGGATGGCGATGCGCGGGCGGTAATGGACGAACTTCGAGCGCTTGTCGAAGAACGCCGAGTCGTATTCGTCCGCCTCGATCACGAACGGCTTGCCGCTGCCACGCCGCGCGGAGACATCGAAATTGCCGGGCACGCCGCCGATCAGGAAGCCCGGATCCATGCCGGCCCGGTCGAGCAGGTGCGCGAGCAGGCTGGTGGTGGTGGTCTTGCCGTGCGTGCCGGCCACGGCCAGCACGTCGCGGCCACCGAGCAGCGTCTCGCCGAGCCACTGCGGGCCGGAGATGTAGCGCATGCCTTCGTCGAGCATGTACTCCACCGCCGGGTTGCCGCGGGTCATGGCATTGCCGACCACGACGAGGTTAGGCGCGGGCTTCAGGTGGTCCGCCGTGTAGCCCTGCATCAGTTCGATGCCGAGCGCTTCGAGCTGCGTGCTCATCGGCGGGTAGACGTTGGCGTCGGAGCCTTCGACCTGCAGGCCGAGTTCACGGCCGAGGGCGGCCACGCCGCCCATGAAGGTGCCACCGATGCCGAGGATATGGACGCGCATGCTCACGGACTCGCGGCCGGCGCACGGGGCGCCGGCCTCTAAGGGGATCAGGCGCTGGCGGCGCTGGCGTTGTTCAGGGCGGCCTTGATGCGCGCCGTGACCTCATCGAGTTCGCCGACGCCGTCGACGATCTTCAGCTTGCCGCGCTTCTCGTAGAACGACGCGACCGGGGCGGTCTGGTCGGCGTAGATGCCGAGGCGCTTCTTCACCGTTTCCGGCTCATCGTCCGGACGGTGCTCGGCTTTGAAACGCACTTCGCAGCGGCCGACGATGGCGTCGAACGGCACTTCGAGCTTGATCACCACATCGAGCGGCTGGCCGATCTTGGCCAGCACGCCATCCAGCGCATCGGCCTGGGCCAGGTTGCGCGGGTAGCCATCGAGGATGAAGCCCGGCTTGGCATCGGCCTGGGCCAGGCGGTGCTCGATGATGCCGAGCATGATGTCGTCCGGCAGCAGCTGGCCGGCGTCCATCAGGGCCTTGGCCTTCAGGCCAAGTTCGGTCCCTTCCTTGATCTCGCCACGGAGCAGGTCGCCCGTCGAGATGTGCGGAATGCCGAACTCCTCCTTAAGGCGGGCCGCCTGGGTGCCCTTGCCCGAACCGGGTGCGCCGAAAAGCACGAATCGCATTGATGCTCCAAATTACCGGGCTGGCAGGGCTAACCCCGCCGCCGGGCACAATAAAATGGGTCCCAAGGTAACGGGAGGGGCGCCACCCCGTCAAACGGCTGTTACATCGGCGTGGCAGTGCGCCGCAGGGGCCGCCTTCAAGCCACGGCCACGCCGGACGGGTTACGCTCGGGCCCTCGACCGCCCAAGAAGGAACCGCAGCATGGCCGCCGGTAAGCTCCTCTACGCCCAGTCGGGCGGTGTTTCCGCCGTCATCAACGCCACCGCCGCGGGGGTCATCGAGACCGCCCGCGACAAGGGGATCCCGGTGTACGCGGCCCGCAACGGCATCCTCGGCGCCCTGCGCGAGGAGCTGATCGATACGACGAAGGAAGCCAAGGCGAACATCGCCGGCCTGAAGCACACCCCGGGCGGCGCCTTCGGCTCCTGCCGCTACAAGCTGAAGTCGCTCGAGGAGAACCGCGCCGAGTACGAGCGGCTGATCCAGGTCTTCAAGGCCCACGACATCCGCACGTTCCTCTACAACGGCGGCAACGACTCGGCCGATACGGCGAACAAGGTCTCGAAGATCGGCCAGGCGCTGGGCTACGAGGTGAACTGCATCGGCGTGCCCAAGACGATCGACAACGACCTGGTCGTGACCGACAACTGCCCGGGCTTCGGTTCGGTGGCGAAGTACACCGCCATCGCCGTGCGCGAGGCCAGCCTCGATGTCGCCTCCATGATGGATACCTCGACCAAGGTGTTCATCATCGAGGTGATGGGCCGCCACGCGGGCTGGATCGCCGCGGCCGCCGGCCTTGCGGGGAACAAGGCGGGCGATCCGCCGCACATCATCCTGTTCCCGGAAAACGTGTTCGACCCGGCGGCGTTCCTGGAGAAGGTGAAAGCGACCGTGGAAAAGGTCGGTTACTGCACCGTGGTCGTGTCCGAAGGCGTGAAGGGTTCCGACGGCAAGTTCCTGGCCGAATCGGCGGAGACCGGTGCGCGCGATGCATTTGGCCACGCCCAGCTGGGCGGTGCCGCGCCGGTGCTCGCTTCATTGGTGAAGGAGAAGCTGGGCTACAAGTACCACTGGGCGCTACCGGATTACCTGCAGCGCTCCGCGCGGCACATCGCCTCGAAGGTGGACGTGGAGCAGGCGTACGCGGTGGGCAAGAAGGCCGTGGAATACGCGGCCGACGGGCTCAATGCCGTGATGCCGGTGATCGTGCGCACCTCGGAAGAGCCGTACAAGTGGAAGATCGAGGCGGCGCCGCTCGACAAGATCGCGAACCAGGAAAAGAAGATGCCGAAGAACTTCATCTCGAAAGATGGGTTCGGCATCACCGCCGCGGCGCGGCGTTACCTCGCGCCGCTGATCCTGGGCGAGGCACCGCCGCCGTATGGCGAGGATGGCCTGCCGCTGTACGTGACGCTGAAGAACACGTCGGTACCAAAGAAGCTGAAAAAATTCGTGCCTGCCTGAGCTCCCCCTGTGGGAGCGCGCTTGCGCGCGATGGCATCGCGGAAGAGCATCGTTCGCAAGCTCACTCCCACAAGAGCGCGTCGTGCATCAGGGACAGGTCGCGGACGAATTGCGCATACGCTGCGTCGCGGTCTTCGTGCGCGGGCAGGCGCAGCAGGTATGAAGGGTGCACCGTCGCCATCGCCCTGCGGCCATCCGCCAGCGTGAGCCATTGGCCACGCTGCTCCATGAGCCGGAACGAAGACCCGAACACCGCCTGCGCGGCCATCGCGCCGAGGCAGACCAGCGCATCCGGCTGGATCCGGTCGATCTCCGCGGCCAGCCAGGGCCGACAAGCGGCCTGCTCCTCCGCATTGGCGCGCTGGTGCAGCCGCCGCTAGCCGCGCGGTTCGAACTTGAAGTGCTTCACTGTGTTGGTGACATACAGCGCATCGCGCGGCACGCCGGCTTCGCCCAGCGCCTGGTCGAACAGTTTCCCCGCCGGCCCCACGAACGGCTTGCCGGCGAGATCTTCCTGGTCGCCAGGCTGCTCGCCGATCACCACGATGCGCGCATCCGCCGGGCCTTCGCCGAATACGGTCTGCGTCGCCGGCTTCCACAGGTCGCACGCACGGCACTCGCGCGCCTCGCGGCGCAGCGCGGTCAGGCTGCCCTCGGGCGCTGCCTCGATCGCCTTCTGCAACGGCGTGATCTTCTTGCGCGGCACGGTGGCCTCCTTCGCGACCATCGCCTGCATCCGTGGCAATGCGTCACGCACGAGCTCAGGGATGAGCGAAGCCTCCGGCAGGTTCTTCCAGTACTTCACCGGCATCTCGCGCTTCATCGCGTCGACCTTGAGCCGGGCCGGGTTGAAGATGCTGCTGTAATAGGTACGCCAGAGGTCTTCCAGCGCATCGCCCGATGGCGCATCGGCGCGACTCGCGCCTGGCCCGAACGCGAGCTTCTCCCCGTCCCAGTGGGCGGTACGCGACGGCGTGAGCAGGGACCAGCGCATGCCCGTGAAGCGACGGACGAAGAACGGTGCCACGCGGGTCACGATGTCGTGGTCAGGCTCGAACCACGCGACGTACACCGTGCCATCGTCGACCGCCACTTCGCGGAAGCGCACGAATGCCTTCATCTTGTGCATGTCGCGGTTCACCTGCTTCACGCAGGTATGCGCCCAGGCCACGTCATCGTCGGTGGCGATCGCCAGCAGGCCTTTCTCACCGTGGGTCAGCCGCCACAGTATCCGGTACAACACGGCGTGGCGGCGCGGGTCCGAGTGCGCCAGCACGGTGTTGGCCAGGTTGAGGAAATCGCGTGGCACGGCGGGTGCGGCGCCTTCGCGTGGCGGCGGGATCGGATCGTCGCCGCCGAACAGGCCGCCACCACCCCACTCCACCGTATCGGGCGCCACGCCGGCGAGCAGCAGCGCCCGCGCCTTGCCGCGCCACTCCCCCAGGTCGGACGCGTCATCCAGCGAAACGCGGAGCATCAGCCGAACAGATCGGGCTGCGTGGGCATCGGCTCGCGCAGGTCGCGGTGCAGCGCGATGCTCTCGTGGTCGCCGCGCGGACGGTGGTCGACCGTTTCGACGAACGGCGCCACCTTCTTCACCGGCACACGCAGGCGGATGAGGTCGTCATAGCGGATGCGGCGGTGGCCGCGCATCGCGATCATCTTGTCGACGGTTTTCACGCCAAGACCCGGCACGCGCAACAGCATGTCGCGCGAGGCCCTGTTCACGTCCACCGGGAACTGCTCGCGGTGGCGCAGTGCCCACGCGAGCTTCGGGTCGACTTCGAGCGAGAGCATGCCGTCGTCGCCCGGCGGCGCGATTTCATCGGCGCCGAACCCGTAGAAGCGCATCAGCCAGTCGGCCTGGTACAAACGATGCTCGCGCACGAGGGGCGGCGGCTTCAGCGGCAGGATCTTCGAAGCGTCGGGGATGGGGCTGAACGCCGAGTAGTAGACGCGGCGCAGGCGGTAGTTCGTATAAAGGTTTGTGCTGGCGGTCAGGACATCGCGATCGCTCGCCGTATCGGCGCCGACGATCATCTGCGTGCTCTGCCCGGCCGGGGCGAATTTCGGCGCCTTCTTTTCGGCCTTCGCCTCGTCGATCGACAGGCGCAACCGGCCCATCGCGCTGCGGATGTCGCCGAGGTGTTTCTCCGGCGCCAGCGTTTTCAAACCACCTTCGGTCGGCATCTCCACATTGATGCTGAGGCGATCCGCCCAGCGGCCCGCAGCGTCGATCAGCTCGGGCGATGCGTCGGGGATGGTCTTCAGGTGGATGTAGCCGCCGAACTTGTGATCCACGCGAAGCGAACGCGCGACGCGGACCAGTTGTTCCATCGTGTAGTCGGGCGACTGGATGATCCCCGAGGAGAGGAACAGCCCTTCGATATAGTTGCGGCGGTAGAATTCGAGCGTGAGGTTCACCACTTCTTCCGCCGTGAAGCGCGCGCGCGGCACGTTGCTGCTGCGGCGGTTCACGCAGTACGCGCAGTCGTACACGCAGAAGTTGGTGAGCAGGATCTTCAGCAGGGAAATGCAGCGCCCATCCGGCGCGTACGCATGGCAGATCCCCATGCCCTCGGTGGACCCGATCCCACCGGTGCCCAGCGAGTTACGGCCCTTCCCACCACTCGACGAGCACGAGGCATCGTACTTAGCGGCATCGGCCAGGATGGCGAGTTTCTCGGAGGTCTTCATGGGGAACCCTATGGTGCCTTTTTCGGCCCTGGGCCGCGTGAAGGGACACCAGCCAGGGAATCGCATCCGCGAATCGAAGTAGCGTATAAGCTTCCATCAAGGTAGCACATATGCTACTGTGCACTCCGCATAGGAGATGCTGATGTTCGACACAGGGATACGCGTCGAGGAGTACATCGACGAGAACGGGCATAACGGGTTCGGTACTTTTTTCGATGGCCTTTCCTTTGCGGCCGCAGCAAAGGTCACGGGTGTCGTGGAGAAGCTGGCGCAAGGCCACAAGAGTGGCCTGAAGTCCGTTGGCGGCGGTGTCGCCGAGTGGCGGCTGGATTGGGGACCAGGCGTACGCGTCTACACGCACCAGGATGGAGCCACTCTGCTTCTCCTGATGGGCGGCAGCTTCGGAAAAGCGAAACAGCACGCGGAGATCGCAGCGGCGCAAGCCCTGGTTGCCGAATACAAGCGACGGAAGAAAGAGCACGCTCGAGGAGGATATGCACGATGACCCTGATGACTGCCGACCCGCGCAACCGCATCATCGCGCGCATCCGCCGCGAACCTGAGTTCGCCATGGCTCTCGTGGGCGAGGCGGTCGAGCTGCTCGCGGATGGCCATGCGGAAGAGGCCCGTTCCATTCTTCGCACGCTCGCGAACGCCGTGGGATTTGAGGAGCTCGCGCGGGTGACGGGGACCCACGCGAAAACGCTGCACCGCCAGCTCAGCCCCACCGGCAACCCGACCATGAATGCGCTCGCCCAGGTCTTCCATGGGTTGATGACGCAGATCGCGAAGAAGCCAATGCGTCTCAGCGTGAGCTTCGTGGAGGCAGGTACCGGTTGAGGCGGTGCCTTATCATGGGGATCGATAGCCGGAGCTCGCCATGGACCTGATCATTCGCCACGCCACCCTTCCTGACGGTCGCCGGGATGTCGATATCGGTATCGAAGGTGGGCGGTTCGCGGCGGTGCAGCCGGCGCTGCCGGCAAGGGGCGTGGAGGAGATCGATGCGCAGGGCCGCCTGGTGGCGCCGCCGTTCGTGGATCCGCATTTCCATATGGATGCCACGCTTTCGCTCGGCCTGCCGCGGCTCAATGCCTCGGGCACATTGCTTGAGGGCATCGCGCTGTGGGGCGAACTGAAGCCCGACCTCACGATCGATGCGCTGGTGAAGCGCGCGCTGGCCTATTGCGACATGGCCGTGGCCCAGGGCCTGCTGGCGATCCGCAGCCACGTGGATATCTGCGACGACCGCCTGCTCGCCACCGAGGCCTTGCTCGAGGTCAAGCGCAAGGTCGCGCCCTACCTGCACCTGGAACTGGTGGCCTTCCCGCAGGATGGCCTGCTCCGCTCGAAGACGGCGAAGGCCAACCTCGTCCGCGCGCTCGACATGGGCGTCGACGTGGTCGGCGGCATCCCGCATTTCGAACGCACCATGGCGGACGGCGCGGAGTCCATCCGCTGGCTGTGCGAGCTCGCCGCCGAGCGTGGCCTACGCGTCGACATGCATTGCGACGAATCCGATGACCCGTGGTCGCGACACATCGAGACGCTGGCGGCGGAGACGATCCGCACGGGCCTGCAGGGCCGTGTCACCGGCTCGCACCTGACCTCGATGCATTCGATGGATAACTACTACGTCTCGAAGCTGCTGCCGCTGATCGCGGAAGCGGGCGTGCACGCGATCGCGAACCCGCTGATCAACATCACCCTGCAAGGCCGCCACGACACCTACCCGAAGCGTCGCGGCATGACCCGGGTGCCGGAACTGCTGGCCGCGGGCGTGAACGTCGCCTTCGGCCACGATTGCGTGATGGACCCGTGGTACGGCATGGGCTCGGGCGACATGCTCGAAGTCGCGCACATGGGCATGCACGCGGCGCAGATGACCTCGACCGCCGGGGTGGCGCATTGCTTCGACGCCGTCACGGCGAATGCAGCACGCGTGCTGGGCCTGGAAGGCTACGGCATCGCGCCGGGTAACCGCGCCGACTTCGTCCTGCTGCAGGCAGGCGATACCTACGAGGCGATCCGGCTGAAGGCCACCCGACTGCTCGTCGTCCGCGAGGGCAGGATCCTGGCCCGCACACCTGAACGGCGCACCGAGCTCTTCCTCCCGGAAAGCCCGTCAAATCTGACACTCGAGTTCCGCCCCGGCTCGATTTACTGAACGCGCCGGTTCAATAGCTGTCGCGTTACTTAATGCTTTCGCGGGGCTTTCAAAAACCACGTTCTTCCGTTCAGGTTTCCATTCCTAGGATGCGAATCGTCGGTCCCACCTGCGGATCGTCACCTGAGAGAAAGCCGTGATGAAAACGATGCTGCGTACCGCCCTCGCCGCCCTGGCGCTTGCCGCTACCACGGCCGCCGTGGCCGCGCCGGATCACGACCACGACCGTGGCCATGATCGCGACCGCCACGGTTACGACAACCGCGGCCGGGGCGACTGGCACCACGACAACGGCTGGCACGGCCACCGCCCGCCCCCGCCGCCGCCGCGTTACTACGGCCACGGTGGCTACTACCACGGCCCGGCGTACTACCACCGCCCGCCGCCGCCCCCGCCGCCGCGCTATTACGGCCATTGGGAGTGCGGCCACCGGTACTACGGCCGCAACGTGGTGGTGTACGACTACGGCAGCTACCGCCTGCGCCCGCCGCCGCGCGGCTACCACTGGGTCCGTGAGAACAACGATTTCCTGCTGGTCGCCGTCGCGACCGGCGTCATCCTCGACATCGCCACCCGCTAAGCGGAGGAAACCCTTATGAAGATGCTCGGCAAACTTGCCTTCTGCCTCGTCGCCGCCGGCAGCATCGCCCCGGCCTTCGCCTGGGATCCGCCGCCCCCGCCGCACCACGACGATCGCGACCATCATGACGATCGCGACCACCGCGACTGGCATGACGACCACCACGACGACCGCCGCGACTGGCACGACGACCATCGTCCGCCGCCGCCGCACTACGCCAGCCACCACTGGGAGCGCGGCCACCGTTACGACGGCCGCGTGATCGTGGTCGACGACTGGCGCGGCCGCCGCCTGCGCGAACCGCCGCGCGGTTACCACTGGGTGCGCGACGATAACGACGGCCAGTTCCTGCTCGTCGCCGTCGCCACCGGCATCATTGCCGATATCGTGCTGCAGAACTAAGCACCACCCCCGCCGCTGTGTGCTGTCGTGGGAGCGTGCTTGCACGCGATGGGTGCTTGCCGCAAACCCCATCGCGCGCAAGCGCGCTCCCACACTCATTTGTCCCACATCGTTTTTAGCGATTCCGCAGCGCACAACATGTTTCACGGCCTCCCCTGCCTATACTCGGGCCGGGCCCTGCATGGGCTCCCACAATTCGGGGAGGCTTCGATGCTGCAACAGTACGGTTTATGGATCGCGCTGGGATGTGCGGTCGTGGCGATTCTGTACGGCGCGTTTTCGGTCAGCTGGGTCCTGGCACGTTCGCCGGGCAATGAACGAATGCAGGCGATTGCCGCCGCCATCCAGGAAGGCGCGCGTGCCTACCTCAACCGCCAGTACGCCACCATCGGTGTTGTTGGCATCGTCCTTTTCCTTTTGATAGGCATCTTCCTCGACTGGGGAACCGCCATCGGCTTCGCGCTGGGGGCGGTGCTCTCGGGAGCGGCCGGCTACATCGGCATGAACGTTTCGGTTCGTGCCAACGTGCGTACCGCCGAGGCCGCCAGGAGCGGCCTTTCTTCTGCCCTGGCCGTGGCGTTCCGCGGTGGCGCGGTCACCGGCATGCTTGTGGTGGGCCTGGGGCTGCTCGGCGTTGCCGGCTACTACGGCATCCTCACCCACCTGGGCTATGAACGCGGGCACGTCCTGCACGCGTTGATCGGCCTGGCCTTTGGTTCCTCGCTCATCTCGATCTTCGCCCGCCTGGGCGGTGGCATCTTCACCAAGGGCGCCGACGTGGGCGCCGACCTGGTGGGCAAGGTGGAAGCCGGCATCCCCGAGGATGACCCGCGCAACCCGGCCGTGATCGCCGATAACGTGGGCGACAACGTCGGCGACTGTGCCGGCATGGCCGCCGACCTGTTCGAGACATACGCGGTGACGCTTATCGCCACCATGCTGCTTGGCGGCGTGCTCGCCACCGAAGTGGGCCCGTACGGCATCCTCTATCCGCTGGTGCTGGGCGGTGCCTCGATCGTCGCGTCGGTCATCGGCACGTTCTTCGTGAAGACCCGCGGCGGCAAGATCATGAATGCGCTGTATGCCGGCGTGTTCGTCTCCGCCCTGCTCGCGGCCATCGCGTTCTGGCCGATCACCCAGCAGCTGATGGCGGATAGCGCCTTCGGCACGGGCCGCCTCTACGGTTGCGCACTCATTGGCCTGGTGCTCACCGGCGCCATGGTGGTGATCACCGAGTACTACACGGCGACCGAGTACAAGCCGGTGCGCCACGTGGCGCAATCGTCCACCACGGGCCACGCGACCAACATCATCGCCGGCCTTGGCGTGTCGATGAAATCGACCGCGCTCCCGGTGCTGGCGGTCTGCGCGGCCATCTGGGGTTCGTTCGCCCTGGCCGGCCTCTACGGCATCGCGATCAGCGCCACGGCGATGCTGAGCATGACCGGCATGGTCGTGGCCCTGGATGCGTATGGGCCGGTGACCGATAACGCCGGTGGCATCGCCGAAATGGCGGAACTGCCGGCCGAAGTACGCGGCGTCACGGATCCGCTCGATGCCGTGGGTAACACTACGAAGGCGGTGACCAAGGGCTACGCCATCGGTTCCGCGGGCCTGGCCGCGCTGGTGCTGTTCGCCGACTACACGCACAACCTCAACCTGCACTTCGGCGGCGCGGATATCCGCTTCGACCTCTCCAACCACTACGTGATCATCGGCCTGCTGATCGGCGGCCTGATCCCGTACCTGTTCGCCGCCATGGCGATGGAAGCGGTGGGCCGTGCGGCCGGCGCGGTCGTCGAGGAGGTGCGCCGTCAGTTCCGCGAGATCGCCGGGATCATGGAGGGCACCACCAAGCCGGACTACTCGCGCGCGGTGGACCTGCTCACCCGCTCGGCCATCCGCGAAATGCTGGTGCCCTCCCTCCTGCCCGTCCTGGTGCCGGTGGTGGTGATCTTCGGCTTCAAGTGGCTTGGCGGCCCGGAGGCCGGGGCGCAGGCACTGGGCGGCGTGCTGATCGGCACCATCGTCACCGGCCTGTTCGTGGCCATCTCCATGACCACGGGTGGTGGCGCCTGGGATAACGCCAAGAAGTACATCGAAGATGGCAACTTCGGCGGCAAGGGCTCGGATGCGCACAAGGCCGCGGTGACGGGCGATACGGTCGGCGATCCGTACAAGGACACCGCCGGGCCGGCGGTGAACCCGTTGATCAAGATCATCAATATCGTGGCTTTGCTGCTTATTCCGTTGCTTTGAGGCTAGAACATCGCGCGCAAGCGCGCTCCCACAGGGGTGCGGGGACCTTATGGGAGCGCGCTTGCGCGCGATGCCTTTCACGGCGCCACATAGGTAAAAGGTCATGGGCCGGTAGGCGCCCCGCCTGCGCTATGGTCCCGGGGAGCAGGTTTAGCTGACCCAAGGACCACCTTCCCATGCACCAACGCTGGATTGCGCTGGCCATCGCCCTTACTTTCAGTGGCATGACCCAGGCACACGAACCCACCAAGACTCCCGCCGCCCCGGCCGCACAAGCCGCTGGCGATGACGAAAACCTCTGGCTCGATGACATCGACGGCGCTAAGCCGCTGGCATGGGTAAAGGACGAGAACGCGAAGACGGTGTCGAAGTACGCCGACTCGGAATCGTTCAAGACCCTGGATGCCCGCATCCTCGAGATGCTGGATTCCGACGCCAAGATCCCGATGGTCAACAAGATCGGCGACCACTTCTACAACCTGTGGCGTGACAAGGCCCACCCGAAGGGCTTGTGGCGCCGGACGACCCTGGCGGAATACCGCAAGGACAAGCCGGCATGGGAGACCGTGATCGATGTCGACGCGCTCTCCGCCGCCGAGAAGGAAAACTGGGTGTGGCACGGCGTGCAGTGCCTGAAGCCGGAAGATCGCTTCTGCCTGATCTCGCTATCGCGCGGCGGCGCGGATGCCGATGTCATCCGTGAGTTCGATCTCTCGACCAAGGCCTTCGTGAAGGATGGCTTCAGCCTGCCGGAAGCGAAGAGCCAGGTGAGCTGGATCGACAAGGACCACCTGTTCGTGGCCACCGACTTCGGCCCGGGCTCGATGACCGACTCGAGCTACCCGCGCATCGTGAAGGAGTGGAAGCGCGGTACGCCGCTCGCCTCCGCCACCACGGTGTACGAAGGCAAGAAGACGGATATGTCGATCAGCGGCTACCGTGACCTCACGCCGGGCTTCGAGCGCGAGTTCGTGATGCGCGCGCTGGAGTTCTACAACAGCGAAACGTTCGTGCGTGGCAAGGACGGCAAGCTGACCAAGATCGATGTCCCGAACGACGCGGAAACCGACGTCGAGCGCGAGTGGATGCTGATCGAACCGCGCACCGACTGGAAGGTGGGTGGCACGACCTATCCGTCCGGCTCGCTGCTGGTGACGAAGTTCGACGATTTCATGGCAGGCAAGCGCGATATCACCGTGCTGTTCACCCCCGACCAGCACACCTCGCTGGCCAGCCATTCGTGGACGAAGAACCACCTCATCCTGAACCTGATGCGTGACGTGGCCAGCGAGATCCAGGTGCTGACGCCCGCGGCGCAGGGCCCGTGGAAGAGCGAATCGCTGGGCGGCGCGCCTGCGCTGAGCACGATGACGGCGACCGGCATCGATGCGGATGAAGGCGACGATTACTTCCTCTCCGTGTCCGGCTTCCTCCAGCCGCCGACGCTGTACTACGGCGTGCTCGGCAAGAGCGGCCAGGAAGCGCTGAAGCACACGCCCACGTTCTTCGATGCCTCGAAGTTCGAGGTGACCCAGCACTTCGCCACCTCGAAGGACGGTACCAAGGTGCCCTACTTCGAGATCGCGCCGAAGGCGATGAAGACGGACGGCAACAACCCGACGCTCGTCTACGGTTACGGCGGCTTCGAGATCGCGCTGCAGCCGGCTTACCTCGCCGGCCCGGGCCGCGCATGGCTCGAGAAGGGCGGCGTGTACGTGGTCGCCAACATCCGCGGCGGCGGCGAGTATGGTCCGCGCTGGCACCAGGCGGCGCTGAAGGCCAACCGCCCGCGCGCCTATGAGGATTTCGCGGCGGTGTCGCAGGATCTGATCGACCGCAAGATCACCACGCCGAAGCACATGGGCATGATGGGCGGCAGCAATGGCGGCCTCCTGGCCGGCAACATGTTGACCCAGTACCCGCAGCTGTACGGCGCGGTGGTGAGCCAGGTGGCCCTGCTGGACATGAAGCGCTACCCGCACATGTCGGCCGGTGCCTCGTGGATGGCCGAGTACGGCGACCCGGACAAGCCTGAGGAATGGAAGTACATCCAGAAATTCTCGCCGTACCACAACCTGCACAAGGGCGCGCATTACCCAGCGGTGCTGTTCACCACCTCCACCCGGGATGACCGCGTGGGCCCGGTGCACGCCCGCAAGATGGCCGCCCGCATGCAGGCCATGGGCTTCGATGCCAGCTTCTACGAGAACATCGAGGGCGGCCACGGCGCCGCAGCGGACAACAAGCAGGCCGCCTTCATGAGCGCGCTGGCCTACACGTACCTTTGGGAACACCTCAAATAACCCATTGAACGAGCGATAAAAAGCATCAAACCTGTGGGAGCGCGCTTGCGCGCGATGGAGGTTTCGGTAACCCCCATCGCGCGCAAGCGCGCGCCCCCACTCGGTGTGGTGCGGCAGATCGGCCCGCCGG
>NZ_JBVJMK010000031.1:18840-19722 GCF_055584245.1 Luteibacter sp. NPDC104163
GCGCGCCCGACCGGGGGGCCGGACGGCCCCCCGGGGGGGGGGGGGGGGGGGGCGGGTGGGGGGCCCCCCCCCCCCCCCCCCCGCCCCCCCCCGCTCCCACAGTCGTTTTGGTGCGGCTGAACGGCCCGCCTGGCCCTGTAGCGCCCCTGCCCCCGCCTTCTTGTATCCTTGTGGGCTGCTATCTACCCCAAACTGCATCAAGGAACGCCCATGGGCCTGCACCTCGTCCCCGCCGGCAAGAACGTGCCGGACGAAATCAACGTCATCATCGAAATCCCCAAGGACGCCGAGCCGGTCAAGTACGAAGTGGACAAGGAAAGCGGCGCGATCTTCGTCGACCGCATCCTCTCCACCCCGATGCGCTACCCGTGCAACTACGGCTACGTGCCGGGCACCCTGGGCGGCGATGGCGATCCGCTGGACGCCCTGGTCATCCTCCCGCTGTCGCTCGTTCCGGGCTCGGTCATCCGCTGCCACCCGGTCGGCATGCTGAAGATGACCGACGAAGCCGGCGCTGACGAGAAGCTGGTCGTGGTCCCGGTCGAGAAGGTGTTCGCCGGCTACGCCCACATCCGCGACATCAAGCAGGTCTCGGGCCACTGGCTGGAGCGCATCGGCCACTTCTTCGAGCACTACAAGGATCTCGAGAAGGGCAAGTGGGTCAAGGTCGATGGCTGGGTCGGCGCCGACGAAGCCAAGGCCGAGATCATGTCCGGCATGGAACGCTACAAGGCCGACAAGTAATAGCTGTTGTGGGAGCGGGGGGGGGGGGGGGGGGGGGGGGGGGGGGTGGCGGGGGGGGGGGGGGGGGGGGCGCCCGGGGGTTGGGGCAGTTGGGGGTGGGGGGGGGGGGGGGTGGTTTAACGGGGGGGGGCGGGCCGG
>NZ_JBVJMK010000032.1:0-17857 GCF_055584245.1 Luteibacter sp. NPDC104163
GGGCCCCCCGGCTCCATATACTATACCTTTTTTTTCTTTTTTAGGTTAATTTTTTGTCCCGGGGCGCTATGTCATTTGGGGGGGGGCGGGGGGGGGGGTGGGCCGCCCCCCCCCCCCCCCCCCGCCCCCCCCCCCGCTCCCACGGGTCCGGGTAGAATGCGCCCGTTCGGGTGTCCGCCCTGGCCACAGCCAGGAGGATGAAACGGGAAGCCGGTGCGCCACGTCGTGGCAAGGCCGGCACTGCCCCCGCAACGGTAAGCCCCAGGGGATACCACCCCGCCTGGCCGGCCATAGCCACTGCCTGAGAAGGTGGGAAGGCGCCGGCAGTTCCCCGTTCGTGCGGGGTGAGGCAAGTCCGGAGACCGGCCCGAAACGCCCCCGCGCCAGCCATGGCCGCGGGGTCGACCTGTTTCGGACGATTCGCGGCGGGCGGATCCGGACAGCCCGGGTCTCGCCCGTGCGCCGTTCGCCTCTCCCGTGACCGTCCTTGTTTTGAGCTTGCCGGTAGCCGGCATAAGGACGAACCATGAAGAAGACCCTGCTCGCGACGGCCCTGCTGTCCTCCATCGCCATGGCGCACGCCGCGGATGCCCCGGATAACCTGCCGGCGGTGGTCGTGACCGCGAACCGCGCGCCCACCCCGCTCGACGAGGTGCTGGCGCCGGTCACGGTCATCACCCGCGAAGACATCGAGCGCCTGCAGCCGATCAGCGTCCAGGACCTGCTGACGGGCCTGCCTGGCGTGGTCATGGCGAACACCGGCGGCCTCGGCCAGCAGACCTCGATGTTCATGCGCGGCACGAACTCCGCCCACACCCTGGTGCTGGTCGATGGCGTGCGCGTCGGCACCGTCGGCGCCGGCCTGCCCGCCTACGAGCAGCTCCCGGTCGAACAGATCGACCACATCGAAGTGGTCCGCAGGCCCCGCTCCACCCTGTACGGATCCGACGCCATCGGCGGCGTGATCCAGATCTTCACCCGCCACGGCCAGGCCGGCGAAGCGCCGACCCCGTCGGTGTCGGTCACCGGTGGCAGCCACGGTTACACCGCCGGCCAGGTCGGCGTCTCCGGCGGCACCACGCACGGCTGGTACAACGCCAGCCTGGGCGGCCAGTACACCGCGGGCATCAACGCCTGCCGCATCGGCGCGGGCACGGCCTTCAAGGGCTGCTTCACCGACGAACCGGACCACGACGCCTACCGCACCTACAACGGCGCCCTCTCCGGCGGTTACCGCTGGGATGACGGCACCGAGCTCACCGGTAGCTGGCTGCGCAGCAAGGGCACGATCGAATACGACGGTGATTTCCAGAACCTGACCCGCCGTTCGCAGCAGGTGGCCGGCGGCAAGCTCAGCTTCGATGCCATGGCCGACTGGCGCATGTCGGTGAGCCTGGGCCAGAACCAGGACCGCGCGGACAATTACCTGAATGGCGCGGACAAGACCCTCGACTTCGTCAACTACGGGGTCGACAAGGCGCGCGTGGGTTACCTGTACTCGAAGCGCAACCAGGCGGCCTGGCAGAACGACTTCACGCTGGCCCCGGGCCAGACGCTGAGCGCCGGCGTGGATTACCAGCAGGAGAAGCTGGATAGCGACACCGACTACCTCAAGACCACCCGTAACAACACCGGTGTGTTCGCCCTGTACCAGGGCGTCTTCGGTCCGCACGAGATCCAGCTCTCCGCGCGCCACGACCACAACACCCAGTTCGGCAACCACAACACCGGCGCGGCGGCGTATGGCTTCCGCTTCGATAACGGCATGCGGATCACCGCGTCGTACGGCACAGCGTTCCACGCGCCGACCTTCAACGATGAGTACTACCCGTACGGCGCGCCGGTCGCGCTGAAGCCGGAGAAGTCGCGCACCGCCGAGATCGGCCTGAGCGGCGCGCCGGGTATCTGGAACTGGGCGGTGAATGCCTACCAGACCAAGGTGGATGACCTGATCGGCTTCGACGCCGACTTCCTGCCGATCAATGTCAGCGAGGCACGCCTCCGTGGCCTCGAAGGGCAGCTCGGCGCCGATGTGGATGGTTGGCATCTTCGCGCATATGCCACGCTCCAGCAGCCTTTGAATCGTGACAATGGCCCGCAGAAGGATAATCTGCTGGCCCGCCGCCCGCGCCGCACCGGCCGCGTCGATCTCGACAAGGACCTGGGCATGTTCACGCTCGGCGGCTCCGTGTACGCCGCCGGTTACAGCTACGACGATGCGGCGAACACCACCCGCCTCGGCGGCTATGCGACCGCGGACCTCCGCGCGACCTGGCACGTCGACAGCGCCTGGAGCGTGCAGGGCCGGGTGGCGAATGTCGCGGACAAGCGTTACGAGACCGCCGCGTACTACAACCAGCTGGGCCGCACGTACTACCTGACCGTGCGCTTCGCGCCCGCTCCGTAACGCCTGACGTATAGGTCTGTGGGAGCGCGCTTGCGCGCGATGGGTCTTGCCGCAAGCTCCCTCGCGCGCAAGCGCGCTCCCACGGATGGAGTTAACTGCTTAAACAGTCATCCCCTGCCTTTCGGCAGGGGCCTGACGGACGGCACAGGCGACACGAAGGGCCCTCACGGCATAAAGTGCGCGGCGCGGGACTTCCCGCTGTCACAGGATGTGTCGTGAACTTTTTTGCTCCCTTCATTCGCCGGCCTCGTGGAACGTCGCTGCTCGCGGCGGGCCTCACGCTGGCTGGCATACTGGCTTACATGCTGCTGGGCGTGGCCGCGCTGCCCTCGATCGAGGTGCCTGCGGTATTCATCCAGGCGCAGATGCCGGGTGCCAACGCGCAGACGATGGCCAACACCATCATCGCGCCGCTGGAGCGCCACCTGGGCCAGATCCCGGGCGTGGACCAGATGTATTCCAACAGCTCCGAGGGAGCCGGGTTCGTCCGCGTCCGTTTCACCATGGATCGTTCGACCGACGCAGCCGCGCGCGATGTGCAGGCCGCCATCAACGCGTCGGTCGCCGACCTGCCGGCCGGCATGCCCAGCCCGCCGCAGTACTTCAAGTTCGATACCGGGCAGATCCCGGTGCTGCTCGTTTCGTTCACCTCGAAGACCATGCCGGCCGACAAGCTGTTCGACGTGGTCGACACGCTGATCCGGCCCACGGTCTCGCAGATCGACGGTGTCGCGCGCGTCCAGGTCTTCGGCGGCACGCCGCATGCGGTGCGCGTGGAGCTGGACACCAATGCGCTGGCGACGAAGGGCCTGACCGCGAACGATGTCTCGAACGCGCTGCAGGCGGCCAACGTCAATTCGCCGCAAGGCCTGCTCTCCGACGGCCGCTCGCAGATGACGGTCATCGCGAACGACGGCCTGCGCGAAGCCGACGACTTCGCGCACATCCTGATCGCCATGCGCAACGGCGTCCCGGTGCGCCTCTCCGACATCGCCACGGTGACCAGCGGCCAGCAGGATATCTTCCAGAAAGCGTGGTTCCAGGGCGAACGCTCGGTGACCATGCAGATCAGCAAGCGGCCCGAAGCCAACTCGATCGAAACGGCCAACGCGATCCGTGCGGCGCTTCCGCGCTTCCGCGCGATGCTGCCGGCGGACGCGGTGGTCACGCCCATCTTCGACCTCACCCAGACGACGCAGTCGGCGCTTCACGAGGTGAAGGTCGCGCTGATGATCTCGATCGTGATGGTGTGCCTGGTCATGCTGGTGTTCCTGCGCCGGCTCGGACCCACGCTGATCGCGACGCTGAGCGTGCCGCTGTCGCTGGCGGGCGCGTTCGTCGTGATGTGGAGTCTCGGATACACGCTGAACACCATGTCGCTCATGGCGCTCGTCCTGTGCATCGGCTTCGTGGTGGACGATGCGATCGTCGTGATCGAGAACATCGTGCGCCACATGGAGAACGGATCCGGGCCCATGCCTGCGGCGCTGGAGGGCGTCCGCGAAATCGGCTTCACCGTCATCTCGATCACGATCTCGCTGGTCGCCGTGTTCGCGCCGCTGCTGTTCGGCAACAACATGATCACCAAGCTCCTGCGCGAGTTCTCGGTGACCCTCGCGGCCGCGGTGCTGATCTCCGCCGTCGTCTCGCTGACGCTGACGCCCGCGCTGTGTGCGCGCTACCTGAAGCATGACGAGCCCGACCGCGTGCCCGGCCGGATGGAAAGGGCCCTGGAGCGTTTCGACAAGGGCTTCCTGCGCCTGTACGAGCGCGGGCTGGACTGGGCGATGCGCCACCGCCGGATCATGCGCTGGCAGCCGATCACCCTGCTGATCGCGACGTTCCTGCTCGCCATGGCCGTGGTGAAGACTGCGGGCGGCAACTTCATGCCCGATGAAGATACCGGCATGCTGCAGGCCGAGATCAATGCCGACGCCAACATTTCCCCGGACGAGATGACCCGGCGCCTGACTCGGGTGGCCGAGATCATGCAGAAGGATCCGACCGTCGCCGACGTCACCGCGATCCTTGGCGGCGACAATGGCGGTGCCGTGGGCAGCAACGGCCTGATGTTCATCGACCTGAAGCCGAAAGGCAGCGGCCCCGACCACCGCCAGGAGTCGATCAAGGAAATCATGGAGCGCATGGGCAAGGAGTACGAGAAGATCTCGGACGTCCAGGTGTTCTTCAGCCCCGTGCAGTTCCTTGGCGGTGGCGGCGGCAACAGCAACCGTGGCCAGTACTCGTTCCAGCTGATCAGCACCGGCGGCGAGAGCCTCGAGCCGTGGACGCTGAAGCTCGTGCAGATCATGCGCGGCATGAAGGAGTTCCGTGACGTCGGCAGCGACTTCGACGTGGTGGGCAAGCAGCAGATGCTGCAGGTGGATCGCGATGCCGCCAGCCGCCTGAAGATCGGCATGGGCATGATCGACACGGCGCTGTACAACGCATTCGGCCAGCGCCAGGTGTCGGTGATCTATTCGGATATCAACCAGTACTGGGTCGTGCTCACCGCGGCGGCGGCGCAATCGCTTTCGCCGGATGCGCTGCTGAATACCTACGTGAAGAACACCGCGGGCAACATGATCCCCTTGAGCGCGGTGGCGCATATCGCGCCGCGTTCGACGCCAAGCGCGGTCACCCACCAGAACCAGCTTGAGTCCGCGGATATCACCTACAACCTCGCGCCGAAGATCACCCCCGACAAGGGCAACACCCTGGTCGAACAGGCCGTGGCGCGGCTCAACCTGCCTGAAGGCGTGCGCATGGACTTCACCGGTGCGAACCAGCGCCTGAAGGATGCGCAATCCAACGGCATGGTGCTGCTGATCGGCGCGATCCTCGCGGTCTACATCGTGCTGGGCATCCTGTACGAGAGCCTTGGCCATCCGCTGACCATTCTCTCCACGCTGCCGGCGGCGGGCGCGGGTGCGTTCCTCGCGATGCTGATCACGCAGACGCAGCTCACGCTGATGGCGATCATCTCCGTACTGCTATTGATCGGCATCGTGAAGAAAAACGCGATCCTGATGGTGGACTTCGCACTGACCGCGCAACGCGATAAGGGCATGTCCCCGGTGGAGGCGATCCGCCAGGCGGCGCTCGTGCGCTTCCGGCCGATCACGATGACGACGCTGGTGGCGATGGGTGCGGCGCTGCCGCTGGCCATCGGTTTCGGTGTCGGCTCGGAGATGCGCCGCCCGCTCGGTATCGCCATCGTCGGCGGGCTGCTGGTGTCGCAGCTGCTCACGCTGCTGAGCACGCCGGCGATCTACCTGTGGAACCACGACCGCAAGGAGCGCGTGGCGAAGCGGAAATACCGGCGGATGCTGAAGCGCCGGTACAAGACCTGGAAGACGATAAGGAAGCTGCAGCCGGTGTGAGCCACCGTGCGTGGCCGACACCTTGTGGGAGTGAGCTTGCGAGCGATGCTCTTCCGCGAACCCATCGTTCGCAAGCTCACTCCCACAAGGCGGCCAGGCGCGATCAGGCGTGCAGCACTGCCGCTGCCAGGCTGCGCACGTAGTCGCGCACGTCCACGGGCCAGGCCTCGGTCTGGCTGTTGAAGCGCTCTGCCTCGCGCCGGTGGAAAGCACGCGAGGCTTCTTCATACCCGGCCAGGTTGCCGGCCAGCGCCAGCATCACCCGGTCCACCGCTTCGCTCGCCTGGCGCGCACGGTCGGCGTCGACGTTCTCGCGGCTGGCGCTCTCGACCAGGCGGCGCAACGCCACCGAGGCACCGCCGGGCTGGCTGGCCAGCCAGTCCCAGTGGCGCGGGAGCAGGGTGACTTCGCGCGCCACCACGCCGAGCTTCGGCCGGCCCGGTCCGCGGCGAGCCGCCGGGGCGTCGTCGGTCGCGGGTAGGCGGGCGAGCACCTCATGGGTGGTGCCACGGTAATCGACATCCACCGGGCGGCCGGTGCTGTCGTCGTAGATGATCGGGCTGGCGTTCGGATCGCTATCGAGCAGCGCCTTGCAGCGTTCGGCCACGATGGGCAACGAACCCGCGGCGAGCCGGGCGGTACCGTCGAATGCGGTGAAGTTCAGAGGCATGGGGTCTTCCTGTAACCGGGACCCGCCAGATATTACCCGGTAAAAATTAGCCGTCAATAGTGCCCGGGTAAAATATCCGACCTAGTGGACGCCCCAGGCGTAGCAGTCCATGGAAAGCACGCCATAGGTTATGCCGCCATCGATGACCAACGGCTTGTCGTTGCCTGCCGCGGCCGCCGCGACCAGCAGGGGCAGGTAATGCTCGTCGGTGGGGTGCGCGCGCAGCGCCGAGGGCGCGTGGGTGCGGTAATCACGCAGCGCCTCGGTGTCGCCGGCGCGCACGGCGGAGCGTGCCCAGGCGGCGAAGGCTTTTGCGTACTCTTCCGCCTCACGGGTCACCCGCGCCTCGCGCAGGTTGTGCGTGAGGCTGCCCGAGCCCACCACGGCCACGCCGCGGTCGCGCAGGGGCGCAAGCGCCTTGCCCAGGCGCAGGGCGGAATCGACATCGAGGTTGTGCGGCATCGAGACCTGGAGCACCGGGACATCCCCACGCGGGCGCAGGTAGCGGAGCGGCACCCAGGCGCCGTGGTCCAGGCCACGCTCGCCATCGACCAGGGCAGTGAACCCCTGCTCGATCAGCAGCCCCGCGGTCTCGGCCGCCAGCGAAGGCAGCCCGGGGACCGGGTAGGTCAGCGTGTAGAGCTCCGGGGCGAAACCGCCGAAGTCATGGATCGTCGCGGGGCGCGGCGCGCCCATCACCCGCACGCCGCAGGTCTGCCAGTGCGGCGACACCACGACGATCGCCGTGGCGCTATCCAGCCGCTCGCCCAGCGCCGTGAGCTGGCTGCCGAGCAGGCCGGGCTCCAGCGCGAAGGTGGGGGCGCCGTGGGAGACGAAGAGGGCGGGTGCGCGTTGCATGGCGGGTGCCTGGGTGTGCGTGGGGATAGCCACCAATGTAGGCATCGCGGCGGCGCGGATAAATCACCGCGCGGCGAACGGATTGTTCAGCGGGCGAACGCTGGTGCCCGGCCGAGCTCGTCCAGCGGCACCGGCCGCGAGAACAGGAAGCCCTGCATGGCGCGGCAGCCCTCGCGCTCGAGCCATTCGCGCTGGCTTTGGGTCTCCACGCCCTCGGCGACCACCTGCAGGTTCAGGCTGCGGGCGAGGAAGATGATCGAGCGGCAGATCGAGGCGTCCGCCGTGTCTTCCAGCAACGTGGTCGTGAAGTGCCGGTCCACCTTCATCTTGTCGAGCGGCAGGCGCGACAGGTAGGTGAGGTTGGAATAGCCGGTACCGAAGTCGTCCAGCGCGATGCTCACGCCCATGGCGCGCAATTCATGCAGCGTGCAGATCGCGCGCTCCGGTTCGTGCATGAAGGCGCTTTCGGTGAGCTCGAGTTCCAGCGCGGAGGCGCTCGCGCCCGTTTCGCGAAGCGCCTGGCGCACTTCCGAGACCAGATCCGCGTGGGCGAGCTGCTGAGCGGAGATGTTCACGGCCACGCGGCAGCCTTCGCCCAGGGCTTCCACCACGCGGCGCTGCTGGCGGCAGGCCTCGCGCAGTACCCACTGGCCGATGGGGACGATCGCGCCGGTTTCCTCCAGCAGGGGAATGAGCTGGTCGGGCCACGCAAGGTCGCCCGGTGCCGTGGGCCAGCGCAGCAACGCCTCCACGCCGATCGGGCGGCCGGTCAGGCTGTCATGCTGGGTCTGCCACGCCAGCGCCAGTTCCTGGTCGAGGTTCGCGGGGGCCAGGCGGCTGATCACCGTGAGCCGCGCCATCGCGGTCGCGTGCATTTCCGCGGAGTAACGCTTCCACGTGTGCCGGCCGGAACGCTTGGCGTCGTACATCGCCGTGTCGGCGTTCCGGATCAGCGTATCCGCATCCGCGCCGTCGCGCGTGGCGAAGGCCACGCCGATGCTGCACTTCAGCCGCTGCAAGGTGCCGCTGACTTCCAGCGGCTCCTCGATGGCGCGCTGGATCCGCGGAAGCACATCGAGCGCCTTGGCGGGCGGCCCGGTAAACGGAAGCGTCGCGACGAACTCATCGCCGCCGAAGCGGCCGATATGGCCCAGCCCGTCGAGCGTATCGCCCAGCTTGATCGCCACGTCGCGCAGGACCTGGTCGCCCAGCGCATGGCCGAGGGCGTCGTTGATGAACTTGAAGTGGTCCAGGTCGATGAACAGGACCATCAGGCCGCTGTTGTCGCGGACGGCATCGTGCACGAGGCCGTCGAGCTGCTCGCGCAACGCCCGGCGATTGGGCAGGCCGGTGAGCTCGTCGTGCGTGGCCTGGTGGTTCAGGCGTTCTTCGTAAAGGCGCTGTTCGGTCACGTCACGCACGATCACCAGCGTGCCGCGGCCGCGCGAATCCTTGTAGTCCGACAGCGCCAGCTCCGCTTCGAACGGCATCCCGCGCATCGGTTCCAGCCATGCGGTAACGCCCGCGTTTTCACCGCTGCCCGCGCGGATCGCGGCCAGGGCGTCGCTGTCCATCAGCGCGGACGCGTCGCGGCCGGTCAGGGTTTCGCCGCTCGCGCCCAGGCGTTCCTCGGCGAGCGGGTTGGCGAAATCGATCCGGTCATCGCGGACCACGAGCAGCGGCACCGGCATGCGTGCGAGCAGCTTGCGGTAGGCCGCCTCGCTGGCGGCGAGGTCGCGGTCGGACTCGCGCAGGCGCTGCCGCGTCTCGTGCAACGCGGTGATCTCGCTGATCGTCCCGGCGAGGACCGGCGTGCCGGCCTCGTTGGTGATCCGCGCCGCGCGCAGGTTCACGCGCACCTCGTTGCCATCGGGGCGGCACAGGCGGTGTTCCATCTCGTAGGGGCCATCGCCGTGGGCGAAGCGGTCGAGCCAGGCCACGATGGCCGCCTGGTCTTCCGGGTGTACCAGCTTGTAGTAGGTCCCCAGCCGCCCGCCCATCTGCGCCAGCGGCAGGCCGGTGATCTCGTGCACGTGGCCGGTCCACAGGATGGTGCGCGAATGCAGGTCGGCTTCCCACAGGCCGATGTGCCCGCTGCGCTGCACGTCGCCGAGGTGGCGCGCGCTGCGCGTGAGCGCTTCCAGCAGGGTGCCCTGGTGACGGTAGGCGCGGCCCAGCCATGCCGCCACGCCATTGAGGATGAGCAGGAGGATCAGCGTGGCGAGCACCGTGGCCTGCGCCTGGTGCAGCCACTCGGCACGGATGGCCGTGCGATCGATGCCGACGCGCACGACCAGGGGATAGGTGGCCGATGCGGTCCAGGCGTAGGTGTAGTCGCCTTCGTCGTAGCTGCCGCTGCCGCCCGGCGCGATGTCGTGGAGCGTCCACTGCTGGGCCAGGCCGGCGCGGTTGGTCGCAAACAGTTGCCCGCTCGTCGAGAACACGCTGAGCACGCCGGTGGCGCTGAGCATGGAGTGGCGCAACATCTCGCTGGCGCGCTCGCCGTCGATGCGCGCGCCAAAGCTTGCCGGTTCCGCGACGCGGGAATCCACCACCACGCGTACGGTCGGCGCCAGGCCGTCATGCGCGGCGGTCACGCTCACCCGCACGCTGGCGCCAAGGGCATGGTGCCGTGGTGCCGCGAGCGCACTCCGCCAGTCGGTCGGTCGGGGTGGCCGGGTGTAGGCGATCACATCGCCGGCCTGGTTCATCGCCACGAGGTTGCCCAGCTCAGGGTGGCGTGCATGTACCTCGGCAAGCGCCGTCTGCAGCGGGCCCGGATCCGCGCTCGTTACGCCGATGCGCAGGGCCAGCAGCGGGCCAAGGCTGGCATCGATGTCCTGGTCGAGCGTGCGGATGACCCCGGAGGAGGCGCCGGCGATCTGCCGCTGGGCCGAGCCGAGCATGCGCCGGTAGGCATCGAACTGCATGTGGCCGACGATCGCGACCACGCCGACGGACAACGCGGCGGCCGCAAGCCAGAGCGCAAGCCGGATCCGGCGCGCGCGCAGCCTGGTCGCTCCCTTGTCCAACGCCCCCGTCACGTCCGTCTCAGCCTCGCCCTTGCCCGTTGGAAAGGCTGCCGAAACGCAGCCCATGGCCTTTATCGGCGAGCCGGGCGTGTGCTTGAGACGGCATGCCTGAAACACGCCAGTGCAATCCTGCGGATATTCGGCAGAAATATCCTTTCCCTACCCCCTTTTTTCACGCCCACTCAACACTATTTACCGAACGATCGAGTTCTAAAATTCGCTCCATAGAAACGTCCCACCATAAGGACCCGTTCCCCCATGCGCTCGTCCCGCGTCGTCCTTGGCGTCCTCGCCGCCCTGTCACTTTCCGCCACCGCCCTGCCCGCCGCCGCGGAGACCCATATCGAGGTCCAGGGTGGCCGCAGCTACATGGATAGCCACCCCACGGATGCCTTCTTCATCGAGTCGGTATTCGATGCCTCCCAGATCGGCGCCAGCCGCTTCACCTGGTCCCCCGATGTGTCGATCGGCTACATCAAGGGCCGCGATGTCGGCCGCTACGCCAATTCGAACCCTGGCGTGACCAACAACGTGTGGGTCGGCGCCGCCGGTGCCCGCCTGCACTACGGCGTGGATGGCGACTGGTTCCACCCGTTCTTCTTCAGCTTCCAGGTCGCCGGTACGGCGGGTGGCCACACCCAGGCTTTGTCGTCGAGCTATCAGTTCGTCAGCACGCTGGGCTGGCAGTGGAAGAACATCAGCTTCCAGGTCCGGCACATCTCGAACGGCAGCTTCAAGGAGCCGAACCGGGGTGAGACGATGGCTTTGATTGGTCTTGGGTTTGATATCTGACGTAGTAATTTACGATCTTTCGTAAATGAGAAAGGCCCGGCATGTGGATGCCGGGCCTTTCTTTTGGTGCCTTGTCGCGGGGTTTATCGCGTGCAAGCACGCTCCCACAACGGGCTATGCGGGCCGGCTGTCGCGGGAGCGTGCTTGCACGCGATGGCCTCAGTGCCCCGAGGCCGCCGGCCCCGCCTTCGCGGCAAACGGCGGCTTGGCCAGCCACACCACGAAGATCAGTGCCATGAACACGAAGCCGAGCAGGTAGAACACTTCGTTGAACGACACCTGGTAGGCCTGCTGCGTGATCATCTGGTTCACCGAGGCCGCGGCGTAGGTGCTGTCGCCGTGGCCGATCTGGGTGAGCGCCGCCTGCGCGCCCTGGTTATAGGGCGTGATGTTTTCCGCCAGGCGCTCGTGGTGGACGATCGCGCGGTGATCCCACAGGAACGTGGTGAGCGAGGCCGCGAAGCTACCACCCAGCGTACGCAGGAACGTGGCCAGGCCCGAGCCCGCCGCGATCTCGTTCGGCTGCAGGTCCGAGAGCAGGATCGACAGCACCGGCATGAAGAACAACGCCACGCCGAGGCCCTGGATCAGCTGCACCATCGCCACGTGGTAGAAATCCACCTCGAGGTAGAAATCCGAACGCAGGAAGCAGGTGGCGCCCATCACGATGAACGCGCCGCTCGCCAGGATGCGCAGGTCGAACTTGTGCGCATACCGGCCCACGAACGGCGTGAGGATCACCGGCAGGATACCGAGCGGTGCCGACGCGAAGCCTGCCCACGTGGAGGTGTAACCCACGTTGCGTTGCAGCCACTGCGGCACGAGCAGGCCGATGGCGAAGAACGCCGCGTAGGCCAGCACGAGACACAACGTGCCCATGCGGAAGTTCCGGTGCCGGAACAGCTTCAGGTTGACGATCGGATCCTTGTCGGTGAGCTCCCAGATCAGGAACACGGCCAGGCCGATCGCGGCGATGATCGCGGTGACGACGATGAACGGCGAGTTGAACCAGTCCTCGTCATTGCCCTTGTCGAGCACCACCTGCAGCGCACCCACGCCGATGATCAGCGTGATCAGGCCCATGTAATCGACCTTGGGCTTCTCGGTGACCTCCGGGCGGCCCTTCATCTGGTTCGCGACCACCATGGAAGCGAAGATGCCGATCGGCACGTTGATGAAGAAGATCCACGGCCAGGTGTAGTTGTCGGTGATCCAGCCGCCGAGGATCGGGCCCGCGATGGGCGCGACGACGGTGACCATCGCCAGCAACGCCAGCGCCATGCCGCGTTTCGCCGGTGGATAGATCGAGATCAGCAACGACTGCGTGATCGGGTACATCGGGCCCGCGACCGCGCCCTGGATGGCGCGGAACAGGATGAGCATGCTCATGCTCTGCGCGATACCGCACAGGAACGAGGCCAGCGAGAACAGCAGCGTGGCCCACACGAACAGCTTGGTTTCGCCGAAGCGGCGGGTGAGGAAGCCGGTCAGCGGCAGCGCGATCGCGTTGCTCACTGCGAACGACGTGATCACCCACGTGCTCTGGTTGGAACTGACGCCGAGGTTGCCCGCGATCGTCGGCAGCGACACGTTCGCGATGGTGGTATCAAGCACCTGCATGAACGTGGCGAGCGACAGACCGACCGTGGACAACGCCAGGTTCGGTGGCCGGAATGGCGTATTCATGGAGCGGGCTCCTTACTTCGGTGCCTTCTGCTGCTCGGCACCGTCGCCGGCCGACGCGTTCTCGTGGATGACGCGGGCGATGTCCTTGTCGGCATCGGCGAGCTGCTTGTCATACACGTTGGTCGAGAATTCCGGCTTGGTCGGTGCCTGCTGGGCGAGCAGCGGACCGTTCTGGTCATGCAGCGAGACGGTGACCTTGGTCGAGAGGCCAAGGCGCAGCGGCTTCTCATCGAGCTGCTTCGGCTCGGTGAACACGACGCGGACCGGCACGCGCTGGACGATCTTGATCCAGTTACCCGTGGCGTTCTGCGCCGGCAGGATCGAGAACGCGCTGCCGCTGCCCACGCCGAGGCTGCGGATCTTCGCCTTGTAGACCGTGCCGCTGCCGTACACGTCGGCGGTGACATCGACCGGCTGGCCGATGCGCATGTGGGTGAGCTGCGTTTCCTTGAAGTTCGCGTCGATCCACACCTCGTGGAGCGGCACGACGGCCATCAGGGCGGCGCCCGGCTGCACACGCTGGCCGACCTGCACGCTGCGCTTGGCGACGTAGCCATCGGTCGGGGCGACCAGCGTGGAGCGCACGAAGTCGAGGTAGGCCGAGCGCAGCTTGGCGGCGGCGGCGCGCACATCCGGGTGCGAGGCGACGACGGTGTCATCGACCAGCACCTTGCTGCTGCTGTACGACTGCTTCGCCGAAGCGAGGCTGCTTTCGGCCGAGGTCAGCGTATCGAGGGCGTGCGACAGTTCTTCGGCCGAAATGGCGCCGCTCTTCGCGAGGTCACGGCGGCGGTTGTAATCCTGGCGCGCGCGATCCACGGCGGTCTGGCGCACCGAGACATCGGCCTGCGCCGAGGTCACGTTGTTGTACAGGCCGCGCACGCGGCGCACGGTGGTGGCGAGGTTGGCGCGCGCGCTTTCCAGTGCCACTTCGGCGTCGCTCGGGTCGAGCTTCACCAGCACGTCGCCCTGGTGGACGAGGTCGCCGTCGTCGGCGCCGATGGAGGTGACCGTACCGGCGATCTGCGGGGTGATCTGCACGACGTTGCCGTTGACGTACGCATCGTCGGTATCTTCATACCAGCGGCCGTCCACGAAGTACCACACCGTCCAGGCGATGGCGGCGAGGACGATGAGGAGGACGAGCAGCTTCAGGAAGAACCCACGACGGCTCTTCGGCGGTGGCGCCACGGTGGCGCCGGTCGGTGCGGTGGTTTCTTGTGACATGGTGTGTGCCTTGGAAAGTGTGTGTGTTCTTAGCGGGTGGCGTCGGCGACCGGCTGGTCGCCGGCTTCGGGGCGGAAGCCGCCACCAAGCGCCTGGATAAGCTGTACCGAGGTATCGACCTGTTCGGCGCGCAGCGACACGAGGCGCTGCTCGGCCTGGAGCAGCTGCTGGCGCACCACGAGCGATTCGAGGTAGCTGCCGACACCGGCCTTGTAGCGCTGCTGCGAGAGGTCATACGCCTGCTGCGCGGCATCGTGCGCGCGCTGCTGGGCCTGCATCTGCGCGTTCAGCGCATCCAGGCCGGCGAGGTCATCGGCCACTTCGTTCACCGCGCCCACCAGGGTCTGGTTGTACTGCGCGACGGCCAGGTCGTACTGCGCATCCTTGCCGGCCAGGTTGGCGCGACGGCGGCCGCCGTCGTAAATCGGCAGGCTGATCGCCGGCAGCACCTGCCAGAAGCGCGCGGCCGACGAGAACAGGTTGTTCGATCCACCCGCGACCTGCGCGGCGAGGACGCCGAGCGTGACGTTGGGCAGGAACTCCTTCTTCGCCGAATCGATGTCCTTCGAGGCGGCTTCCACACGCCAGCGCGCGGCGACGAGATCGGCGCGGTGGCCGAGCAGGTCGGCGGGCACGTTGGCGGGCACCGCGACGGCGGACGGCGTGAGCGTGGTCGGGCGCTCGATCGCGAGGCCGCGGTCCGGGCCCTTGCCCAGCAGCATGGCGAGCTGGGTGCGCGAAGTGTCGATCGCACGCTGCGCCACGGCCATCTCGCGTTCGGCGGAGGCGACTTCCGTATCGGCCTGCTTCACCTGCATCTGGTTGTCGACGCCGGCGGCGACGCGCTGCTTCGTCAGGTCACGCGAGGTACGGCTGCGGTCGAGTTCGGCCTTCGCGACGTCCATCTGGTCGAAGGCGTAGCCGAGCTGCACGTACGCACGGGCGACGTTGGTGGAAATCTCGATGCGCGCGGCGCGGGCATCGACTTCCGCCGCGCGCTGAGAACCCACGGCGGCTTCGAACGCATCGCGCTTGCCGCCCCACAGGTCGAGATCCCAGTTGAAGTTGCCGTAGCCGTACTTCGTCCAGCTGAAGTGGCCGAGCTCGTTGCCGACCAGGCCCTGCGGCAGGTGCGCGCCAGCGACGCCGCCACCCACGTTGAAGGTGGGATCGCGGTTCGCGTCGGCGCTGCCAGCCTGGGCCTGGGCCTGGCGCACGCGGGCATCCGCGATGGCGAGGTTCGGGCTGTCCTTCAGGGCTTCGTCGATCAGCGCGGAAAGGCGGGCATCGCCCAGCCCCGTCCACCAGTCAGCGGCCGGCCACGCCGACGGGCTGGCGTCGCCGCGGCCAAGGCTCTGCTCGGCGTGGAGGGTGGCCGGGTCGGTCAGGTGGCCCTGCGTTTCCAGTCCGCGGCTGGTGACACAGCCGGAAAGGACGAAGGCGGCACCGATGGCCGCCACGAGAGTGTGCAGACGCATGCGTTTTGCCTCAGGTTTTAGATCAGTTCTTGTCGCGCAGCACGCAAAGCACGCGCTGCAGGTAATCGAGTAGCTGGCTGCGCTCTTCCGGCGACAGATCCTTCTGTGCGCGCTCGAGCGTGGCGACGTTGCTTTCGTGCAGGTGGCGCCACAGCGCGTGGCCCGCCTCGGTGAGCTCGATGCGCAGCGCGCGGCGGTCCTGCTCGTGCGGCTGGCGACGCAGGTAGCCCTTGGCTTCCAACTGGTCCAGCTGGCGGGTCATGGCACCGCCATCCAGGTCCACGGCGCGCGCCAGCTCGGTGGCCGTCATCGGGCCCAGGTTGGCGAGGCGCTTGAGCACGTGGAACTGGGTGAACTTGAGGTCCGCCCCCAGCGCGGCGAGGTCGGCCTCGATCGCCCGCACGATTTCGCCGCGGACCATGCCGATGAGGGCGCCGAGGCTATCGCGGCCATCCGGGGAAGCGCACAGGTTCGTATTCATGGACGCATATTCTATTGCCTGACGTTTAATTGTCAAGGCAAATATACCTGTGTCATATATTTTCGGCTTGGCGTTTCTACTCCTCGTCGTCCAGGAGGGCTGCCAGGGCGGGGTTGCGGACGGCGAACAGATCGAACACGCCGAGCGCCCGGAGGGTCGGCAGCTGGGCCAGGAGACGCGGCTCCAGGCGGCGCCGCAGCTCTTCCGGCGTGGTCGGATCGAGCATCGAATGGGCGCAGGCGACGAAGGTGACGAGGGCTTCGCCGGCGGCGCTGTCCTCGTGGAGTTCGGAAAAGTCGGTGGTGACGAGGCGGATCATGGGGGGCCTCCGGCGTCGGTGTCCCCTGCACGGGCTGTCGGCGGATGCCGCGCGCGGGACAGTTACTTGGGGATGCAAATGTTATACATGGACCCTATCGGCCTGATATCGTTATCGGGCCAATTAGTGTCGAGATCCGGCCAAAATGGAAAAAGAATCGTTCCACGAGGTGTTTGATCGGGCCGATGGCCCGCCCTTGCTTGCCTATGCGATGGAGCGCGACTCCGCGCTGCACGAGATCGACTGGCACCAGCACGTACGCGGTCAGTTTTTCTATGTCGAGCAAGGCCTTATCGTCACCCGCACAGATCGCGGCACCTACCTCTTGCCACCCCATCGCGCGGGCTGGATGCCGCCCGGTCTCCTGCATACCGTGAGCATTTCCGGGCCCAGCCGGGCGTGGGGCGTGTTCGTCTCGCCCGAGGCATCGAGGGGCCTGCCCGACCACGCCTGCGTGGTCGGCGTCGACGACGTGTTCCGTGCGGTGGTGAAGCGCGCGGCGACCTGGACGCCGGATGGCGCCCGATCGCCGGAGCAAGAGCGCTTGCTGGCCGTGCTGCTGGATGAGATCCGCCATGCCCCGGTGGAACGCATGCACCTGCCGATGCCTAGCGACCGGCGGCTGCGCCGCGTGGCCATGGCGATGGTCGAACACCCCGAGGACACCCGCAGCATCGAGGACTGGGCGAACTGGGCGGGGCTGTCGGTGCGCACGCTCACCCGGCTGTTCCGCGAGGAAACCCAGTGCAGCGTCGCGCAGTGGCGGCAGACCGCTCGGCTGACCCGCGCGCTGGAACGCCTGGCCGAGGGTGAAACAGTGGCGACCATCGCCGATTCACTCGGCTATGCCACGCCGAGCGCGTTCGTGGCGATGTTCCGCAAGGCGTTCGGCGATACGCCGGGGCGCTACCTGTCGCGCCAGGCGGCCGCGGTCTAGAGCGCGGGCTTGCACATCCACAGGCCCTCGAAGGTGTAGGGCTCGCCGCTGTCGCGCGCGACGACGTCGACGGCCACGCGGCCATAGGTCCAGCCGTCGTGCTGGCCGGTTTCGCCGATATCGCGGCAACCGCCGCCACGTTCGTAGTTCCCTGTTTCCGCGTTGGTCATTTCCGCTTCGTCGCGCGTGCATTCGGCGAGCGCCTCCTCGTGCGACGGAAAGCGATGGTTGCCGAATACGTAACGCTCATCGGTGCACGCCGTGGCGGCAAAGGCAGGCGCGGCGCAGGCGCTGAGAAGAAGGGCGGTGAAACGGCGCATGTTCGGGCTCCGGGAGACACTGGGCCAACGAGCCTGCGGTGCGCCGGGAGCGAATGGAATCAGACTATTCTGAGAAATCTGGCCAATGTGGGTTCCCGTGATCGCCGCCACAGTTCGCCGGCCGTGAACCTGTGGGAGCGCGCTTGCGCGCGATGGGTGCTCGCCGCAAGAGCCATCGCGCGCAATGAGGTGACCCCCAGAAGTTGGACATCTTCTCCCACCTGAGATGTCCGACATGGCCAAGTACCCGAAGCGCTTCAAGCTCAA
>NZ_JBVJMK010000033.1:0-17538 GCF_055584245.1 Luteibacter sp. NPDC104163
TCAATAGTTTGGTGGCTTGCCCCAACAACCCCCGGGGGGGGGGCGGCCCCCCCCCCCCCCCCCCGGGGGGGGGGGGGGGGCGGGGGGGGGGGGGGGGGGGGCCCGCCCCCCCCCCCCCCCCCCCCCCCCCCCCCCCCCCCACGACAGCGGGGGCGGGTTACATGGGGGTCAGGCTGGCCTGGTAAAATGCCTGTCGAACCTGCGCAAAGCGGGTTCCCCTGCCGGGACGACCCGGTGGCGGCATGACTCCGCGGGGACGACCCCGCCTTGGCGGAGCCGGAACCATGTACTGGTCCATTCTCGTCTTAGCCGGTCTGTTCGAGATCGCGTGGGCCGTTGGCCTGAAATACACCGAGGGCTTCACGAAGCTCATGCCCAGCGTGCTTACGGGCGGCGCCATGCTTATCAGCATCGTCCTGCTGGCATTCGCCACCAAGAAGCTGCCGTTGGGCACCGCTTATGCGGTCTGGACGGGCATCGGTGCCGTTGGTGCCGTGACGCTCGGCATCATCCTGTTCGGTGAGTCCGCGCAGCCGTTGCGGCTGCTGTGCGTGGGGCTGATCGTGGCCGGGATCATCGGCCTGAAGCTCACCGCGGCCTGAGTCGGAAACGACTGTGGGAGCGCGCTTGCGCGCGATGGGGCTTGTCGTAACGCCCATCGCGCGCAAGCGCGCTCCCACATCAGCGGCCGGTTTTACTTGACGTTGAAGTCCGGGCTGGCCGTGTCGTCGCGCTTGGTGCGCGGCGCCACCAGCGGTTCGCCGTGGACGACGAACCACACGTTCTCCGCGATGTTCGTGGCGTGGTCACCGATGCGCTCGATGTTCTTGGCCATGAACAGCAGGTGGGTGCACGGGGTGATGTTGCGCGGGTCTTCCATCATGTAGGTGAGGAGGGCGCGGAACACGACCGTGTAGGCCTCGTCCAGGTCGGCGTCGGACTTCCAGACTTCGTAGGCGGCTTCCGCATCCTGCTCGTCGTATGCCTTGAGCACGTTGCGCAGCTGCTCGGCGGCGAGCTCGGCCAGGTTGGCCAGGCCGCCAGCGGCGGTGATCGGTGCCACACGGCTGAGCGGGATCGAACGCTTGGCCACGTTGGCGGCGTAATCGCCGATGCGCTCGATATCGGCCGCGATGCGCAGGGCCGCGAACACGTTGCGAAGGTCGCCGGCAATCGGCGCGCGCAGGGCGAGCAGGCGGACCACGTCCTGGCTGATGTCGTGCTCGAGCGAGTCGATCGCGTCGTCGTTGTCGACCACGCGCTGGGCAGCGCGCTCGTCGCGGCGCTGGACCACGTCGATCGCGGCCTCGAGCTGCGCGACGGCGAGCTCGCCCATCTTCACGATTTCGCCGGTCAGGCGCTTCAGCTCGTCGTCGTAGCTCTTGATGATGTGCTGGTGCGGGGTATTCATCGCATGCCTCGAAAGTGGTGACGGCTTAGCCGAAACGGCCGGTGATGTAGTCTTCGGTCTGCTTCTTGTCCGGCTTCGTGAAGATCTTTTCGGTCTTGTCGAACTCGATCAGCTCGCCCATGTACATGAAGGCGGTCATGTCCGAGCAACGCGCAGCCTGCTGCATGTTGTGGGTAACGATGACGATCGTAAAGTCCTTCTTGAGCTCTTCGACCAGCTGCTCGATGCGGCTGGTGGCGATCGGATCAAGCGCCGAGGTCGGTTCGTCGAGCAGGAGCACTTCCGGCTTCAGGGCGATACCGCGGGCGATGCAAAGGCGCTGCTGCTGGCCACCGGAGAGGCCGAGCGCGCTCTGCTTGAGCTTGTCCTTCACCTCATCCCACAGCGCGGCGCCGCGCAGGGCCTGCTCCACGCGCTCTTCCATGGTCGAGCGGTTCAGCTTTTCGTGGTGGCGGATGCCGTAGGCCACGTTTTCGAAGATGGTCATCGGGAACGGGACCGGCTTCTGGAACACCATGCCGACCTTGCTGCGCAGGCGGTTCATGGAGTACTTCGGGTCCAGGATGTTCTCGCCATCCAGCACGATCTCGCCCGCGGCACGCATGCCCGGGTAGATCGCATAGATGCGGTTGAAGATGCGCAGCAGCGTGGACTTGCCGCAGCCCGACGGGCCGATGATGGCGGTGACCTTCTTCTCCGGCACGTCCAGCGCGATGTGCTTCAGCGCGTGGAACTCACCGTAATAGAAGTTCAGGTCGCGCACGGTCATCTTCGCGGGCACCTGGCCCAGGTCGACGCCCGCATGATGCGGCGACGTGCCGAAGCCAGGCTGGGAGGCGACTTCGTTCATGTTAGTCATGGGACACCTTGGAGCGGAAGGCGAAGCGGGCGATGAGGCTCAGGGCAAGCACGAACATGGTCAGTACGAAGGCACCGGCCCAGGCCATGACATTGATGTCGGGGCTGGGATCCTTGGTGTATTCGTAGATGGCCTGCGGCAGGCTCGGCATCTTGTCGAGGGGGTTGAACGTCATGAAGTTGTTGCCGAAGGCCGTGAACAGCAGCGGGGCGGTTTCGCCGCTGATGCGGGCCAGGGCCAGCAGGATGCCGGTGACGATACCCGAGCGGGCCGAGCGCACCAGGATCTGCAGGGTCAGCTTCCACTGCGGCACGCCCAGCGAGAGCGCGGCTTCGCGCAGCGTGCCCGGCACCAGGCGCAGCATTTCGTCCGTGGTGCGGACGATGACGGGCAGGGCGATCAGGGCCAGTGCGATACCGCCGGCGAGCCCCGAGAAGGTCACGTCACCGTTGGTCAGGTACTTCGACGGCAGCACCACGATCGTGTACACGAACAGGCCCAGCACGATCGACGGTGCCGACAGCAGGATGTCGTTGAGGAAGCGGATCGTGGGGCCGAGCTTCGAGCGCAGCGAGTATTCCGCCAGCCAGGTGCCCGCGGCCACGCCGATCGGGGTGGCGATCAGGATACCCAGGATGTTGAGGATCAGGCTGCCGACCATGGCGTTGGCCAGGCCGCCTTCCTCGCGGTAAGCCGTGATCTTGGTGAACAGCTGCGGCTTCAGGCCGGCAAGGCCCTGGCTCAGCGTTTCCCACAGGATCCAGACGAGGAAGAACAGGCCGATGGCGGTGGCCACGAGGCTGAGCGTCATCGCGAGGATGTTCTTGACGCGGCGCTTGGTGTAGAGCGAGGCGGACATTATTTGCCCTCCTTCGTGGCCAGGCGGCGGAGCATGAGGCGCGCGATGAGCAGCACGATGAAGGTCACCACGAAGAGCAGGAAGGCCAGTGCCATCAGCGCCGAGCGCTGCAGGCCCTGGGCCTCGCCGAACTGGTTGGCGATGGTCGAGGCGATGGAGCTGCCGGTCTCGAGGAACGACAGCGAGAACTTGAAGGTGTTACCCAGCACGAAGGCCACGGCCATGGTCTCGCCGAGCGCGCGGCCCAGGCCGAGGAACACGCCGCCGATCACCGCGGTGCGGGTGTAGGGCACGACGATATCCCACACCACTTCCCATGTGCTGGAACCCAGCGCGTAGGCCGATTCCTTCAGGCGGGTGGGAACGGTCTGGAACACTTCGCGCATCACCGAGGAGATGAACGGGATGATCATCACCGCCAGCACAAGGCCGGCCGTGAGCACGCCAGCGCCGAAGAACGGGTATTCGCTGGCGAAGAACTTGGCGATCCACGGCACATGCTGGACCAGCCAGGACACCTGGCCGTCCGGCGGATCGGCGCTGAAGTTGTTCATCAGCCAGGGTTTGATGTGCTCGGCCACGAACGGGGCGAAGATGAAGAGGCCCCACATGCCGTAGATGATCGACGGGATGCCGGCGAGTAGTTCGATGGCGGAGCTGACCGGACCGCGCAGCCACTGCGGGGCGATCTCGGTGAGGAAGAGGGCGATGCCAAAGCTGACCGGCACGGCGAACAGCAGCGCGATGAACGCGGTGCCGATGGTGCCCATGACCGGAACCAGCGCACCGTACTTGTCGTTGCTCGGATCCCACTGGGCGCTGGTCAGGAAGCCGAAGCCGAACGTATGGAATGCGTCCGAGCCGAGCCACAGGGTGGAACCGGCGGCGCCCACGAGGGCCAGGAGGACGATGAGGGCGCAGGCCTTGAGAACCCACCCGAAGAGTCGGTCGTTGCGCGAATCCTTCGCGCTGCGGGCCTCTTCGGCCTCGCGCGTGGCGCTGGGAAGGGCGTTGCTGACAGAGGCGTGCATGCGAATGCGGTTTCCTGGGGCCTGTGCAAACGTGAGGGTCGCCGCCTGTGGAGGCGGCGACCCCGGTTGGGCGTTACCGTGACCGGCTTAGATGTCAGCCGGATGGCAACGACCTATTACTTGTTGCCGAGGTCCGAAGCCCAGTAGGCCTCGATCTTCTGCACCAGGGTCTGCGGCAGGGCGACGTAATCGAGCGACGCGGCAGCCGGCTGGCCCTTTTCGAGCGCGTACTTGAAGAAGTCGAAAGCGACCTTCGAGTGCGACGGGTTCTTCGACTTCTTGTACATGATGATCCAGGTCGTCGCCGTGATCGGCCACGCCTGCTCGCCCGGGGCGTTCGTCATGATGACGTTGAAGTCCTTGGCCGAAGCCCAGTCGGCGGTGCCGGCGGCGGCGCCGAAGGTCTCAGCGTTCGGCTGAACCCACTTGCCGGCAGCGTTCTGCATCTGCGCGAACGAGATGCTGTTCTTCTTGGCGTAGGCGTATTCGACGTAACCGATCGAGCCCGGGATCTGGCGCACGTACTGCGAGACGCCTTCGTTACCCTTGCCACCCACGCCAGCCGGCCACTCGACGGCCGTGCCGAACTTCACCTTCGAGGCCCACTCCGGGCTCACCTTCGAGAGGTAGTTGGTGAAGTTGAACGAGGTGCCCGAACCGTCCGAACGGTGGACGACGGTGATCTTGTTGTCGGGGATCTTGAGGCCCGGGTTCAGCGCGGCGATGGCCGGATCGCTCCAGCGGGCGATCTTGCCGAGGTAGATGTCGGCGAGGACGGCGCCGGTCAGCTTGAGCTGGCCAGCCTGCACGCCCTGGAGGTTCACGACCGGCACGATGCCGCCGACGACGCTGGGGAACTGGCCCAGGCCGAACTTGGCGAGGTCTTCAGCGCTCATCGGAGCGTCGGAGGCGCCGAAATCGATGGTGCCTTCCTTGATCTGGGCGATACCCGCACCCGAACCCACGGACTGGTAGTTGATCTTGTTACCGGTCGTCTCGCTGTAGCTCGCCGACCACTTGGAAAGAACGGGGTAGACGAAGCTCGAGCCGGCGCCGGTGATGTCGGTGGCCTGGGCAGCGCCCATGCCGAACAGCGAAGCAGCCACCAGGGCGGCGATGCGGAGTTTGCGTGTGAACACGGAGGATTCCTCGGTTGAATGAGAGTCGGGCGAAGCCCGCCCGGGGCCGTATTCCAGCCCTGCCGTGTTGCAATGAAATGTGCCGAATGTTTCAGCCTTATGACAGCAGCCGATTTGCTGTCATATTCAAAAGCTTACGAATTGCCTCAAACTGCGACCGACGTCACGCGATCGGCCTCGGAAAGCTCCAGTTCGCGCCAGCGGTTCACGATTTTGCAGAACAGCTCGGCGGTACGTTCTGCGTCATAGACGGCGGAATGGGCTTCGCGGGTATCGAAGGATAGGCCCGCCGCGATGACAGCCTTGCTAAGGACGGTCTGTCCGTAGGCCAGGCCACCCAGGGTGGCGGTGTCGAAGCAGCTGAAAGGGTGGAACGGGTTGCGCTTGTGCGCCACGCGGCGCACGGCCGCATTAAGGAAGGCGAGGTCGAAGGCGGCGTTATGGCCGACCAGGACCGCCCGCTGGCACTCGGCGACCTTTACCGCCTCGCGCACCGCATTAAAGACGTGGTCCAGCGCCTGCCGCTCGGGCAGGGCGCCGCGGAACGGATGGTCCGGGTCGATCCCGGTCACTTCCAGGGAGCGCGGGTCGATGTTGGCGCCGGGGAAGGGCTCCACGTTCGCCGAAACGGCCGGCTCGGGCACCAGGAGCCCCGAGGGCTCCATGCGGATGGTCACGACGGCGATCTCGAGCAGGGCGTCGCGTTCGGCATCGAAGCCGCCCGTTTCGACATCCACGATGACCGGCAGGAACCCCCGGAACCGTCCGGCCATGGCCGTAGCGGTGCTGTTACTCGTCGTATCCATGCCGTGAAGGATACCAGCCCCCGGCCGGACCGGGCACCAGACGTTAAGCCGATGTGCTCGTGTAGTCATCTTGTCACAAAAAAACCATGGAACCGTAAAACCCAGCGCCCATCCTTCGCGCCGTTGGACCTGCTTGAGAAGTTTCGGACAGAAATACCTCAAGCGGGGACACAGGGGTCCACACACACACTTTCCATACCTAGCGGAGAAATCCCATGCGTTCCAAGTTGCTCACGGTGGCCATTGCTGCCGGTCTGGGCGTGACGAGCCTCTCGGCCATGGCTGCCACCAAGCAGCAGCAGCCGGCTCGCGTCACGGTCGACGCCGCCACCCTTCAGCAGCTCCAGGCCCAGCTGGCCGCGCTCCAGGCCCAGGTCGCCGACCTGCAGGCCAAGCAGGAAGCGCAGGCTGACGCCCAGGTCGAGACCGCCAAGGCAGTCAACGACGTGCAGGTCGCCTCCGCCAAGCCGGCCGACGAGCTCGCCAAGAAGCTCGATGCACTCAACAAGATCGTCGACAACACCAAGATCGGCGGCACCATGTTCTTCGACGTGACCAACCAGGATCACACGGAGAAGGGTGTCACGGGTCCGAGCACGAAGAAGGACGGTCACGGTTCCACGAACGGCACCGGCTTCGACGTCAAGCGTTTCTACCTGACGGTCGACCACAAGTTCGACGACGTCTGGTCGGCGAACCTGACCACCGACTTCAGCTACCAGTCGTCGCTGTCGTCCACCAGCCTGTTCGTCAAGAAGGCTTACGTGCAGGGCAAGTTCGATCCGCTCTTCACGGTGCGCTTCGGTGCGGCCGACATGCCCTGGATCCCGTTCGTCGAGAAGTGGTACGGCTACCGCTACGTCGAGAACACCATCACCGACCGTTCGTTTGAAGGCGGCCGCTCGGGCGGCACCGCGACGGCTGGCGGCGTTGGCGCGTTCGGCAACTCGTCCGACTGGGGTATCCACGCCCTTGGCGCGACGACGGGTGACAACTCGGTCAACTACCAGCTCTCCGTGGTCAACGGTCGCGGCTACCGCAACCTGAGCCGCTCGAAGTCGGTGGACGCGGAAGGTCGCTTCGGCTACTCGCCGATCGAGCAGATGGTCGTTGCCATCGGCGGTTACAGCGGCAAGCGCGGTAACGACGTCGAGAACGGCGCCGACACCCGCACCGCGACCCGTGGCGACGCGCTCATCGCGTGGCGTGACAAGACCTGGGGCGCCGGCGTGGAATACTTCCACACCGAGAACTGGGACGACATCCTGAAGTACGTGGGCGGCGCGACCGGCCCGGGTGCGGCTAACAACACCAAGAAGGACAAGGCCGACGGCTACTCGCTGTGGGCTGACTGGAAGTTCGTTGACCAGTGGGCTGTCTTCGCCCGCTACGACAACGTGGACTACAAGTACACGAACCTGTCGGACGTCCAGGAAAAGATCAAGGACAAGTACTACAACGCCGGTGTCTCCTACGACATCCTGAAGAACCTGAAGCTGGCGCTCGTCTACAAGCACAACAAGCTGGACGGCCCGAGCATTGCCCCGTATGGCTACAAGACGAACGAAGTGGGCGTCTGGGGCATGCTGAGCTTCTAAGCGGTATCGGAAGGGAGTTCCACTCACGGATGAACCAAACGGCGGGCGCAAGCCCGCCGTTTTTTTTGATTTCGCTCCGAATCGTCTCACGCTGCGCCAGGGCATAAAGACGGCCAAATGCTGAATGAAACCGCCCGTCTGGCGGCTTGCGGGCTGCTGTAAATGTGCGCCACGCCTTGTTTTCGTACGTTTTTGCGCGTGAATCCTGAATTCGCCGCGCCGCACCACTTGCAACTGTCATAAACGCTGGCTAGGTTCGCCCGCATGGTCATCACCTTCCGCCAAATCATGCGCCGCGTCTTCAGCACATCCTTCGTGCTTTTCGCGCTGTTCGTCGCATGTGCGTCGGTGCAGGCCATGCCGTGCGATGCGCCGGCGGATCCCACCGTCCACGCCATCCTGGCCCTCGACGATGCCGCCGCGAACGACGGCCTCGACGATGCGATGCCCTCCATCGAGGACAACACCGTCAGCCTCGACGACACCTTCGACGTCCCGCGTGAGCACACGTTGCACGTCGCGCGCGGCATCGCCGCGCACCCCAGCGCGATGACCCCCGATCCCCACGCGCACCACCACAGCTTCGAGCTGCGCCCTCCGATCGCCTAAGCCTCCTCACCCCCTGTAGGAGCGCGCCCGCGCGCGACATCTTTTCGCCGAGCGTTACTGGGTCACTGGCTCTGCGTTAGCCGTGATCGCGCGCAAGCGCGCTCCCACAAGAGCTTCGTGTACCTCTGATTTCGTGCGGCCTTTGTAGGCCGCGCAGCGGGCCCTTGCGCCTCGCAAACCCCCTTCCTCACGCAAAGAGAGAGAACCACCATGGAACGTCTCATCCAGGGCTTCGACCAGTTCCGCCGCGACATGACCAGCGAGCAGCGCGAGACCTTCGCGCGCCTGGCCTCCGGCCAGACCCCGCACACCATGTTCATCACCTGCGCCGATTCGCGGATCATGCCGGAGCTGATGTTCAACGCGCAGCCGGGCGATCTGTTCGTCTACCGCAACGTCGGCAACATCGTGCCGCCTTATGCACAGCACGTCAGCGGTGTTGTCGCCGCCATCGAGTACGCCGTCACCGCGCTGAAGGTGCAGCACATCGTGATCTGCGGCCATTCGGACTGCGGCGCCATGAAGGCGTTGCAGAATCCGGCCGCGCTGAAGGGCAAGCCCTCCGTCGAGCAGTGGCTGAAGCACGCTGACGTGGCGCGCTATGTCGTCGCCGAGAACCGCCCGACGATCCAGGGCGAGGAAGGCCTGCGTTACCTCACTGAAGAAAACGTCGTGGGCCAGCTGGAGCACCTGCGTACGCTGCCTGCCGTGGCCGCCGCCATGGCGAACGGCAGCCTGCGCATCCATGGCTGGATCTACGACATCGCGAAGACGGAGATCACCGCCTTCGATCCGCTGGTAGGCCAGTTCCGTCCGCTCGCGACGGATCCGGCCGATGTTCGGGACGCGACGCCGCATGCACGGTTCTCCGTGCCGGTGGCGGTGGCGTCCGCCGCTTAAAGGAAGCTCCTCATGCGCACTTATTTCTCCCAGGGCCTGTTTGGCCGCGACCTCCTAGGTTCGGTGGTCGTTTTTCTTGTCGCACTGCCGTTGTGCATGGGTATCGCCATCGCATCGGGCATGCCGCCCAGCGCGGGCCTTATCACGGGCATCGTGGGCGGTATCGTCGTAGGCGCCATCGCCGGTTCACCGCTGCAGGTCAGCGGCCCGGCGGCGGGCCTCGCGGTCCTGGTCTTTGAACTGGTGCGCGAGCACGGCGTGGCCGCCCTTGGCCCCGTCGTGCTCCTCGCGGGCCTGATCCAGGTCGTGGCCGGCCTGTGCAAGGTCGGCGTGTGGTTCCGCATGACATCGCCCGCCGTCGTGGCGGGCATGTTGTCCGGCATCGGCATCCTCATCGTCGCGTCGCAGTCGCACGTGCTGATGGATGCGATCCCCATGGCGCGGGGCCTCGAGAACTTCGCGGCCCTCCCGGGTGCGGCGTTCGAAGCCGTCACGGGTGCCGGCGAAGGGCAGGGCCTTACCGCGCTCATGATCGGTGGCGGCACCATCGCCATCATGCTGGGCTGGGAGAAGCTCCGCCCCGCGAAGCTGCGCTTCGTGCCCGGCGCGCTGCTGGCCGTGATCGCCATGACGCTCACCGCGCAGTTCGGTGCGCTGGACGTCAAGCGCGTCGACGTGCCTGCCAACCTGTTCTCGGCGGTGAGCCTGCCGAGCATGGGTAGCCTGTTCGGCCTGTTCGACAGCAGCCTGCTGGTCGCCGCCGTCACGTTCGCCTTCATCGCCAGTGCGGAAACCCTGCTCTCGGCCGCGGCCGTGGACCGCATGCACGATGGCGCGCGTACCCAGTACGACCGCGAGCTGACCGCCCAGGGCGTGGGTAACATGATCTGCGGCTTCCTCGGAGCACTGCCGATGACCGGCGTGATCGTGCGCAGCGCGGCCAATGTGCAGGCCGGCTCGGCCACGCGCATGGCGGCGATCATGCACGGTGCCTGGCTGCTTGCGTTCGTGATGCTGCTGCCGTGGCTGATGCGGATGACCCCGGTCTCGTGCCTCGCCGGCATCCTGGTCTTCACCGGTATCAAGATGGTGAACCCGAAGCAGATCAAGGAACTCGCGGCCTACGGCAAGGGCACCGCGGCGGTGTACGTCGCCACGACCGTCGCCATCGTCGCTACCGACCTGCTCACCGGTGTGATCGTCGGCTTCGGCCTGTCGCTTTTCCGCCTGGCGCTGCTCTCGTCGAAGCTGAAGATGGACGTGAAGCACCACGACGAGCCGGGCCACGCCACGCTGCACCTGGAAGGCTCCGCCACGTTCCTCAAGGTGCCGACCATGGCCCGCACCCTGGAAGGCGTCCCGCCGAACACCCGCCTGCAGGTCTCGATGGACCAGCTGATGCACGTGGACCAGGCCTCGCTGGAGCTGCTGCGCGAATGGGGCCGCAATGCCTCCAAGCGCGGCTGCGAACTCATCGTGGACTGGCAGGAACTCAACCGCCGCGTGGAGGGTTCACGCCAGGCCGCATAGCCGGCTGTCCTGTGGGAGCGCGCTTGCGCGCGATGGGTGCCGGCGCCACCGCCCATCGCGCGCAAGCGCGCTCCCACCAGGGATTTCGCAGCGTGTGCGTTACGCCTTGGTCTTTTGCTTATAAGCGCAAAGGTCGCGAATCGCGCAGGTCGGGCACTCCGGCTTGCGCGCCTTGCAGACATAACGCCCATGCAGGATCAGCCAGTGGTGGGCGTCCTGGATGAACTCCTTCGGGATCACCTTTTCCAGCTTGTCTTCCACCTTGCGTACGTCCGGCCCGGGTGCAAGGCCCGTGCGGTTCGCGACGCGGAAGATATGCGTATCCACGGCGATCGTCGGCTGGCCGAAGGCGGTGTTGAGCACGACATTGGCGGTCTTGCGGCCCACGCCCGGCAGCGACTCCAGCGCCTCGCGCGACTCAGGTACCTCGCCGCCGTACTGATCGACGAGGATCTGGCTCATGGCGATCAGGTTCTTCGCCTTGTTGTTGTACAGGCCGATCGTGCTGATGTAGGTCTTGAGCTTCTCGAGGCCGAGCTTCAGGATCTTCTGCGGCGTGTTCGCCACGGGAAACAGCCTGCGCGTGGCCTTGTTCACGCCGACGTCCGTCGCCTGCGCCGAAAGCGCCACGGCCGCCAGCAGTTCAAACGGCGTCGTATATTCCAGTTCGGTCTTCGGGTGCGGATTCAGTTCACGCAGCCGGGTGAACATCTCGACGATGTCGGCCTTCTTCACGGCGTGTCCTTTTTCTTCGCCTTTGCGCGCGCCAGTGCCTCGAGCACGGCGTTGCGTGCGGCGGGCGCGCCGACATCGCGCTTGCTGCTGGCAAGCTGTTCCTCACGCTCTGCCCGGTCGCGTGCGAGGCGTGCCTCGCGGCGCTGGAAGTGCGTGCGTGCCGCATCGGCGTGGACGCGGTCGTCGGCCTGGGCCAGCGGCATGGGGTCGAGCGTGATGCAGTCCACGGGGCAAGCCGGCACGCAAAGCTCGCAACCGGTGCAGAGGTCGCTCACGACCGTATGCATCACCTTCGCCGCGCCCAGGATCGCGTCCACGGGGCAGGCCTGGATGCACTTGGTGCAGCCGATGCAGTCGGCTTCGATCACGCGTGCGAGCGTGCGCGGCTTTTCAACCCCGCGCGTCGTATCCAGCGGCACCACCGGGGTGCCGAGCAGCGTGGCAAGCCGTTCGATGCCTAGCGCGCCGCCCGGCGGGCAGCGGTTGATCGGCGCTTCCTCGGCGGCAATGGCTTCGGCATAAGGCCGGCAGCCATGGAACCCGCACTGCTCGCACTGGGTTTGCGGAAGCAGTGCGTCGATCCGGTCGGCAAGCGTTGGCATCATGGCTGGCGCTTTGGGCCGGGGCTGGTTTAGCGGACGGTGGCGCCCGGCGCGGCGCCCTGGTCGGCATCCAGCAGGAACAGGTCGGCGCCGCCATCACCCGCGGAGAGGATCATGCCCTCCGACAGGCCGAAGCGCATCTTGCGCGGGGCCAGGTTGGCGATGAACACGACGTTGCGGCCCACCAGCGTCTCCGGCTCGCCGTAGGCGGCGCGGATGCCCGAGAAGATCTGGCGCTTGCCCAGCGGGCCGGCATCCAGTTCGAAGCGCAGCAGCTTGTCCGAGCCCTCGACGAACTCGCAGGCGAGCACCTTGCCGATGCGCAGGTCGAGCTTCGCGAAATCGTCGATCGAAATGGTGGCGGTGTCGGTGGCGGGTGCGGCGTCGGTCATGGCTTTCGGGGCTTCTTTGGGCTTGGTTTTCTTCGCGTCCGCCTTGGCGGCCTCGCGGGCCTGTTCGGCGGGGGTAAGGGATTCCTTCGACGATTCGATCATTGCCTCGATCTTCTTCGGATCGAGGCGGCCGAACAGCGGCGTGAAGGCGTTGACGGTGTGGCCGAACAGCTCGCGGCGCGCATCGGCGAAGGTCGCGATGGGCGCACCGAGGAACTCCTCGGCCGCGGCGACCGTCACCGGGATGATCGGCTTGAGCAGGCCGGAGAGCAGGCGGAACGCATTGAGTGCGAATGTGCAGACCTGCTGCAGTTCTTCGCGCCGCGCTTCGTCCTTCGCGATGACCCACGGCGCCTTCGCGGCGATATAGCCGTTGACGGCATCCGACATCGCGACGAAGCGGCGGGTGACTTCCGCGTATTCATCGGCTTCGTAAAGGGCTTCGATGCCTTCGTATTGCGCGAGCAGGTCGCGCCACAGCGCGGCGGCTTCATCATCGAAGCGGTCGGCCAGCTTGCCGGCGAAATGCGTGTTGACGAAGCCCGCGGTACGGCTGGCGATGTTCGCCCACTTGCCGACGAGGTGCGAGTTCACCCGCTCCTCGAACGACTTGAGGTCGAGATCCACGTCGACCGGCGTCGGGCCGAGCATCGTGGCGAAGTAGTAACGCAGTGCCTCGGGGTCGAGGCCCGACTCGAGGTAGGTCCGTGCCTGGATGAACGTGCCGCGCGACTTCGACATCTTCGCGCCGTTCACCGTCAGGTAGCCATTGGTGTGCAGCGCCGTCGGCACGCGCAGGCCCGCGCCGTGCAGCATGGCCGGCCAGAACAGGCCGTGGAAATTGATGATGTCCTTGCCGATGAAGTGGTGCATCTCGGCGGTGCTGTCCTTGCCGAGGAAATCGTCGAAGTTAAGGCCCTTGCGCTCGCACAGCGCCTTGAACGAGGCGAGGTAGCCCACCGGCGCGTCGAGCCAGACATAGAAGAACTTGCCCGGGGCGTCGGGAATCGGGAAGCCGAAGTAGGGCGCGTCGCGGGAAATATCCCAGTCGCGCAGGCCGCCTTCGATCCACTCGCCGAGCTTGGCGACGACACTGCTATCCGCCGTCGGCTTGCCGCCGGTGAACTTGCCCGCGAACCAGTCGCGCAACAGCTGCTCGAACTTGCTCAGTTCGAAGAAGTAGTGCTCCGAATCGCGCAGCTCCGGCGTGGCGCCGGACATCACCGAATACGGGTTGATCAGTTCGGTCGGCGCATACGTGGCGCCGCAGTTCTCGCAGTTGTCGCCGTACTGGTCGGGCGTGCCGCACACCGGGCACGTGCCCTTGATGTAACGGTCGGGCAGGAACATGTCGCGCGTGGGGTCGTACAACTGCTGGATGTCGCGGCGGGCGATGTAGCCGCCCTCGCGCAGCTTCAGGTAAATCGCAGTCGCGATCTCCTGGTTCTCCGGCGAATGCGTGGTGTGGTACTGGTCGTAGCTGAAGTGGAAATCGGTGAAGTCCGCCTCGTGGCTCGCGCGGATGCCGGCGATGTATTCCTCGGGCGTCTTACCGACTTTCTCCGCCGCCAGCATGATCGGCGTGCCGTGGGCGTCTTCGCCAGCGACGTACCAGACCTCGTTGCCCTGCATGCGCTGCGCACGTGCCCAGACGTCGGCTTCGATGTAGCCCAGCATGTGGCCCAGGTGGAGCGGGCCGTTGGCGTAGGGGAGGGCGTTGGTGACGAGGATGCGGCGGGCCATGATGCTCACGGTCGGCGGTAGGACCGGGGATTATGGCATGGCCGCGCTGCGGTGCAGCGGGGTGTGGCGGTGCGGCGAGGTCATCGCGTGCAAGCACGCTCCCACGGGCCTCGCCGTTGTGGGAGCGCGCTTGCGCGCGATCGGCCGGGCGGCTTACTCAGCCCGGACCCATTCCTGGCTGCGGCCGATCAGCGAGAAGCCGATGTAGCCGTGGACATCCAGCTTCTTGCCGGCGTCTTCGAGCTTGAGGGTGACCTTGTAGATCTTGCCCTTGGCCGGGTCCAGGATCTGGCCGCCGGACCACTCGTCGCCGTCCTTCTTCAGGCCCCACATGATGGTCATGCCCTCGATGGGCTTGCCCTTGCGGTCGCCGCTGCACTCGTCGCACACCGGGTGCGGGCCCTTGTCGGACTTCAGTACCTGCAGGACCTTGCCCTCCAGCAGGCCGTTGTTCTCGGTGATCTCGACGATGGACTTCACCTCGTGGGTCTTGTCGTCGATGGTCTTCCACTTGCCGACCGGCGAATCCATCGCGGCCAGGGCGGGGAGGGCGGCCGTCGCGAGGGCGAGGGCGGCGGCGGTGCGGATCAGGTGCTTCATAGGCTCGTGGGCTCCCCATACGGTCAGGTACGGCCGGAGCCTGACGAAACGCGGGCCACGACGTCAAGCTGCAACGCGCCACCCGGCCCGTCGCCCGGGTAGCCCCCACCCCCCGGATTGTGGGAGCGCGCTTGCGCGCGATGGCGTTGCCGCACCCCCCATCGCGCGCAAGCGCGCTCCCACAACCGGGGGCGCCAGCCCGCCGTGCCATAATTGCTTCATCTTAGGTTTTCCTCATTCCCCCATGTCCGAAGCCAGCGAAACCCTCGTACGCGGCCTGCTCGACCGCGTCATCGACCCTCATTCCGGCCAGCCGCTCGGCGCTTCCGTGCGCGCCGTGGGCGTGGATGGCAACCGTGTCTCGGTCGATATCCAGCTCGGCTACCCGGCTGAAGGCTATGTGGCCCAGGCCGCGGCCGACGCCACAACGGCCCTGCAGGCCGACCCGGCCATCGCTTCGGCGGCGGCCTCGGTGACCTGGCGCGTCCATGCCCATAAGGTGCAGGGGCAACTGGCACCCATGCCGGGCGTGAAGAACATCATCGCCGTGGCCTCGGGCAAGGGCGGCGTCGGCAAGTCGACCGTCTCGGTGAACCTGGCCCTGGCCCTGGCCGCCGAGGGCGCGAAGGTCGGCCTTCTCGATGCCGACATCTATGGCCCCAGCCAGCAGCGCATGCTCGGCCTGTCGGGCAAGCCGGTCTCGCCGGATGGCAAGAGTATCGAGCCGATGCGCGCCCATGGCCTGCAGGCCATGTCCATTGGCGTGCTGATCGAGGAAGACACCCCGATGATCTGGCGTGGCCCCATGGTCACCCAGGCCCTGATGCAGCTGTTGAACGACACCCGCTGGGAAGAACTCGACTACCTGATCATCGACCTGCCGCCGGGCACGGGCGATATCCAGCTCACCCTGTCGCAGAAGGTGCCGGTCTCCGGCGCCGTCATCGTCACCACCCCGCAGGACATCGCGCTCCTGGATGCCCGCAAGGCCCTGGGCATGTTCCGCAAGGTCGAGGTGCCGGTCCTGGGCGTCATCGAGAACATGGCCACCCACGTCTGCACGAACTGCGGCCATGAAGAGCACATCTTTGGCCACGGCGGCGGCGCCCGCATGGCGGAAGAGGCCGGGATCGCCTTCCTGGGCGAGCTGCCGCTCGATATCCGGATCCGCCAGCAGGCCGACGAGGGCAAGCCGACGGTCGTGGCCATGCCGGAGTCCGATCTGGCGGCCCGCTACCGGGCCATCGCCCGCGCCGCGGCGGCGAAGCTTTCGCTGCAGGCGAAGAACAAGGCGATCTCGTTCCCCAAGATCGTGATCCAGAACACCTGATATCCTTTCCCGCTTCGACCAGGGAGACCGTGAGTGAGCATCAAGTCCGACAAGTGGATCCGCCGCATGGCCGAGCAGCACGGCATGATCGAGCCGTACGCCCCCGGCCAGGTGAAAGAGCGCGACGGCCACCGCCTGGTGTCCTACGGCACCTCGAGCTATGGCTACGATGTCCGCTGCGCCGACGAGTTCAAGGTGTTCACCAACATCAACTCGACCATCGTGGATCCGAAGGCCTTCGACAAGGGCAGCTTCGTCGACATCAAGTCCGACGTCTGCATCATTCCGCCCAATTCGTTCGCCCTGGCCCGCACGGTGGAGTACTTCCGCATCCCGCGCAACGTACTGACCATCTGCCTGGGCAAGAGCACTTATGCCCGCTGCGGCATCATCGTGAACGTGACCCCGCTCGAGCCGGAGTGGGAGGGCCACGTGACGCTGGAGTTCTCGAACACCACGCCGCTGCCCGCGAAAATCTACGCCAACGAGGGCGTGGCCCAGATGCTGTTCCTGGAATCGGACGAGGTCTGCGAGGTCTCGTACGCCGACCGCGGCGGCAAGTACCAGGGCCAGCGCGGCGTCACCCTGCCGAGCACCTGAACGCCTTCACAGTCGCACCCGCGCCCGACACCCGGGCGCGGTAGACTCGCCTTTTCCGCCCGTACCAACGATCCACGGAGACACGCATGACCCGAGTTCCCACCCTGATGGCCCGCATCGCCGGCGCGCTGTTCCTCGCCAGCATGCTGGTGCTTGCCGGTTGCCACCGTGGCGTGTCCAAGAGCGACACGATCGCCACCTCCTCTGAGCAGGGCAAGTTCGACTACACGCTCAAGGCTTACAAGAGCGGCCAGTTCGAGACCCTCGACGGCGCCGTGCTCTCGGCCACCGATGCCGGCAGCCACTTCGCGTACCTGAAGGACACCGGCAAGCTGCCGAAGACCGTCCTCCTGCTGCCGAGCGACGACTCGAAGATCCGCGACAACCATCTCGGCTTCATGGCCCGCATGGCCCTGGATTACGGCTTTGCCGTGTACTACGACAAGAAGGGCGAACTGGTCCGCCTGAACGCCGTGGAAAGCGAAGCCCGCCAGCTGGAAGACACCCCGCACAAGGCCGACCTGCCCGATCGCATGAAGGGTAAGGAAGCCTCCAGCGGCGCGTACGACCCGCAGACGCAGCAGTAAAAAAGAAGGCCGGCGAAAGCCGGCTTTTTTTGCCCCGTCGCATCGGGGTGGGACTTCAGGCTGTCGTGGGGGGGGGGGGGGGGGGCCGGGGGGGGGGGGGGCGCCCACCCCCCCCCCCCCCCCCCCGCCCCACCGAGTTTTTGGTGGTTTTTAGTTGTTGTGTGTGTGGGCGGGGGGGGGGGGGGGAGGGCCGGCCGGGCCCGCGAC
>NZ_JBVJMK010000034.1:0-15680 GCF_055584245.1 Luteibacter sp. NPDC104163
CAGCTTTCGCCTCGATCGAGATGGTCCTGTGGCGCTTTCGCGAAAGATGTCGCGCGCAAGCGCGCTCCTACAGGAGATCTGCGCAGGGCGTGGGGCCATCGCGCGCAAGCGCGCTCCCACAGGCGACTGCCACCGAGGTCGCAATGGCCTTGTGGGAGCGCGCTTGCGCGCGATGACCTACAGGGCGATGAAGCCGTGCCCCGCCATCGAAGCGGCCTCGGCTCTCCCACCACCCAACCCCACCGCGTCCGAGAGTCCTTGGCGCCCACCCTCGAGGCGAGTTCCGCAGGCGAGGCAGTCGGGCGGGAAATGGCCCGCAGGGGGTCGGCCATGGATGGCCGGCCCTTTTCTACGAGACAGGGACGTCTCGTAGAAAAGCCCCCGCACGGCTGCCGGTTCGCGCCCGTAGGGCAATAAGTACATTTGCCCCGGAGGGGCACTCCTTTTCGAACGACGAGGACCTGTCTGAGCAGCGAGGGTGGGCGCCAAGGGCTCTTTCCAGAAACGTCCGAGCGCTAGCGCGATGGCGAAGCCGAGCACCCCCCGCGAAGCCGAAGGCGAGCCGTCTCGAATCCAAGCAAAATCAAAGCGCCAGGGCCGCCAAGGTTGCCCCCCATACCCCCGTGGGATAGTCTCCCGCGATTGACCGCCGTGTTTTCAACAGGCGGCCACCCGCGCCCCCATCCGGTACCAGACACCATGCAGGACAGCAACGACCAGGCCACGCGCGAGCAGGGCGGTTACGCCCCCGACGCCGTAGAAACCGCCGCCCAGCGCTACTGGAGCGACACCCGTGCCTTCGAAGTCACCGAAGACACCGGCAAGCCCAAGTACTACTGCCTCTCGATGCTCCCGTACCCGTCGGGCGCCCTCCACATGGGCCACGTCCGCAACTACACCATCGGCGACGTCATCAGCCGCTTCCAGCGCCAGCAGGGCAAGAACGTCCTCCAGCCCATGGGCTGGGACGCCTTCGGCCTGCCCGCCGAGAACGCCGCGATCAAGAACAAGACCGCGCCGGCCAAGTGGACCTACAAGAACATCGAACACATGCGCGAGCAGCTCAAGCGCATGGGTTTCGCCTACGACTGGACCCGCGAAGTCACCACCTGCCGCCCCGAGTACTACCAGTGGGAGCAGCAGATGTTCACCCGCCTCATGAAAAAGGGGCTGGTGTACCGCAAGAACAGCGTCGTCAACTGGGATCCGGTCGACCAGACCGTGCTCGCCAACGAGCAGGTCATCGATGGCCGCGGCTGGCGCTCCGGTGCCGTCGTCGAGAAGCGCGAGATCCCGCAGTGGTTCCTCAAGATCACCGCCTATGCGCAGGAGCTGCTCGACGGCCTGGACACGCTGCCGGGCTGGCCCGATGCGGTGAAGACCATGCAGCGCAACTGGCTGGGCCGCTCGCAGGGCCTGGAAATCACCTTCGACGTCGAAGGCCAGGCCGAGCCGCTGAAGGTGTTCACCACGCGCCCCGACACCCTGCTGGGCGTGTCCTACGTGGCCGTCGCCGCGGAACACCCGATCGCCACGCAGGCGGCCGTGGGCAACCCCGGTCTCGCCGAATTCATTGAATCCTGCAAGGCCGGCGGCGTCTCCGAGGCCGAGCTGGAGACGCAGGAAAAGCGCGGCTACTACACCGGCGTGGACGCCATCCACCCGATCACCGGCGAAAAGGTGCCGGTGTGGGTCGCCAACTTCGTGCTGATGGGCTACGGCACCGGCGCCGTCATGGCCGTGCCCGGCCACGACCAGCGCGACTGGGAGTTCGCCCAGAAGTATTCGCTACCGATCAAGATGGTGGTGGTCGACCAGGGCGTGGTCGATGCGCTGGCGGAAATCGACCGCGATCTCGCGAAGGGCGAGGGCACCGATGCCACCCAGCACGCGTTGGAAGGCGGCAGCACCGATGCCTACGCGACCTCGGCCGCGGTGGAGACGGTGAAGTCGTTTGAAACCGGCATCCAGGAAGCGGGTGCCTACACCGAGCACGGTTACCTCGTGAACTCGGGCGAATTCGATGGCCTGGATTTCGACGCGGCGTTCGACGCCATCGCGGCGAAGCTCGAGGCCGCCGGCCGTGGCGAGCGCCGGGTGAACTGGCGCATCCGCGACTGGGGCGTCAGCCGCCAGCGCTACTGGGGTTGCCCCATCCCGGTGATCTACTGCCCGCAGTGCGATGCGGTGCCGGTGCCGGAAGACCAGCTGCCGGTCATCCTGCCCGAGGACGTCGAGTTCTCCGGCGTGCAGTCGCCGATCAAGGCCGACCCGGAATGGCGCAAGACCACGTGCCCGAACTGCGGTGGCCCGGCCGAGCGCGAGACCGACACGTTCGATACCTTCATGGAATCGAGCTGGTACTACGCCCGCTACACCAGCCCCGGCGCGAACGCGCAGGTGGATGAGCGCGCGAAATACTGGACGCCGGTCGACCAGTACATCGGCGGCATCGAGCACGCGATCCTGCACCTGCTGTACTTCCGCTTCTATCACAAGCTCATGCGCGACGAAGGCCTGGTGTCCAGCGACGAGCCGGCCACCAACCTGCTGTGCCAGGGCATGGTCATCGCCGAAACCTACTTCCGCAAGGAAGCCGACGGCTCGTTCACCTGGTTCAACCCGGCCGACGTGGACGTGCAGCGCGACGAGCGCGCCCGTATCACCGGCGCCACCCTGCGTTCGGATGGCAAGCCGGTGGAAATCGGCGGCATCGAGAAGATGGCCAAGTCGAAGAACAACGGTGTCGATCCGCAGGCCATGATCCAGAAGTACGGCGCCGACACCGTGCGCCTGTTCTCCATGTTCGCCGCGCCGCCCGACCAGTCGCTGGAGTGGAACGAGGCGGGCGTGGAAGGCATGGCCCGCTTCCTGCGCCGCCTGTGGCGCGACGTGACCACCCACGCCGAAGGTGGCAAGGGGCAGGGTGCGAACCCGGCCGGCGAGGCTGCGCGCAAGACGCTGCGCCGCCAGCTGCACGAGACCATCCAGAAGGTCACCGACGATATCGGCCGCCGCCAGTCCTTCAACACGGCCATCGCCGCGCTGATGGAGCTGCTCAACGCGCTGAACAAGTTCGATGACGCAAGCGAGGAAGGCGTGGCCCTCCGCCAGGAAGCCTTCACGGCAGTCGTCCAGCTGATCAACCCGTTCACACCGCACGTTTCGCATGCCCTGTGGCAGGCGCTGGGCCACGGCGAGGCCCTGGTGGAAGACGCCGGCTGGCCGGCGGTGGACCCCACGGCCCTCGTCCGCGATTCGCTGACCTACGCGGTGCAGGTGAATGGCAAGCTTCGCGCTACCATCGACCTGCCGGCCAGCGCCTCGAAGGATGAGGCCGAGGCCCAGGCCCGCGCGCTGCCGGTGGTGGCCGCGCAGCTGGAAGGCCTTACCGTGCGCAAGGTGATCGTCGTGCCCGGCAAGATCGTCAACATCGTCGCAGGATAACCATGAGCCCGAACGTTACCCGTGTCGCCCTGGTCGTCGCCGCCACCGCCCTGCTGGGCGCCTGCGGGTTCCACCTGCGCCAGTCGGCCGCCTTGCCCCAGGGCATGGACAAGGTTCACCTGACCGTCGTCGGCGGCGGGCGTCTCGAGCGTGAACTGACCCGTGCGATCGAGAACTCGAACGCCACCGTGGTCGACAAGCCGGGCCCGGGTGTCGCCGAACTGGCCGTGACCTCGAATACGTTCCGTACCGACTCGCTCACCGTGAGCGGCACGGCGCGCGTCACCGAATACGCCGTGCGCTACCACGTCGACTTCAACGCGAAGGCGCCGGACGGCACCGTGCTGGTCGCGCCGCAGTCGGTCGATATGTCGCGCGAGTTCAGCTACGACGCCACCAACTCGATCGGTACAGCGGCGCAGACGGAAGAACTGCAGCGCAGCCTCATCGGCGACATGGTCCAGTCGATCCTGTTCCGCCTGCAGGCGGCGCGTAACCATCCGCCGGTAGCCGAGCCGGCCCCGGCGCCGTCCGCGCAGTAAGGGGCGGACGCGGTGCCGATGCAGCCCGCCCTCTGGCACAAGCACCTCGCCGGTGACCGCATGGCGCCGGTGTACCTGCTGGTGGGTGAGGAACTGCTGGTCCTCGAGGCGGCCGACGCGTTGCGCGCCATGGCCCGTCGCCTCGGTTATACCGAGCGCGAAGTGCTCGAGGCCGACAGCCGCTTCGACTGGGACGACCTGGCCCGTTCCTCGGCGGGCCTTTCGCTGTTCGCCACGCAGCGCCTCCTCGACCTGCGCCTGGCCGGTGGCCGGGCGGGCAAGGAAGGCGGGGCGGCGATCACCGCGTTCGTGAACGATCCGCCGCCCGATACCACGCTGCTGATCTCCGCGACGGAATGGAGTACCAAGCACGAGGCCGCGTGGACGAAAAGCGTGGACCAGGGCGGGATCCAGGTCGTCTTCAACGCGCCGCGCCCGAACGAGTGGGGCCAGTGGATCGGCCAGCGGCTCGCCTCGCGCGGGCTGCAGGCGACGCCGGACGCGATCGCCATGCTGGCCGAGCGGGTGGAAGGCAACCTGCTCGCCGCCGCCCAGGAAATCGACAAGCTGGTGGTACTGGCCGGCGACCGCCGCCTGGATGCCGCCACGCTCGAGGGCCTGGTGGCCGATAGCGCCCGTTTTGACGCATTCAAGCTCACCGACGCCGCTTTTGCCGGCGACGGCGGGCGCGCCCTGCGCATCCTCGCCGGCCTGCGCGCCGAGGGGGATGAACTCATCGCCCTGATGGGCTGGCTGGTCAACCAGCTGCAGCTCGCGCTGCGCCTCGCGAATGCGCGCGACTTCTCCGCGCAGGCCAAGGCCGAGCGGCTCTGGCCGGCGCGCGAACAGCTGTTCCGCAAGGCATTGCGCCGTGCGCCGCGCGAGCACTGGATGGCCTGCCTGGCCCGTGCCGCGCGGATCGACCGCATGGCCAAGGGCCGCGAGCAGGGCGATCCCTGGCTCGAGGCCGAGCGGCTCATCGCCGCCATCGCCGAGCCGCGCGCGGCCGCCGCCTTCGCATGAACCATCCGCGTCCCCTCGCCATCCTCGGCGGCACCTTCGATCCGGTGCACAACGGACACCTCCGCGCGGCCTGGGAAGCGGCCGAGGCGCTGGATGCCGAGGTGCGCATGGTGCCAGCGCGCACCCCGCCGCACCGGCCGCCGCCGATCGCCGATGCCGCGGGTCGCGTCGCCCTGCTGCGCGCCGCGCTGGCCGGGCAGGATCGCCTCACCATGGATACGCGCGAACTGGATCGGGATGGGCCGTCCTATACGGTGGACACACTGGCATCGCTGCGGGCCGAGATCGGCGCGGAACGGCCGCTGGTCCTGCTCGTGGGCGCCGACGCGTTCGCCGGCCTGGCTTCCTGGCATCTCTGGCAGGACCTGTTCGCCCTGGCGCATATCGGCGTGCTGACGCGTCCCGGTGGGGCGCACCCGTTGCCGGTCGAGCTGGAAACCTTCGTGGCGCCGCGCCGCGCAACGCGGATCCACGGCCCGGTCGGAAGCGTGGTCGGCATCGACATCACACCCCTCGACATCGCGGCCACAGCGATCCGCGAGGCCTTCGCCGGCGGCGGCGAACCGCGCTACCTCATGCCCGAGGGCTGTTTCACGGATCCGGCCCTTCTCCAGCCCTACCGGGCATTGGGCCTGTAGGACACCCACATCGCGCGCAAGCGCGCTCCCACAGTTCGTGAACAGGCTTGACGCAGCCGGTGCCGGGCGGGGGTATACTGCCACCACCCCGGCATCCCGCCGCATGAGGTTTCCGTATCTTGAGTTCGACTGCATCCCGCAAGGCCAAGACCGCCGCCAGCAATGAGCTTCTCCGCAAGCGCGTGATCGCCGCCCTGGAAGACCTCAAGGCCAAGGACGTCCGCGAAATCGACGTCCGCGGCAAGACCTCCATCGCCGACATCCTGTTCGTCGCCTCCGGCACCTCCGCCCGCCACGTGAAGTCCATCGCCGATGAGGTGGTGAAGTTCGCGAAGGAAGCGGGCGTGATGCCGCTCGGCGTCGAAGGCCAGACCGAAGCTGAATGGGTGCTGGTCGACCTGGGCGACATCATCGTCCACGTCATGCTGCCGCGCATCCGCGAGTTCTACGGCCTGGAGCGCCTGTGGACGGTGGGCGACGACGCCCCCGAATCCGCCGCCAACGACTGAGCGCGCCGTGAAGGCGCGCCTTATCGCGGTCGGCGAACGCATGCCCGCCTGGGTGGCGGAAGGCTTCGCCGAATACCGCAAGCGGCTCTCCCACGAGCTGCCGCTGGACCTCGTCGAGATCAAACCAGGCGTTCGCGGCAAGGGCCGCGATGACGCCCGTGCCATCGTGGACGAGGGCGCCGCCATCCTGGCCGCGCTCCCCCGCGATATCCACGTGGTCGCCCTCGATGGCCGCGGCAAGCTGTGGTCCAGCGAGGAGCTGGGTGGGCAGCTTGAGCAATGGCGGATGGGTGGCCGTGACATCGCCTTCCTGATCGGAGGTCCCGACGGCCACGCGCCCGATGTGCTGGCGCGTGCCGACCAGCGCTGGTCACTTGGCCCGCTTACCCTGCCGCACATGCTGGTGCGCCTGGTGCTCGCCGAGCAGCTCTACCGGGCCACCACCCTGGTCGCCGGCCACCCCTACCACCGCGCCTGAAGGACCGCCCGTGCTTTACCTGGCTTCGCAATCCCCGCGCCGGCGCGAACTGCTCGATCAGCTGGGCGAAGCCCACCGCACGCTGGATGTCGAGGTCGAGGAGCAACGCCAGCCCGGCGAGGCTCCCGAGGCCTATGTCAGCCGGGTGGCGCGGGATAAGGCCCGCGCTGGCCTGGTGCGCGTCGCCGGTGAAACGGATGCCCGCGTGCTGGGCGCGGATACTGAGGTAATCCTTAGCGACGAAGTATTCGGCAAGCCGCGCGACGCCGCGGATGCCGCCGCCATGCTTCGCCGGCTCTCGGGGCGCGAGCACCGCGTCGTATCCGTCGTGTGGCTGGTCGGGGCGGGCGGCGAACGTTGCGCCACCTCGGTTTCCACCGTGCGTTTCGCCACGCTGGACGAGGCCGCCATCGCCGCCTACGTCGCCACGGGCGAGTGCATGGGCAAGGCGGGCGCCTATGCCATCCAGGGCCGCGCCGCGGCCTTCATCGAACATCTCTCCGGCAGCTACTCTGGCGTCATGGGCCTGCCGCTCTACGAAACTTCGCAGCTCTTGCGGGGTCAGTGACATGTTGCTGCCGCGCAGCTATAAAGCGCGATGGCTTAAGGAAAAGGGGCGCCGGTGAGCGAGGAAATCCTGATCAATGTCACGCCGCGTGAGACGCGGGTGGCGATCGTCGAAAACGGCATGCTCCAGGAGGTACACGTGGAGCGCGCTTCCAAGCGCGGCTACGTGGGGAATGTCTACAAGGGGCGCGTCCAGCGCGTCATGCCCGGCATGCAGGCGGTCTTTGTCGAGATCGGCCTCGAGCGTGCCGCGTTCCTGCACGCCTCGGATATCGTGCGTCCGCAGCTGCCGGCCACCGATGCGCCCGAGGGCGGCAAGTCGAACGGCCACGGCCCCGTGCCGCCGATCAGCGAACTTGTCCACGAGGGCCAGGAAATCGTGGTCCAGGTGGTCAAGGATCCGATCGGCAGCAAGGGCGCCCGGCTGTCCACCCATCTTTCGATCCCTTCGCGCTACCTCGTACTGCTTCCGCACTCGCGCACGCTTGGCGTCTCGGTGCGCATCGAGGAAGAAGCCGAGCGGCAGCGCCTGAAGGACATCATCACCCCGCTTATCGGCGAGCCGCACCTTGGCTACATCGTCCGCACCAACGCGGAAGGGCAGTCCGAGGAATCGCTGGCGTTCGACGTGACCTACCTCGGCAAGGTCTGGCGCGTGGTGCAGGAAAACATTGCGAAGGCAAAGGTCGGCGAGCGTGTTTACGAAGAACTCTCGCTACCGCTCCGTTCGCTGCGCGATTCGCTGAACGACGGGATCGAGAAGGTTCGCGTGGATTCACGCGAGACCTACGAGAAAACCGTCAAATTCGTGCAGAAGTTCATGCCGGTGCTGTCCGACCGCGTGGAACACTATTCGGGCGAGCGGCCCATCTTCGACCTGTATGGGGTGGAGGATGAGATCCAGCGGGCGCTGCGCAAGGAGGTACCGCTGAAGTCGGGTGGCTACCTGATCGTTGACCAGACCGAAGCCATGACCACCGTCGATGTGAACACCGGCGGCTACCTCGGCAGCCGCAACCTCGAGGAAACGGTTTACCGCACCAACCTGGAGGCGGCGCAGGCCGCCGCGCGCCAGTTGCGCCTGCGCAACCTCGGCGGCATCGTCATCATCGATTTCATCGACATGGTGGATGACGAGCACAAGCGCCAGGTGATCCGCATGCTCGAGAAGGGACTTTCACGCGACCACGCGAAGACCACGGTGTACCCGATGTCCGCGCTGGGCCTGGTGGAGATGACCCGCAAGCGCACGACCGAGAGCCTGGAACGCCAGCTGTGCGAACCGTGCCCGGCATGCAGCGGGCGCGGCACGCTGAAGACGGCGGAGACGGTGATCTACGAGATCTTCCGCGAGATCACCCGCGCCGTACGTCAGTTCAACGCGCAAAAGCTGCTGGTGATGGCAAGTCCGAAGGTCGTCGGCCGTATCCTCGAGGAGGAATCCGCGGCGGTGGCCGAGCTGGAAGAATTCATCGCCAAGAGCATCCGCTTCCAGGCGGAAGAGCATTACTCGCAGGAACAGTTCGATGTCGTCTTGCTTTAAACGCGAGCGTCGCCAACGGATGGGCCGGTGACGCCGTCCTGGCGCCATCGCGCACGACGCCTGCGGTTCTTCGTGTTGGGCCTGGTGGCGACCGTGCTGGTCGCCCTGGCGATCGTCATGGCGCTCGGCCAGCTGTTGCTGCCGCTGGCGGCGCGTTATCCCGCGCGCGTGGCGGCGATGCTCAGCGAGAAGGTTCGCAAGCCGGTGCAGTTCGCGTCGCTCGAGGGGTTCTGGCGGCCGACCGGGCCGCTGTTCGTCATGCGCGACGTCACCATTGGCGGCGAGCCAGGATCTCCGCCTCTGCGCTTGCCGCAGGCCGCGGTGAAGCTCGACTTCGGTGGCCTGGTGCTGCCCTCGCGGCACCTGATCAACCTGCGCCTGCAGGACCTGCGCCTCGGCCTGCGCCGCGCGCCCGACGGGCGCTGGAGCATCGATGGCTTCGCGTCGGGTGGCACCACGCAGAAGGTCTCGTTCGGCAACATGTCGATCGACCTGTGGCTCACCAATACCCACATCGATATCGCCGACGAGACGACGAACCACCAGTTCGGCCTGATCGCCGACCAGTTGCGCCTCAGCCTGCAAGGCCAGGTCGTGCGCGTCGGCGGCAGCCTGCGTCGCGAAAATGCCAGCGGCCTGCTCTCGGCGGCGGGGCGTTTCGCGGCGGATGGCTCCAGCGGCAGGGTCTACGTGAAAGGCGCGAACGTGGACTTCGCCGCGCTCACAGGTGATTTCGAGGCGGGCGGCTACGCGCTCGCCGGCGGCAAGGGCCGCTTCGAGACCTGGCTGGACTGGCGCGACGCACACGTCGTGCGCGCGACATCTAGCATCGACCTGGACAACCTGGCGGTGCGGAGCCCGGCGCGCACGGTGCGCACCGCGGGCCTGCACGGCATCATCGATCTGCATCGCTTCGCCGGCGGCCAGCGCATCGACTGGGCGGGTCGGGATGGCGGCGACGCCGCGATCGTCCTGCGGACGCGCGGTGACATCAGCGAAGGCACCGTCGTCGCGCGCAAGCTGGAACTCGCACCGCTGCTGCCCTGGGCCGGGCTGCTGCCGCAGGTTTCGCCGGCGCTGGCCCGCTGGCTGGGCGAAGGCCGGCCGCGGGGCCGCTTCGATGATGTGCGCGCCGACTGGAACTCGGCCGACGGCCTGCGTTTCGCGCATGCCTCGTTCTCCGGCCTGGGCATCGATGCCAGCGGCAAGCTGCCGGGGCTGTCGTCGCTCAGCGGCCAGGTATTCGGTGATGATGAAGCGATCGTGCTCAGCCTGCCCCGGCAGGCCACGACCATCGACGCCACGGGCATCTTCCGCAAACCCTTCGCGATGTCGGCGTTCGGCGGCGATGTCGCCGTGTTCAACGATGACGCGGGCTGGCACATCGGCATCGATGCGCTCGATTTCCGCGGCGAAGGCTACGGCGGCCAGGCGCGCGGCGAACTGGTCCTGCCGCCTGGCGACAGCGGGCCGTTCATCGACATGTACGTGGCGCTCGGCGAAGGCGAGGTGCCGGCCGCGAAGCTGTTCTGGCCGATCCATTCGATGTCGGAGAGCGCGCAGAACTGGTTGAACCGCGGCCTCGTTTCCGGCCACATCGCGGGTGGCTCGGCGATGATCCGCGGCAACCTGCGCGAGTTCCCGTTCAAAAACCAGGAAGGACGCTTCGAAGCGCGCGCGCTCATCGACGACCTGGTGTTGGACTACGGCACGGGCTGGCCGAGGGCCGAGGGCGTCACCGCTGTTGCCAGCTTTATCGACAACGGCATGTTCATCGAAGCCAGCGACGGCCACTCGCTGGGCACGGCAGTCAGCTCGGCGACGGCCGCGATTCCCGACTTCGCCGACGGCGTGCTCGACCTGCGCATCAGCGGGGCGGGCACGGGCAACAGCTTCCTCGATTTCATCAAGAACAGCCCGATCGCCAGTAGCAGCCGCGAAGCCATCGACCAGATGAAGCTCGGCGGCACCGGTGAGTTCGGCTTCAACCTGCTCATGCCGTTGAAGGACGCGAAGGACTTCACGCTTGAGGGCAGGGCGACGATCAAGGATGCCGACCTCGTCGCCGACGCGTGGAAGCTGCGCCTCGACAAGATCAGCGGGCCGATGAGCTTCAACGGCACCGGTTTCACGGCAAAAGGCCTCAAGGCCCAGTTCCACGGCCAGCCCGCGGATGTCGATCTTGCGATCGCCAGCGGCACGGGCGATCCCGGCAAGGCACTCACGGCGGCGGTCAGCGGCGCGTTCACCATGGAGGAGATGGTCGCCGACTATCCGGACCTCAAATGGTTGAGCGATATCGCCAAGGGTCGCGGCAACTTCCGTGTCGGCTTCGACCTGACGCGCATGGGCGATAAGGGCGAGCTCAGCCAGCTGCTCAGCGTCGATTCCGATCTGCGCGGCGTGGAGATGCTGATGCCGACGCCGGTGAAAAAGCCGCCCACGCAGGCGCTGCCGTTGTCGGTGCGCCTCGGCCTGCCGATCGACGGTGCGCGTCTCGATATCGCGCTGGGCGATATCGTGCGCGGCCAGCTGCGCCTGGCGAACAGCAAGACCAACACGCCCATCGCCGCCGCGTTCAATCTTGGCACCACGCCGCCTGCGGTCATGCCGGCACAGGGTTACCTGTTCAGCGGCCACGCCGCGAAGCTCGATGTCTCCGGCTGGGTCCAGTATGTCGTCGGCCTGTCCACCGGTTCGACCGGCCCGGGGCTCACCGGGCTCGACATCAGCACGGACGATGCCGAGGTGTTCGGCCAGCACTTCAACAGCATGCACATCGTGGCGCGACCGGGGTCGCGCGAACTCAGCCTGCGCGTCGACAGCGATGGCATGGCCGGCGCCATGACGGTGCCAAACGACGATCTGCGCCGTCGCGGCATCACCGCGCGCATGGATCGCCTGTACTGGCCCTCGGCGGATGACAGCGCCGACGCCGCAAAGAAGGGCCGTGCCGCGGCAGGGCAGGCCGCCACCGCGGCGGTGACGGTCGCCCACGCTGAAGAGGCGAAGGACGCGAACGGCAAGAAGCCCACCGATACGAACGAAGCCGGTGTCGCCCCGTCCAGCCTGCCGCCGCTGCACCTGCAGGTCAGCGACATGCGCCTGGGCAAGGCGCGGCTGGGTGAAGCACGCCTGGAAACCTGGCCGACGGACGAAGGCCTGCACGTCGACCAGCTACGTGCGCAATCGAAGAACGTGCAGATCACCGCGACGGGCGACTGGAACGGCGATGAGAAGAAGAGCCGCACGCACCTCGCGATGGATTTTGTCTCCGAAGACGTCGCACGCATGCTGGATGCGCTCGGTTTCGCCGGCATCATGTCGGGCGGGCGCACCGAGGCGCGCCTGGATGCGACGTGGCCGGGGGGTCCTTCCGCGCTGGCGCTGGCGAACATGGATGGCACGCTGAAGATCAACGTCGCCAACGGCCGCATCCTCGAAGTGCAGCCGGGCGTCGGTCGCTTGTTCGGTCTGGTATCGATCACCGAACTGCCGCGACGCATGGCGCTCGATTTCGGCGACGTGCTCGGCAAGGGCTTCGGCTTCGATTCGATCACCGGCAACTTCACTTTCGCGAATGGCAACGCGAGCACGCAGGACCTGAAGATCAAGGCCCCCGCGGCGGAGATCTCGATCTCGGGCCGCGCGGGGCTCAAGGCCCGCGACTACGACCAGGAAGTGCTGGTCGTGCCGCACGTCGGCAACAGCCTGCCGGTGGTCGGCGCGCTCGCCGGCGGCCCCGTCGGCGCCGCCGCCGGCTTCGCCGTGCAAGGCCTGCTAGGCCACGGCCTCAACCAGGCTGCCCGTAAGCGCTACCACGTCACCGGCAGCTGGGATAAACCCGTCTTCACCCCGATCGACAAGGGCCTGCCGTCCACGGCGACGCCGCCTGCGAAGTGAGCTTGTGGGAGCGCGCTTGCGCGCGATGGACGGTGCCGCAAGCACCCATCGCGTGCAAGCACGCTCCCACAGCACGCTCCCACAGGTTTCGTCAGGTCTTGGTCTTGCTGAAGGGAAACATCTGCTGCTTCACGAAGCCGTCGGGCATGTAGTCGCCGACCACGCCGTATTTTTCCGGGAACGTCTTCTTCGATTTCACCGCGGTGCCGAACAGGTAGTCGAGGAAGGCGTAGTGGGCGGCGTAGTTCTTGTCGATCGCCTCGTCATCCGACGCGTGGTGCCAGTGATGGAAATCCGGCGTGACGATCACGTAGCGCAGCGGGCCCCACGGCAGGTGCACGTTGGCGTGGTTGAACACGGCCTGGAAGCCCACGACGATGATGTAGGCATTCATCACCGCTTCGCTGAAGCCCAGGACGTACAGCGGCGCGAGCACGCAGACGCGGGTAAAGATCAGCTCCAGCATGTGCTGGCGCGAACCGGCCAGCCAGTCCATCGTCTTCACGCTGTGGTGCACGGCGTGGAAGCGCCAGAGGAACGGCACCTCGTGGTACGCGCGGTGCGTCCAGTACTGGGCCATGTCGGCCACCAGGATGCACAGCAATAGCTGCGGCACGAACCAGATCGACGCCACCATGCGCTGGAAGTCGCTGTTCACCAGCCAGCCGAACGCGTGGTGGATGAGGAAGTTCACGATCAGCAGCGCGAGGCCCACGATGAAGTGGTTCACCGCGAAGTGCTTCATGTCCGTCTGCCACTCGAAGCGGAACAGCGACTGGCCCTTGTAGAGGGGGAAGAGCTTCTCCAGCACCACGAAGATCAGCGTGGAGCCAAGCAGGTCGAGGATGAACCAGTCGAGGCCGATGTATGGCGTGTGGTCGGGGAACGCGCCGACCGGCACGCGATTGCCGCCAAGGGCGACCGCCGCGATGACCAGGACGAAGGCGCCGATGTTCAGGTTGCGCTGGCGCCCCAGGATGACGTTGGCCAGCGAAAGCCCGCCCGCGACCAGCAGGCCACCCAGCAGGAGCTGGCGCAGCACGTCCACCGAGTACTTGTGGCGCAGGTCCGGCGTGGTCAGGTACTCGGGGAAGTGGAACGCGACCACGGCCAGCAGCGAGAGGATGGCGAGCGACAGGGCGATGGCCGTGCTCACCATGGCCTTGCCCGGCTTCAGCTCACCGCTGCGGTGGAGCAGGTCGACCGTTTCATCGACCACGACCTCGGCCCGGCGCGCGGGCGCCGTCGCGACACGGCGGGCGAATGCCCGCTTCTTCCCCTGGCTCATCGATTTTCCTTTCCCTTGGGTTGCGCGGGCATCCTACCAATTCGCCAGCCGGGGCGCCGGGGTTTAAGCTGGGCGCCCCAGGCCCCATGTTGGCCTCATCCACGTTCCCAGACCGGCAGCCTTGATGGACTCCCTGATCACCCTCGCCGAACGGCGCCTGCTTACCCCGGGCGGCCTCGCTTCTTCCGACCTCGACCGCGTGTTCTCCCAGCTGATGGGGCCCTCCATCGATGCGGCGGACCTGTACTTCCAGCATTCGCGCAGCGAATCCTGGGTGCTGGAAGAGGGCATCGTGAAGGATGGCAGCCACTCGATCGAGCAGGGCGTGGGCGTCCGCGCCATCTCCGGTGAGAAAACCGGCTTCTCGTATTCCGATGAAATCGTGCTGCCGCAGCTGCTCGAGGCCTCGCGTGCCGCGCGCGCCATCGCCCAGGGCGGCGCCGGCGCGGGCAAGCCGCTGGCCATCGCGACCGGCCGCAGGCTGTATCCCGCGATCGACCCGGTGGAAAGCCTGCCGAACGAAGAAAAGATCGCGCTGCTGCGCGAGGTCGACGCCTATGCCCGCTCGCGCGACCCGCGCGTCAAGCAGGTGGTGGTGAGCCTCGCGGCCACCATGGATACGATCCTCGTGGCCGGCTCCGATGGCACGCTGGCGGCCGACGTGCGGCCGCTGGTGCGCCTGAATGTCCAGGTCATCGCCGAGCAGGGCAGCCGCCGCGAGGCGGGCCACTCCGGTGGTGGCGGTCGCTATGGCTACCGCGAGCTGCTCGAGAACGGGCGGGCGCACGCCTTCGCCGAGGAAGCCGTGCGCCAGGCGCTCGTCAACCTCGAGGCGGTCGATGCCCCCGCAGGCACCATGACCGTCGTGCTCGGCCCCGGCTGGCCCGGCGTGTTGCTGCACGAGGCGATCGGCCACGGCCTCGAGGGCGATTTCAACCGCAAGGGCAGCTCGGCATTCGCGGGCCGCATCGGCCAGCGCGTGGCGGCCGAGGGTGTCACCGTGGTGGACGACGGCACGCTGCCGGGCCGCCGTGGCTCGCTGAGCATCGATGACGAAGGCACGCCGACCGAGTGCACCACGCTTATCGAGAACGGCATCCTCAAGGGTTACATGCAGGACAAGCTCAACGCGCGCCTGATGGGCGTGAAGTCCACCGGCAACGGCCGCCGCGAATCGTTCGCGCAGCTGCCGATGCCGCGCATGACCAACACGTACATGCTGGCGGGCAACCGCGAGCCCGAGGAAATCATCCGCTCGGTCAAGAAGGGCCTGTACGCGGTGAACTTCGGCGGTGGCCAGGTCGATATCACCAACGGCAAGTTCGTCTTCTCGGCGAGCGAGGCTTACCTCATTGAAGACGGGAAGATCACCCGGCCGGTGAAGGGCGCCACGCTGGTCGGCGCCGGTCCGGAGGTGCTGACGCGCGTCTCGATGATCGGCAACGACCTCGCGCTGGACGAAGGCGTGGGCGTATGCGGCAAGGATGGCCAGAGCGTGCCGGTAGGCGTAGGCCAGCCGACGCTGCGCGTCGATGCGATGACCGTCGGCGGCACCGCCGCCTGATTCACCCTTTCGGGTCTTGCCATCTTGTGGGAGCGCGCCGTGGGGGGGGGGGGGGGGGGGGGGGGGGGGGGGGGGGGACCCCACCCCCCCCCCCCCCCCCCCCCCCCCCCCCCCCCAAACCCCAAAAAAAATACGGGGCGGTTTTCAGAACCCCCCCGGAGATTTTTTTTTTTTATGG
>NZ_JBVJMK010000035.1:0-15211 GCF_055584245.1 Luteibacter sp. NPDC104163
CCCTCTGGGGGGGGGCCACCCCCCACCATACCCCCCCCAAAAACCCCCCCGGGGCCCGGCCCCCCGGTTGGGGGGGGGGGGGGGGGGGGGGGGGGGGCGCCCGCCCCCCCCCCCCGCCCCCCCCCCCCCGCTCCCACAACGCTTAAGAAAAGCCCGCCGAATGGCGGGCTTTTTGTTAGCCGCGGCCCAGCAGGCCGCGCAGGTCGATGATCGCCGCGTTGGCGCGGGAGATGTAGTTCGCCATCACCAGCGAATGGTTGGCGAAGAAGCCAAACGGTGAGCCGTTCAGGACCACCGGGCTGCCGAGCGACTTCTGCGACTCCTCGAGCTCACGGATCACCTGCTGCAGGCTCGCATCCGCGTTCTTGCTACGCAGGATCGGTGCGAAGTCATGGCGGATCGCCTTGAGCTGCTCAAGCAGCGTCCACGTATAGCCGCGTGCCTCGTAGAAGTTGTCGTCGATCTTGTTCCAGGGCGTCTTCACGTAGACGGCCTTGGCCGGCCCCGCGTTCGCGGCGACATCCGCATTGGGCGCCGCATCCACCTTGAGCTGGCCCACGCTCGCCGAAAGCCGCTGCGACAGCGAACCAAGCCGGGCAGAGACCGTCTGCAGGTAATCCGCCAGGTTGTCGGCACGCGCGTAGAAATGCGCGTTGCCATCCTCGGCATCGCTCAGGCGGCCGAGGTAGTCGTTCAGATCATCCACCGCCTTGCCGTACTGCGATTCCGAGCTGGGGAAGAGCCAGCGATCGTTCGGGCTGTTGAGCAGCGGATCGGCCTCGCCGAGGGCCTTGTCCTCGGTGGATTGCGTCTGCGAGCGGCTGAAATCGTTGCGCAGCGCGCGGACGAGATCGCGCGAGGCGGTCAGCGAACCAAATTCCCAGTTCGGCATGTTGTCCATGATCGAACCGGGCGGAAGCTTGTCGTTGCTCAGGTACCCACCGCGCTTGTCGGTAAGGGTATCGACCGACTTGATCAGCGTGTACGTGGTGACCGCGCCCGTGCTCATGGGGCGGCCGATCTCCTTCATGTGCGCGGTGGTGACCTGCACCGGATCGAACTGCTCCGGCTCCTTGTCCCACCACCACATGAAGAACAGCACCAGCAGGATCAGCAAGGCGATCGGCAGGGCGATCGCCAGGCTGAGCGGGCGGCGGCGCCTGCGCGGGGCAGGCGAAGGGGCGGCGGTCGCGTTCATGATGATCCTTCTCGGTGGCGAGCGATGCCCCCAGCTTACCTAATCAGTGCCTCGAGGGTGCCGCGGGCTCGCCCTTCTTCCCCAGGTTCTCGAGCAGCGTGGCCATGTCCTCGGCATGTTCTTCCTCCTGCGCTAGGATGTCCTCCATGATCCGCCGCGTGGTCGGATCGTCGTCGCCGATGTAGGTCACGATCTCGCGGTAGCTATCGATCGCGATACGTTCGGCGACGAGGTCTTCCTTGATCATGTCGATCAGGTCCGCGCCTTCCACGTAATCCGCATGGCTGCGGGAAAGCAGGCCTTCCGGGTTGAAATTGGGCGTGCCGTCGAGCTGGGTGATGCGCTCGGCGATACGGTCGGCATGCTCCTGTTCCTGGGTGGCGTGTTCCAGGAACTCCGCCTTGACGCTCTGCGAATGGATGCCCGGCGCCATGTAGTAGTGGTACTTGTAGCGGAGCACGCAGACGATCTCGGTGGCCAGCGCTTCGTTGAGCAGTTTGATGACCGTTTCACGGTCCGCCTTGTAGCCGGCGGTGACGGCCCCGTTGTCGATATGCTCGCGGGCGCGCTTACGGATGTTCTCAATATCGGTGACGAAGGGTTTTGCGCTGGCCATTGCCTGTGCTCCAGGGGACGGGAGTTGGGTAGGCCCCCGACGTTAGGTCCGGCCCTGAAAAAACCGGGTGAAGGCGGCCAAATGCGACGCACCCCCATCGCGCGCAAGCGCGCTCCCACAACAGCCCCAGACTGTGGGAGCGCCCTGTGGGAGCGCGCTTGCGCGCGATGTCGGTGCCTCAAGCCCTGCTATAAACCTCACCCCCCTGCTCCCGGAACTCCGCAGCCTTGGCATCCATCCCCGCCGCGTAATCACGCACATCCTGGGTGATCTTCATCGAGCAGAACTTCGGCCCGCACATGGAGCAGAAGTGCGCGCTCTTGTGCGCGTCCTTCGGCAGCGTCTCATCGTGCATGGCGCGCGCCTTTTCCGGGTCCAGGCCCAGGTTGAACTGGTCCTCCCAGCGGAACTCAAACCGTGCCTTCGACAGCGCGTTGTCGCGCAGCTGTGCGCCCGGATGGCCCTTCGCCAGGTCGGCGGCGTGGGCGGCGATCTTGTAGGCGATCATGCCATCGCGCACGTCCTGGCGATCGGGCAGGCCGAGGTGCTCCTTCGGCGTCACATAGCAGAGCATGGCGGTGCCGAACCAGCCGATCATCGCAGCGCCGATCGCACTGGTGATGTGGTCGTAGCCGGGCGCGATATCAGTGGTGAGCGGGCCCAGCGTGTAGAACGGCGCCTCGTGGCACACGGCCAGCTGGCGATCCATGTTCTCGCGGATCAGGTGCATCGGGACATGGCCGGGGCCTTCCACCATGCATTGCACCTCGTGCTTCCACGCTACCTTGGTGAGTTCTCCCAGCGTGTCCAGTTCACCGAACTGCGCCGCATCGTTCGCATCGGCGATCGAGCCCGGGCGCAGGCCGTCGCCCAGGCTGAAGGCCACGTCGTAGGCCTTCATGATGTCGCAGATCTCCTCGAAATGCGTATAGAGGAAATTCTCGCGGTGATGCGACAGGCACCACTTGGCCATGATGGAGCCGCCGCGCGACACGATGCCGGTGACGCGGCCCGCGGTGAGCGGCACGTAGCGCAGCAGAACGCCAGCGTGGATGGTGAAGTAGTCCACGCCCTGTTCGGCCTGTTCGACCAGCGTGTCGCGGAAGATTTCCCAGGTGAGCTCCTCGGCTACGCCGCCTACTTTTTCCAGCGCCTGGTAGATCGGCACGGTACCCACCGGCACGGGCGAATTGCGCAGGATCCATTCGCGGGTCTCGTGGATGTGCTTGCCCGTGGACAGATCCATGATGGTGTCGGCGCCCCAGCGCGTCGCCCACACCAGCTTCTCCACTTCCTCGGCGATGCCGGAGCTCACCGCGCTGTTGCCGATGTTCGCGTTGACCTTGGTGAGGAAGTGCCGGCCGATGATCATGGGCTCGGCCTCGGGGTGGTTGATGTTCGCGGGGATGATCGCGCGGCCCCGGGCCACTTCGTCGCGGATGAATTCCGCCTGCAGGTTCTCGCGCAGGGCGATGAATTCCATCTCGGGCGTGACGATGCCGCGGCGTGCGTAGTGCATCTGGGTGACGTTGGCGCCGCGGATGGCGCGCAGGGGTGCCCGGGGTGCCGGGAAGCGGATGGCGTCCAGCCGGGTATCGCCGGCGCGCGCCCGGCCGAAGGTGGAGCTCAACCCGTCGAGCCTGACGACGTCGCCCCGCCCTTCGATCCACGCGGCGCGGAGGGGCGGCAGGCCGGCGACCAGGTCCACCGTGTGGTCCGGGTCGGTGTACGGGCCGGAGGTGTCGTACACCACCACGGGCGGGTTCGCTTCGCCACCGAACAGGGTGGGCGTCTGCGCCAGCGCGATCTCGCGCATGGGCACGCGGATATCCGGCCGGCTGCCGGTCACGTGGACCTTGCGGGAACCGGGCAACGGGGTGGTGACGGAGGCGGACAGGTCGCGGGTGGCGCGGGCGAGCTCAGGGGATATGGCGTTCATCGGCTTCTCGACTCGGCGGGGAGGGAGAAGCGGACGCGCCGCCACGGACCGGCGGCGCGCACACGCGCACCGCTCCCGTGGACAAAGCTTCCTACGCCGGTACTGACCGGATCAGGTTCAAAGGGACTCTCTCAGCCTGCGCAACGCGCCGGCACCCCCGCTTCGGGGCCGATTCAAGCACGAAGCGGGGAGGAACGCGAGGATTACGCGCGGGGCGCGTAGGCGCGCATGAACATATCCACCGCGGCGAGGGCGTTGTTGTTCACCTCTTCGGCGAACTGCACCGCGCAATCCTCGCAGCCGAACAGGCGGCGGATGAGCAGGTCGCCCTTGAGCAGGGCCAGGATCTGGGTGGTGGCGCGGCTGACATCGGCGATCTCGAGCTGCCCGCGCTCGACGGCATCGCCCAGCAGGCGGCTCATGAGCTTGTGCATGCGCACCGGGCCCTCTTCCCAGACCAGCCGGCCGAAACGCGGGTTACCGCCGGCCTGGCAATCGGAAAGGATGGCGCGGAACGTGCCGACGGATTCCGTATTGGTTTCCATGGCCGCATGGCGGCTGGCGATGTTGGTCAGCGTGGCGCGGATATCGCCGCCGGCGCTGAAATCGAACAGGTCATCGGGCAGGCGCTCCTGCACGTGGGCGCGGATGACCTCGCGGAAGAGGTTGTCCTTGTCGCCGAAGTGGCTGTAAACGGTGAGCTTGGACACACCCGCCGATGCCGCGACGGCATCCATGCTGGTACCGGCGAAACCGCCCTGGGTGAAGAGCGCCTTGGCGGCATCGAGGATGGCCGCGCGCTTCTCCATGTCTTTCGGACGCCCCGGGCCCTGCGTCTTCATTTTCGGGCTGGCGTTCATGGCTGCACCTTCACAAACAAAAATTATGACTTTATTATACGCAGCGGTTTAGTTATTTCCAGCATGGCGCGCATCTTTTTGCCGCGACAGCAGGTCGGAACAGGAGCGGAACCGCCGTCCTACCTTAGAATAGGTGGGGCCGCCCGCGTGCGGTCTCCATGGTTGCCAGCAACCCCCACGTACCGGCCATTCAGCCGGCGTGGGGCCAGCGAGGGGGGTGACTTCCGTCAGCCCCGCCCGGTGACTTCCGGCACTTAGCCGGGAAGCACCGGGACCGCAGCCTTTGCATATCGGAGGAAGCGGCCTGTAACCCGTTATCCTTCCGCATCTTTTTTCAGCTTTTCGTACGGGATTGAACACCATGGCGATGAATTTCGAGCAGGCCCGCCTGAACATGGTCGAGAACCAGGTCCGCCCCTGGGAAGTGCTCGAGTACTCGGTACTCGACACGCTCAAGACCATCCGCCGCGAGGATTTCGTGGCCCCGGCCCACCGCAATGTCGCCTTTGCCGACCTGAACCTCCCGCTGGGCCATGACGAAGTCATGATGAAGCCGGTGATCGAGGGCCGGGTCCTCCAGGCCGTGGCGCTGAACAAGACCGACGAGGTCCTGGAAATCGGCACCGGCTCGGGCTACCTGACCGCCTGCCTGGCCAACCTGGCCGGCAAGGTCACCAGCATCGACATGCACGCCGATTTCGTGGAGGCCGCGAAGCAGCGCCTTTCCGCCGCCGGCGTGGCCAACGCCACCCTGGAAGTGGCCGAGGCCGTCAACGGCTACACCCCGGCCGGCGTTTTCGACGTCGTCGTGGTCACGGGTGCGGTGCACGCCGTTCCGGAGAAGTTCGTCCGCTGGCTGAAGCCGGGCGGCCGGATGTTCGTGGTGCGCGGCGATTCGCCGGCGCAGACGGCGGTGTTGCTCACCCACGAAGGTGAGGGCCGCTACCGCGAGGAATCGTTGTTCGAAACGGACCTTCCCTACCTGGCGCATGCCGCGCCGGTGAAGCGCTTCGTGCTCTGACCTTCAAAAGATCCCCCATCACCCACGAGGCGAACCCATGCGCTTGAAGCTACTCACCGTTGCGCTGGCCCTGGCAGCGGCTCCCTTCGCGAGCCATGCCGAAGACCTGCTCGATGCTTACCGCCAGGCCCGGGCGAACGACCCGGTGCTGTCGCAGGCCGATTCCACTCGCCTCGCAACCGGTGAGAGCGTGACGCAGGCCCGCGCGCTGCTGCTGCCGCAGGTCAGCGCGCAGCTCAGCCTGAACCAGAGCGACCCGAACGGTCCGACCCGTGAGCCGATCTATGGCGCCGATGGCCGCACCGTCGTCGGTTTCTCCGGCGATATTGGCCACACCCGCACCCGCGACGTGGGCGCCACGGTGAGCCAGAGCGTCGTCGACTTCAGCAAGTACGCCGACCTGAAGGCCGCCCGTTCCTCGGCGGACTCCCAGAACGCGACGTACGACGCGGCGCTCCAGCAGCTCTCGACGCGCGTGGCGACGGCCTATTTCCAGGTCCTGACCAACGACGACGCCCTGACCTTCCAGAAGGCCAACGAGCAGGCGCTCGCCCGCCAGCTCGAGCAGGCGCAGCAGCGCTTCGACGTGGGCCTGTCGGCCATCACCGACGTGCAGGACGCCAAGGCCCAGCACGACACCGCCGTGGCCCAGGTGATCACCGCGGAAAACACGCTGGCCGATTCGCGTGAAGCGCTGACCCAGATCACGGGCCAGCCGGCCGACAACCTGAAGAAGCTGCGCGAGCAGCTGCCGATGGATCCGCCCTCGCCGAACGACGCCCAGGCATGGGTCGCCGAAGCGGTGAAGACCAGCCCGACGATCATCGCCGCCCAGTACAACGTCGACTCCGCCGAGCACAGCATCTCGTCGGCGCGCGCCGGCCACCTGCCGACGATCGACGCGACGCTGGGTTACAGCAAGAGCACCGCGTGGAACCAGAACGCGGGCGCCGGCACGGCGGGTTCGAGCCTCACCTCGGCCAATGGCCGTGGTGCGACCTCGGTGGGCCTCACGCTGAACGTGCCGATCTTCTCGGGCGGCGCCACCCAGTCGCGCGTTCGCCAGAGCATCTACCAGCGCGACGCGGCGCAGGATTCGCTGGAATCCACCCGCCGCCAGGTCGTCCGTGACACGCTGAACTACTATCGCTCGGTCGTCGCCGGCATCAGCAAGGTCGAGGCGACCAAGGCCGCCGTGGAATCCGCCGAAAGCGCACGCGATGCGACGCAGGCAGGCTTCGAGGTCGGCACCCGCACGATCGTCGACGTGCTGATCGCGCAGCAGAACCTGACCTCGGCGCTGAGCGACTACTCGCAGGCCCGCCACCAGTTCGTGCTCGACAAGCTGCTGCTGAAGCAGACCGCCGGCACGGTGGACGTGAAGGACCTGGAAGCGGTGAACTCGCTGCTCCAGTAAAAGCAGCACGTTCGCGAAGACAAAGACGGCCCTACGGGGCCGTTTTTTTTGGCTGTCAGACAAGTGCCGGTGTGTGTAGGCGGATGCGCACAGCGAGCTGCGCCGATACGTACAACCCTTGTAGGCATTGCCGGATGCCACCCCCAGCGAAACGCGTCCATCATGCTTCTGCCCCATGTGGGGCTCATCAAGGACGACCCATGAACGGACGCTCCCTGCTAGCTGTTGCCGCCCTGCTCGCGGCTTCCACGGCGGCTCACGCGGAAACCGACCCGTATGCCGCTTATCCCATCACCGTAAAGCAGAGTGGTCACGACAAGGAAAAGACCTACTTCGAAGTCCGCAAGGAGGTCCTCGGCCAGTGCGACCTCGATGGCGGCTACATCGATACGCTGAACTTCCAGTTCCTCGAAGGCTGGGGCGCGGCGCAAGGCATGCACTTCGTCGTCGCCAATGCCACCTGCCGCCAGCACCGCTGATCTCGTACCCAACCCCTCATCGATAAGGACATCCCATGAAGACCCTCCTCACCGCCGTGGCCCTCACCCTCGCCACCGCACCGGCCATCGCCCGCGACAGCACCATCCAGGCTGAAACGATCAGCGGTATCCGCTACCACACGATGGCCTACGACGGCGACTTCAACCGCGACAACGCACGCAAGGAAGCGTGGGCGAAGGCCGTGAATGAATGCGATAACCGTGGTGGTTACATGACCGAGTTCCACGCGGGCGCTACCACGGCAATCATCGGCCTGACCTACGGCACGCGGCAGGAAGCCTACGCCACATGCCGCACCGACCAGCCCGCCGCGCGCGGCGAAGGCATCGTGTTTGACGACGCGCTGCCGGCGGCAAGCGTGATCAGCGCGCCGCGCCTCACCGTATCGGCGACCGGCAGCCAGCGCGCCGCGTACCTGGCCGTGCGCAACAAGGCCGTGGCCCACTGCGCGACGCGCGGCGAGCACGTGGAGCAGCTGGGCATCGGTATGTCGAAGGAACTGCAGCGTGACGGCATGTACAGCGTCACCGCCCACCTGGCCTGCGCCCCGGCGATGTAACCAGCGCGCTGTGGGAGCGTGCTTGCACGCGATGGGTGCTTGCCGAACCCTCCATCGCGCGCAAGCGCGCTCCCACAAGGGACCGACGGCTTACTCCTGAAGCAGGTGATCCACCAGCTTCATCACCTTGCCGACGGAACCGCGTTCGCTCTCGAAGACCTGGCGCGCCGCGTGGCCCATGGCCGTGCGGCGCGCTTCGTCGCGCAACAGCGCGAGCACTTCGCTGCCCAGTTCGGTACCGTCCTGCACGCGCTGGCCGCCGTGTTCGTCGAGCAGCGCCTGGGTGATCTCTTCGAAGTTGTAGGTGTACGGGCCGACCAGCACCGGCTTGCCCAACGCCGCGGGCTCGAGCACGTTGTGGCCGCCGATGGAGACCAGGCTGCCACCGACGAACGCCACGTCGGATGCCGCGAAGAAGCGCAGCAGCTCGCCCATGGAATCGATGACGAAGCATTGCGTCGCAGTGCCCGGCATGCCGTCGGCACTGCGCGTGGCGACATTGAAACCCAGGCTGCGGACGGAAGCCTCGACCGCCTTGAAGCGCTCAGGATGGCGCGGCGCGATCAGCAGCAGCGCATCGGGCAGGCGCCGCATGACCTCGGTATGCGCCTCGAAGACGCACATCTCCTCGCCTTCGTGCGTGCTCGCGGCGATCCACACCGGGCGCCCGCTGCCCCACGCTTCACGCATGGCCTTGCCGGCATCGAGCGCCGCATCGGGCACCGGCATATCGAACTTGAGGTTGCCGCACACGGTGAGCTGGCTGGGTTCCGCGCCGAGCAGGCGGTAACGCGCCGCATCGGTGCGCGACTGGGCGGCGATATGGCTCACGCAACGAAGCGCGCGGCGCACCAGCGAGCTCATCCGCGCGTACCCACGGAGCGAGCGCTCCGAGAGGCGCGCGTTGGCGATCAGCAACGGGATGCCGTGCCGGCGGCAGGCGAAATACAGGTTGGGCCAGATCTCGGTTTCCACGATCACCGCCAGCCGCGGCCGCACGCTGCGCAGGAAGCGCTTCACCGCGAATGGCAGGTCGTAGGGCAGGTACACGCTGTGCACGGTATCGCCGAACAGCTGGCGCACGCGCTCGGAGCCGGTCGGGGTCACCGTGGTCACCAGCATGGGCGCGCGCGGGTAGGCCTCCATCAGGGCCTTCACGAGGGGCTCCGCGGCGTTGACCTCGCCGACCGAGACGGCATGCACCCACAGGCACCCTGTCAGGCGTGGCTCCCTGAACCGGCCGAACCGTTCGCGCCAGCGCACGTGGTAATCCCCGTAGCGCATGCCACGCGCCATGAGCCGGAGCATGACCAGCGGCGTGAACAGGTACATGGCCAGGTTGTAGAGCAGGCGCAGGAACACGCTATCCCCGGGGTGGAGGGTTGGCCGGGCAGTATAGCCGCCCCAGTCCGCTACAATGGCCGGCCATGCCCGGAATGCCCCGCCCCACCCTTACCCGCTCGCTGCTGGCGCCCCGCAACTGGGCGGCCTGGCTGGGCGTGGGCGTGATCTGGCTCATCGCGCACCTGCCGTTCCGCTGGCTCATGGGCCTGGGCCGCACCGCCGGCCGCCTGGCCCTGCTCCTGAACAAGGAGCGCCGGCGCATCGCGGCCACGAACATCGCGCTGTGCTTCCCGGAGCTTTCTCCCGATGAACAGAAGGCGCTCGTGCGCGCCAACCTGTGCGACGTCGGCATGATGCTCGCGGAGTTCGCGCTCGGCTGGATGGGTTCCGACAAGGCGATCGCGAACGTACCGGTCACCATCGAGGGGCTCGAGCACCTGGAGGCGGCGCGCGCGGCGGGCCGCGGCGTGCTCCTCGTCGGCGGCCACTTCTCCCATCTCGAGCTATGCGCGCGGCTGGTGTCGCAGCGCATCCGCATCGCCGGCATGTACCGGCGCATGGATTCGGATGTGTTCGAGTTCGCCGTGTTGCGCTCGCGCCTGCACTACGCGGCGGCCATGTTCGAGAAGGATGACATCCGCGGCACGGTGAAGTACCTGAAGGCCGGCGGGACGCTGTGGTACGCACCCGACCAGGACATGCGCAGCAAGGACAATGTGTTCGCGCGATTCTTCGGCGTGCGCGCGGCGACCATCACTGCGACGCACCACCTCGCGCGCATGTCGAACGCCGTGGTCATCCCGTTTTACCACCGCCGCCTGCCGGATGATTCCGGGTACGTGATGCGCCTGGGCGAACCGATGGCGGATTTCCCGTCGAAGGATGCGGCGCTCGATACCGAGCGGGTGAATGGCGAGATCGAGGCGATGGTGCGCGAGGCGCCGGAGCAGTACCTGTGGGTGCACAAGCGTTTCAAGACGCGGCCGCCGGGCGAGCCGAAGATCTATTGAAGGCATCGCGCGCAAGCGCGCTCCCACAGGGCTGCGGATACCCTTGTGGGAGCGCGCTTGCGCGCGATGCTTTCGCCGGGCTTTCCCGAAACTTTCTACGCGGCAACGATGGCTAAATCGTTCGTTCTCACGAAAGTCAGCTGAAAATTTCACAGCGTAGAACGTCCGTCATTCCCATCGAGACGGACCTTCCCATGCAATCGCTCTTCCGCTTCGTGCGCTCGCTGCACGGCCGCGCCGGCTGGCACAGCACGCGCTCGCACGCGATCGGCGCCGTGCTGACCTACTGTGGCCGCTCGCTGAAGCGCTGGCGCGAACACGATGCATGGCTCGCCTTCCTCGAATCGCCCGCGATGGCAGGCATCACCGAATCGGACGCGGTGCTGATCGAGCGCTACCAGCACCGCTACATCAGCAAGGCGTGGAGCCCGGAGCAACGCCTCGCCGCCGTGCGCGCGCATTACGAGTTCGCCCTGGCCCACTTCCCCCGCGAGATGTTCCACATGCTCTACCGCGAGCGCCAGGTGCTCGCCGGCAAGCTGACCCTCCGCGATGGCAGCGAACTCTCGCTGCTGCTCAAGGCGCCGATCCGCCGTGGGCGCGAGGGTGAGCTGAGCCTCTCGCTCACGGATGCCACGGGGTTGCAGCTTTCGTATGCGCAGTTCTCCATCATCAACGGTGGCCGCACCATCGTCATCGGCTGCCTGCAGGGTGCCGCCAACAACGCGGGCCGCGAGGCGGTCCGCGAGCTGACGAAGCAGTGCCATGGCCTGCGCCCGAAGAACCTGCTGCTGTCGATGGTCCGCGCGATCGCCACGGCCTACGGCATCGACGAAGTGCTGGGCGTGGGCAACGGGCGCCACGTTTTCGCCGGCATCGCGAACAAGGTCAAGGCCGACTACGACGCGTTCTGGCTGGAAGCGGGTGGCGAAGCGGTCGATGCGGGCTTCTACCGGCTGCCGCCGCGGGATCCGCTGCGCCTGGAGTCGGAGGTGGAGAGCAAGCGCCGCAGCGAGTTCCGCCGCCGTGAAGCGCTACGCCACGAGGCGTGCGAGCTAATCGTGCAGCCGTTCGGCTTCCACCGCCCGCCGCTTGCCGCCGCCGCGTGAGATGCGCCGTTCGTAGAGCTTGGCGTACTTGAGGAACGCGTAGAACGCGTGCACGCGGGCGGCGATGAAGCCTGCCCACCCACCACGCCAGTGCCCGCGCAGGAAGTAGTAGCGCGCGAAGGCGACCGTCGGGTAGACCACCATCCGCAGGCGCAGCGCACGCGGCTCGCGCGTATGCCGGTCGCGTACCTGCAGCGAGGAATAGCGGTTGGCCTTGTCGACGCGACCCTCGATGTCGCGCTCGCCGTGGTGGTCGAGGATCGCCGCCAGCCGGTGTACCGGACCGTCAACCACGACGCTTTCGTGCACTTCGTGCCCACTCATGCGCGCGTGCTTGCGATCGAACAGGCGCACGTAGTGGTTGAGCCTTGCGCGATCGGGCTGCCAGCGCCAGAACACCCACTCGCGCCGGAGCAGTTCGAAGCCCGCGACGTCGGGCGCAACCAGCGCATCGCGGATGCGTGCCGCGGCCTCGGCCGGCACGCTCTCGTCCGAATCCAGCAGCAGCACCCAGCGGTGCGCGGCCAGGTCGATGGCTGCCTGCTTCTGCGCGCTGTAACCGGCGAACGGCTGCACGTGCACCCGCGCGCCGGCGCGCTCCGCGATGTCGCGGGTGTCATCGGTGGAACCGGAATCCAGCACGACGATGTCGTCGGCGAAGGCGACCGAAGCGAGGCAGGCACCGATCGTGTCGGCGTTGTTGTACGTGGTGACGACGACAGAGAGCCGCTCACCTGGCATGCGGCGGCTCCGCGTCAGGCAGGTCGGCATACAGCGCGGCGCAGGCCACCGCGAACAGCCACGCGGCGAGCAGGCCCCACCACGCCGAGTAAAACGCCATGTGCGTATTCAGCGGGAACAGGATCGATGCGAGGGCCACGGCGGGCGGGAATGCCCGCGCACGCGCGGCCGCACCGGCGCGCCACCAGGCGCGCAGCGCGAGCACGCTCGCCGCAAGCCAGGCCAGCAGGCCCAGCGTGCCGGTTTCGGTCGCCACCTCGAGCACCACCTGGTGCGCATGGCACGCACCTTCGCCATCGCCGCACTTCTCGAGCGTGAGGAAGTGATCACCCGGCGCCGCATACGTCGGGTACGCCACGCGGAAACCGCGCACGCCGACACCGTTCACCGGATGTGCGGCGTACAGGCGCAACGAGGTGCGCCAGATATCGAGGCGACCGGTCAGTGCGCTATCCATGCCCTGTGCCGTGCCGCTCAGGGCCGGCAGGGTGTGGGCGATGCGCTCGCGGAAGCGCGGCGAAACCTGCCAGGCCAGCAGCCCGGCCAGGACCAGGACGACACCCGCCGCCGCACACGCCGCGAGGAAGCGCTTGAGGTTGCCGGCTTCACGCCAGAGGAAAGCGAGCCCGACCAGCCCGTAGCAGAGCCACGATGCGCGGGACCCGGAGAGCAGCACGGGGCCGAGCGCCACGAGGTACGCCCCGACCAGGCCCGAGCGACCCCAGCGCTCGCGGGCCGCCCACAGCAGGAAGGGCGCGCACGCCGCAAGCGCCGGGCCGAGCTTGAGATTATCGCTGCCGAAGATGCCGGAGAGCCGGTCCGCGTTCGAATGGCCGGCGAGGCCGATGCCGGTCAGCGCCTGGACCCAGGCATCCACGACCCACACGGCGACGACGGCCGCGGTCGCCATGTAGAGCGTACGCACCTTGCCGGGGCGGCGCATCGCGAAACAGGTGTACACGCCCAGCGGCGCGAAGCGCAGGATGCCGGCGACCGTGCCCCAGCTCTTGCCCGGCGCGACGGCATCCACCGCCGACACGAGCGCGGCGCCCGTGTAGGCGGCGAACAACCACAGGAACAGCCGTGCACCCGGGTGGAAGCGCAGCGCCTGCGGCTCGCGCACCAGCAACAGGATGGCGCCGACCAGCGCGAGGAAAACGCCGAGCTCGGCGCTGCGCCCGAACGGGAGCAGGGCCGGCACCAGCCACACAGGGAGAAGCGGCGAACGCAGCCCGGCGCGCAGGGCTGCCTTGAAGCCGGGCGTGCTCACGCGGCCGGGACGCCTTCGACCACCTCGGCGTAGAGCGCCAGCGTGGCCGTCTGCATGTCCACCAGCCGGTAGCTGCGCGGCGGCGGGATCGGCGGTGCGAAGCGCAGGAGTTCGGCCGCGCGCTCGACCAGCCGCTCGCGATCGTTCAGCGGCACGCGGCCGGCGGGATAGAGTTCGGAGAGCAACTCACCGACGCCACCATGCGCGTAGCCGAGGACCGGACGGCACATGGCGAGCGCTTCCACGACCGTGCGCCCGAACGACTCCGGCCGCTGCGACAGCTGCAGCACCAGGCTGGAAATGGCGTACACGTCGCGGATATCCGAGCGTGGCGTCGAGATCACCACCTTGGCCTCGAGCCCGCGCTCGCGGATCAGCGTGCGCAGTTCCTCGACATAGGCCTCGCGGCCCGGCTCGTCGGCACCCAGCAGGAGCAGGCGCGCATCGATGGCGCGGCTCTGCAGGTCGGCGATCAGCTCGATCGCATCGTGGTGGCCCTTCAACCGCGTGCCACGCCCGGGCAGCGTCAGCAGCGGCGCGCCCTCGAGCTGGGGGTATTCCTCGAAGAAGGCCCGCTGCCAGGAATCATCCGGGCGGTAGCCGTAGGGGAACGCCTCGGTATCGATGCCGCGCGGTACCACCGAAATGCGCGCGCTGGAGATGTCCTCGGGGTAGTGGCGCAGGACGTAATCGCGCAGTGTCTGCGATACCACGATGACCCGCTCACCGCGCAGCAGGATGCTGCTGTAGTGCCCGGGCGTGTTGAGCCCGTGCACGGTGGTGATGAAATGCGGCCGCGGCTTCACGCCCTTCATGGCCCACCAGCCCACCCAGGCCGGCAGGCGCGAGCGGGCGTGGACGATATCCGGCTTGAGCTCACGCAGGGCACGGCGGAGCTTGCCTACCGTGAACAGGGTGCCCAGGGACTTGCGCCCGATCGGCAGGGTGATGTGCTCGCTGCCTTCCGCCTCGAGCTGCTCCACCAGGCGGCCACCGGCGGAGACCACCACCGAGCGGTGGCCGGCCTCCACGAGGGCGCGGGCGATTTCGAGGGTCGAGCGCTCGGCGCCGCCCGAGTGAAGGGCGGGTACGAGTTGTACAACGGTCATCGTCCGGGGTGGGAAGACGGTGGCCATGGCGCGGTCCGGTGGCGTTGGGGTGGCGGGCGATGCGTGCAGCGAGCCCGCCCGGGCCGGTCAGTCTTTCAGTACGTAGGTGGCGCCGCAGTATGAACACTTGGAGGTGCCGCCATCGTCTTCGATGGGGAGGTACACCTTGGGGTGCGAGTTCCACAGGTACATGCCCGGCATGGGGCACGACAGCGGCAGGTCGGCGCGGGTGACGTCGTAGCGGTTTTCGGCATTCGCCGGGATAAGCGGCGCGGCCGCGGGATTGGGGCGCATGGGTAAAACTCCGGGCGATGCGATGAAACCGGGGATGGGGCGATGGTAACAAAAAGGGCCCGCTTACGCGGGCCCTCGTGCCATGTGCCTCGTGCCCTGTGGGAGCGGGGGGGGGCGGGGGGGGGGGGGGGGCCCCCCCCCCCCCACCCCCCCCCCCCCCCCACACACGGCGGACCAATATATAGCACTCGGCGAGGACAAGAATAAACACCACAACAAAACC
>NZ_JBVJMK010000036.1:0-12849 GCF_055584245.1 Luteibacter sp. NPDC104163
GTATTTTATGACTATCAACGATCAAGCTGCGCCGCAGCATGCCTGCTGTCGTGGGGGGGGGGGGGGGGGGGGGGGGGGGGGGGGGGGAGCCCCCAACCCCCCCCCCCCCCCCCCCCCGGGGGGGGGGGGGGGGGGGGGGGGGGGGGGGGGCGCCCCCACCCCCCCCGCGCCCCCCCCCCCCCCCCCCCACGACAACAGCAGTGATTTCGCCCGGGCACATTGTCTTAACGCGGCATTTGTTAAGCTTTTCGGGATATCCACTGCGCACGCCGCTCGCGTGTGCCTTTGAAGTAGGTATCCCGCGTGTCCCCCTGAGCGGACCGCGCCGAGCGCCGCGTTTCGCGTTGCGCATCCCTTATCCCCAGGACGGTTGGCCCCGGCCACGCTGTTGCGTGCCTGCACGTCCGCGAGAAACAGGAGCACGCACGATGCAGGAGACTGCCGGGCACGATGCCCACTTCGGTTGGTTCACTCGCCGCCGCAAACACCTCAAGCCCGATGACCTCACCATCGTCGACGAATCCATGCTGAAGCGCGCCGTCGGAGCCGCGGCGCTGGGTAACGCGATGGAATGGTTCGACTTCGGTGTATACGGCTACCTCGCCGTCACGCTGGGCCATGTTTTCTTCCCGGGCAGCAGCCCGACGGCGCAGGTGATCGCGACGTTTGCGACGTTCACCGTCGCCTTCCTCGTGCGGCCTATTGGCGGCATCGTGTTCGGTCCGCTGGGTGACCGCTTCGGGCGCCAGCGCGTGCTGGCCGCCACGATGATCATGATGGCGATGGGCACGTTCGCCATTGGCCTGATTCCCAGCTACGAGCGCATCGGCCTGTGGGCTCCGGCGCTGCTGTTGCTTGCGCGGCTGTTGCAGGGCTTCTCCACGGGCGGCGAATACGGCGGCGCGGCTACCTTTATCGCCGAGTACTCGACCGATGCGCGGCGTGGGCAGATGGGCAGCTGGCTGGAGTTCGGCACGCTTGGCGGCTACATCGCCGGCGCCGGTCTCGTCACCGCGTTGAGCATGTGGCTGGGCGCGCAGGATATGCAGGCATGGGGCTGGCGCGTGCCGTTCCTCATCGCCGGCCCCCTGGGCCTGCTCGGTCTGTACATGCGCATGAAGCTGGAGGAGACGCCTGCGTTCAAGGCGCACGCCGAGGCGATGGAAGCCGCGGGTGAGGCTCCGCGGATCGGCCTGCTCGAACTGGTGTCGGTGCACGGCACGCAGCTGCTGAAGTGCATCGGCCTGGTGCTGGTGTTCAACGTCACCGACTACATGCTGCTCACGTACATGCCGAGCTACCTTACGGTAACCCTGGGCTACAGCGAAGCGAAGGGCCTGCTGCTGATCCTGATCGTGATGCTGGTGATGATGCCGCTGAACGTGGTCGGTGGCCGTTTCAGCGATCGCTTCGGCCGGCGGCCCATGATCATCGGCGCGTGCGCGGCGATGTTCGTGCTTGCGATCCCGTGCATGCTGCTCGTGGGCACCGGCAATGATGCGTGGATCTTCACCGGCCTGATGCTGCTCGGCGTGGCGCTCGTCTGCTTCACCAGCACGATGCCTTCGACGCTGCCTGCGCTGTTCTACACGCCGGTGCGCTATAGCGCGCTGTCGATCGCGTTCAATGTCTCGGTATCGCTGTTCGGCGGCACGACACCGCTGGTCACCGCGTGGCTGGTCGAGCGCACGGGCGACCCGATGGTGCCGGCCTATTACCTGATGGGCGCGGCGGTGATCGGCATCGTCACCATGCTGTTCGTCACCGAAACCGCCGGCCTGCCGTTGCGCGGCTCGCCGCCCGCCGTGGCCGACCACGCCGAAGCGAAGGAACTGCTCGCGAGCGATGCGCCACTGACCGTCGACGAGACGCTGCCGGCGTTGCCGGAAGACACCGCGAGCGATCCGACGCCGGCCTAGCTTGCTGCCTTTGAATCGGTTCATTCGCTGGGGCGAATGCGTGTGCTGAGCGGCTTGCGCCGCCTTAGGCTGGATGCGTCGCCGGGGTCGGGAGCGGTCAGGCCCTGGCGGCCGCCAGGCGCGGACCTTCGGACCGGGCCGTAGCACCCTCGTCGCGAAAATCGTTACCTCACGCGGCCCTCCGCTCATGTCGGCCGCCAGAGCCTGACCGCTCCCGAGTCCATGCGTTTTGTTCCGTGCGGCAAAAGCGCCGCCGATCGACGCTCGTACGTCCCGGTTCCCGCGCCTCAGGAAAGAAGAGTCGCCTTATCGCCCGAGTTGCGTATCCGTAATGAAGTACTCGTAGTTGGCCGCACTCTGGACGGCTTTGGGCCGCTCCAGCCGGTGGGCGTCGTTTCGATTATTCACACCGGGAAGGTCAACGGTCGCCCTAGCGATGCTGTCAGCCTGGTGCGACACCTCATGCACGATGGTCCCAGCCTGGGAGGTGATTCCGCCCGTGATGGGGTCAGTGAAGTTCACGGGGCAAAGGTGGATAAGGGACCCTTCTGCCCAAGCGCGTGACAGTGGGCTGTATCCCTTACATTCATCGCATACGGTCCGCGCGCCCGAGAGAAGCCGGACATACACTGCCGTTACGGTCTGATCCACCCGTGAGTTATCGGTGAAGTTCGCGCCGGGATCCGGATCCTGTGGTGCAGCGTCGTCCCAGGCTCCAAACCAGTTTGTATACCGACGATGGGGCTTCATATGAATCCGCTGCGGAGCCGGACGTGTCTGACCGATCGGGTCGGCGTAGTACAGACCGCCCAAAAAGTATGCAGCCTCCTGTGATGCGGCTTGTGCCGCTGATATCGCGTTTCGCGTCATGCCCAGCTGTTCAGCTGTGCACTGCAATGTAGAGGCTATGGTCTGGCTTCGAACATATCCTCCGATAGGATGAAATGTCAGTTCATTGCTCTTCACCATCTCGGCCGCTACGTCTTCGTTCTCTCCGGTCGGCTGGATGCCCGGAACGCGATCGTAAAGAGCCATTGTCGTGCTGACAGTTATCGTGCCCGCGGGAGGCAGGTCATATTCGCGAGATAGTTCCACATCGCCATCAACACTGGATCGCGGAGGCACGCGGACGAACGCGCTCGCCTCAAAGGCGCCATGCGATACGAATCTCCCGACGTAGGGCACTTCGTTTCCAAACGCATCGGTAATCTGCAGCCAGTTGCCTGTTGTCCTGTCATCCGGCTTGTCGAGAACTGACTGATAGCCGAGAACGTAGATGTCGCGTTCGCCGGCGTTGCTGAGCGTCACATGGATCACGTTGGAGGACGATGCGTTCCGCTCGTCCCTGGATAAAGTGATTGTCGCATTCATCGCCCATGCGCTCATGGACGCAGCGAGTAAAGGCAGAGAAGCTAGCCACGTTCTACAGGTCACGCGTACACCTCCATTTCAACGGAGGCGGGACATTAGGGGTTCGGTGCTCGCATTGATATGGAAGAATTCTCAATTCAACGATAGTGTGACCGGTGTCACATAGTGCCGACTGACTCCGTAGACGCGAACGTCGACGCGGGATAGCGACTGTGAAGTGCGAGCTCTCCCACCACCAACCTCATCGACGGCGGCGCGGGTGGGCAGGCCCTTGGGGCCGACATGAGCGGAGGGCCGCGTAACGTGTCGACTTTCGCGAGAGCGGCGCTACGGCCCGGTCCGAAGGTCCGCGCCTGGCGGCCCCAAGGGCCTGCCCGCCCGCAGCTTCCTCAACCGACCAACGGCGAGGCGGCGTAAGCCGCTGGTCACATGCATTCGCCCCAGCGAATGAACCGATTCGAAGGCGCCGCGCTGACTACGCCGCGGTCATCACCGCGATGGCGGCGATGGCCAATGCGATGCCGAGCCAGTTGATCGCGCTTAGCTTCTCGCGGAAACCGAACGCGCCCACCAGCGTGCCAAGGACGACCACGCCCATGTTCATCGAAGCGAACACCAGCGAAGGCGAATCCGGCACCGCCTGGTGGCCGCGCACGTAGAACAGGATGTTGGCGAAGTTGAAGGCGCCGAGCAGGATGCCGAAGCCGAGGCTGCGGCCGGTGATCGCCGCCTTGCCGGATACCGCACGGGCAACCGCCACGATCCAGCACAACACCATCGCGATCAGGAACGAGCCGAGCAGGCCGGCCGCGAATGATGCACCGGCTTTCGCCACGAGCTTGAAGCAGATGTCGATCGCGCCAAAGCCGGCGAAGACAAGCAGCGGAGCCCACCAGCTCGCGCGCTCATCGTCGCTGCCACGCATGCCACCGCGCGGGCTGGCGACGCCCTTGCGCCAGAGCACGCAAAGCACCGCGACCAGCGCGATGCCAATGCCCAACGCCTTCTGCCCCGTCAGCACATCGCCGAGGAAGGCGAATGCAGCGAACAGCGAAACAAATAGCGACAGGCGCTGCGCCACGTCGGTCCGAACAATACCGGCCGTGCTTACCGAGCGCGCGAGTACCACGAAGATGGCGGGCAGAAGGATGCCGAGGGCGATGAGCGGCGGCCATGTCGCCTTCGCTTCGAGCACACCCTGCGGCGTCGCACCGAGCAGCCACCATGCGAGCAACGAGGCGACCACGTAATTCGTGGCGACGGCCTGGACGATGTCGATACCCGCGCGGCGGGCGAGCTTCAGCAGGATGGAAACCGAGACGCTGAAGAGAACGGCGAGGAGGATGTAAACCATGAGACCGTGGTAGCGGTATACGAGGCTGGGAAGTCTCGCACGAACCGGGTCCTGGTGCGCCGTTTCAATCTGTCGTGGGAGCGCGCTTGCGCGCGATGGGGGCTGCGGTTAGCACCCATCGCGTGCAAGCACGCTCCCACGGGAGCATGGCGGCGCGATTAGCGGCGCTTGAGCTGCGCCGCTTCGCGGGCCAGGGTTTCGATGGCGGCGTAGTCGCCGGCGGCGAGCAGGTTGGCGGGAGTGAGCCAGGAGCCACCGACGCAGGCGACGTTCGGCAGGGCGAGGAACTCCGGCGCGTTGGCGAGGCTGATGCCGCCGGTCGGGCAGAAGGTGATCTGCGGCAGCGGTGAGGCCCATGCGCCGATCAGCTTCGCACCACCGGCCGGCACGGCCGGGAAGAACTTCTGGAAGCGGTAGCCGCGCTCGAGGAGCTCCATGGCTTCGCTCGACGTGGCAGCGCCCGGTAGCAACGGCAGTTCGTGGTCATCGGCTGCATCGAGCAGGCGCGGGCTGCTGCCCGGCGAGACCGCGAACTTCGCGCCGGCCTTGAAGGCCGCCTCGAGGTCCTTGGCAGCGAGCACCGTGCCGACGCCGACGAAGGCGCCTTCCACTTCCGCGGCGATCGCGCGGACCGCCTCGAGCGCGGCCGGCGTGCGCAGCGTGACTTCGATCGCCGGGATGCCACCGGCGACCAGCGCGCGCGCCATGCCCACGGCCTTCGACGCGTCCTCGATGATGACGACGGGGACTACCGGCGCCAGCGCCAGGGTGGATTCGACCTTGGCCTGCTTTGCTTCGTTGCTCATCGTTACTCCGTTGCTCAGAACACGCCCGCGCCGAGGTCGGCCGCGACGGCCGACTGGCGGAACATGGCGAAAAGTTCGCGGCCCATGCCGCTGTGGTGCACGCCGAGATCGACGTTATCGGGAACGCGGCTGTTCCACTCGTCGGCATCGACCAGCACCTCGACGGTGCCGGCGATCGCATCCACGCGGACGAGATCGCCCGTGCGTACGCGCGCGATGGGGCCACCCGACTCGGCTTCCGGCGTCACGTGGATCGCCGCGGGCACGCGGCCCGAGGCACCCGACATGCGCCCGTCGGTCACCAGCGCCACGCGATGGCCACGATCCTGCAGCAGGCTCAGCGTCGGCGTGAGCTTGTGCAGCTCGGGCATGCCGCGCGCACGCGGGCCCTGGAAGCGCACCACCGCGATGAAGTCACGGTTGAGCTCGCCGCGGTCGAAGGCTGCCTTCACGTCATCCTGCTCATCGAACACGATGGCGGGCGCCTCGACGACCATGCGGTCTTCGGGCACCGACGAGACCTTGATGACGCCCCGGCCCAGGTTGCCCTTGAGCATGCGCAGTCCACCATCCGCGCGGAACGGCTCGCTGATCGCGCGCAGCACGCCACGGTTGCCGCTTTCCTTCGAGACCGGCACCCAGGTGAGCTTGCCGTCCTCGAGCACCGGCTTATGCCGGTACGCCTCGAGGCCGTGGCCCATGATCGTGTTGACGTCGTTGTGCAGCAGGCCGGCGCTGAGCAGCTGGTCCATGAGGAAGCCCATGCCGCCCGCATCGTGGAAGTGGTTCACGTCGGCATAGCCGTTCGGGTACACGCGGGCGAGCAGCGGCACGACCGAGGACAGCGCATCGAAATCGTCCCAGCGCAGCTCGATGCCCGCGGCACGCGCGATGGCGACAAGGTGCAGCAGGTGGTTGGTGGAACCGCCAGTCGCATGCAAGCCCACCACGCCGTTGACGATCGCGCGCTCATCGATGATGTGGCCGATGGGCATGTAGTGCTCACCCATGCAATCGCTGGCGAGCACGCGCTCCACCGTGGCCTCGGTCAACGCGTGGCGCAGCGGCGTATCCGGCAGTTCGAAGCTCGAACCCGGCAGGTGCACGCCCATGATCTCCATGAGCATCTGGTTGGAGTTGGCCGTTCCGTAGAACGTGCAGGTGCCGGCGCCGTGGTACGAACGCGCCTCCGCTTCGAGCAACTCCGCGCGCGTCGCCTTGCCGGCGGCAAACGCCTGGCGCACCTTGGACTTCTCTTCGTTCGGGATGCCCGACGGCATCGGGCCCGAAGGCACGAACGCACTGGCGAGATGGCCGAACGAAAGCGCGCCGATCAACATGCCCGGGACGATCTTGTCGCAGATGCCGAGGTACAGCGCGCCTTCGTACATGTCATGCGAAAGCGACACGGCGGTGGCCATGGCGATGAGGTCGCGCGAGAACAGCGACAGCTCCATGCCGGGCCGGCCCTGGGTCACGCCATCGCACATCGCCGGAACACCGCCCGCGACCTGGGCGGTCGCCCCGTAGCGGCGGGCGATGGCGCGGATGCGCTCCGGGTAGCCCTCGTACGGCTGGTGCGCCGACAGCATGTCGTTGTACGCGGTGACGATCGCGATGTTCGCGGCGTGGCCGTTGCGAAGCGCATCCTTGTCGGACTCGCACGACGCAGCGAAGCCGTGGGCGAGGTTGCCGCACGAAAGATGATGCCGCTTCGCGCCGTTGCCGCGCGCGGGGTGGATCTTGGCGAGGTAAGCCGCGCGCGTGGCGCGGCTGCGCTCGACGATGCGCTGGGTCACCTCGGCGAGGACGGGATGCAGGGTCATGGCGTGTGTTCTCGGGCTTTGACCGGTGGAAGCGGGCGCGTGTTACGGCGCCCAGAAGACATGGATGGGCACGCGATCCTGGGTAAGGACGGCACGGATCGGCACATCCTCGCCACCCTCGGCCTTTGCGAGCAGCTCCTTCTTGTCCGCGCCTTCGATGTGCAGGTACACCGTGCGCGCATCGAGCACGCGCGGCAGGGTGAGCGTGATGCGCGGCTCACCGGCGCCACCGGCGCGCATCGAGATCACGGCCTTCTTGCCGTTCGGATCGAGCGCTTCTTCGAGGTTGTCGCCACCGGGGAAGAACGACGCCGTGTGGCCATCCGGGCCCATGCCCAGGATCACGACATCGAGCGGCTGGCCCAGGGCATCGATGCGCTTGCCGACGTCGGCGAGCGCGGCATCGACGTCATCCTTGTGCGCCTTGTCGAACAGCGGCACGAAGGTCGCGGTGTGCGCCTCGTGGTGCAGCAGGTGCTCGGCGACCAGCTTCGCGTTGCTGCGGTCGCTGTCGGTATCCACCCAGCGCTCGTCGACGAGCGTGATGGTGACCTTCGACCAGTCGATTTCCTGTTCGCACAGCACGGCGAACATCTGCTTGGGCGTGCCGCCACCGGAGACGGCGAGCGTGGCCTTGCCTCGCGCCTTGATCGCCGCATCCAGCTTCGACGCGATATCGCGTGCGAGCTGGTCGGCCAGCGTGAGCTTGTCGGCGTATTCGTTGCGGATGATCTTGGCGTTCATGCGGCGTCCTCGGCCCAGGTGCGGCCATCACGTTCGATAAGCGCCACGGCGGCGCTCGGACCCCAGGTGCCCGCGGTATACGGCTTCGGCGTATCGCCGCTTGCCTCCCACGCGTCGAGGATGGGACCGGCCCAGTTCCACGCCGCCTCGACTTCATCGCGGCGCATGAACAGGGTCGGGTTGCCACGCACGACATCGAGGATGAGCCGCTCGTAGGCATCGGGCTGCTGCACGCCGAACGCCGCCGCAAAGCTCATGTCGAGCGGCACGTGGCGCAGGCGCAGGCCGCCCGGACCCGGATGCTTGATCGTCAGCCACAGCTTCACGCCCTCGTCCGGCTGCAGGCGCAGCGTCAGGCGGTTGGGCAGGAGCGGGCCGCTCGCGGGATCGAAGATGGAATGCGGCAACGCACGGAACGTCACCACGATCTCCGACACGCGATTGGGGAGGCGTTTGCCGGTGCGCAGGTAAAACGGCACACCGGCCCAGCGCCAGTTACCGATCTCCGCCTTGAGGGCGACGAAGGTTTCGGTCTTTGACTGGTCGCTGCCGAGTTCTTCGCTGTAACCCGGAACGCCCTGGCCTTCCGCTGCACCGGCGCGGTACTGGCCGCGCACGGTGAGCTGAGCTGCGTTGCTGCCGTTGATCGGCCGGAGCGAACGCAGCACCTTGAGTTTTTCATCGCGCACGGCATCCGGCGCAAGCGACGATGGCGGCTCCATGGCGAGCATGCACAGGAGCTGCAGGATGTGGTTCTGGACCATGTCGCGCAGCGCGCCCGCGCGGTCGTAGTAGCCCGCGCGGTGGCCGACGCCGACGGTTTCGGCCACGGTGATCTGCACATGGTCGATGTGCTGTGCGTTCCACAGCGGCTCGAACAGCGCGTTGCCGAAGCGCAGCGCCAGCAGGTTCTGCACCGTTTCCTTACCGAGATAATGGTCGATGCGGTAGGTCTGCGATTCGCTGAAGACCTGGGCGACGGCATCGTTGATGGCGTTGGCGCTTTGCAGGTCGCGGCCGATCGGCTTCTCGAGCACCACGCGCGCGCTTTCGCCATTGAGGCCCAGCGAGGCCAGGCGCTGGCAGATGTCGGTGAAGATGTCCGGCGAGGTCGAGAGATAGAACACGCGGATGTGGTCCGGGCGCTCGCCCATCAGCGCGGCGAACTCTTCCCAGCCATCGGCCTTGCGGGCGTCGAGCGAGCGGTAGCCGATCATCTGGATGAAGGCATCGAGCTGGGCTTCCGCCACGTGCGAAACGCCCTTCTTCACTGCCTCGCGGACCTGCTCGCGATACGAGGCATCGTCCAGGCCCTCGCGCGCCACGCCGATGATCCGGCTCTTGGGCAGGATCTGGCCATCCACGAAACGGTGGTACATGGCGGGGAGGAGCTTGCGCACGGCGAGGTCGCCGGTGCCACCGAAAATGACCAGGTCAAAGGGTTCGACCGGCAGGGAGGAAGCGCTCACGACAGTGCCTCTTGAAGGGTTTGCGGAGGGGTACCGCTCGATCGTACCAGTGACATACCACGGCGTACCAGCCCCGTACCACTGCACGGAGCCTTCCCCTGTACCTAACCTCGTGATCACACAACGGAAACGTTTTCAGGCCAATTTAGATCGTGCAAACAACCGTTCGGTCAAACGGCTGGTCTGTCCGGGTCCCGACCGCCTTGCCCCAGTGGTCAGCTATTGGTATCTTCGCATGATGGAAACCGCCCTCGTTACCGAGTACCAGCGCCTGCAGCACGACCCGGCAGCCCGCCTGCCGCTGGCGTACATGCGCCTGCGCCGGGCCATTCGTAACGTGATCGAGAACGGCGAGGTCCAGGTGGGCCACGCCCTGCCGAGCGAACGCGACCTGGCCAGGGCCCTCACCCTGTCCCGGGTCACCGTGCGCAAGGCGATCGGCGGCCTGGTCGAGGATGGCCTGCTGACCCAGCGGCATGGCGCCGGCACGTTCGTCTCCGAGCGCATCGTGAAGCCGCTCTCGCGCATGACCAGCTTCACCGAGGACCTGCGTGCCCGCGGCCTCAACCCGCGCTCGGAGTTCTTCGAGAAGGCGATCGGCGAGGTGAACCCCGAGGAAGCCATGGCGATGAACCTCTCGCCGGGCACCCAGGTGGTACGCCTGCACCGGCTGCGCTACGCCGGCGATGAGCCGCTGGCGATCGAGCGCAGCGCCGTGCCGCTCGCCCTGCTGCCCGACCCGGGCCTGGTCGAGGATTCCCTGTACGAAGCGCTGGACCAGCTGGGCAACCGCCCGACCCGCGCGTTGCAGCGCCTGCGCGCGGTGATCCTTGGTCCCGCCCAGCTCCGCCTGCTGCGCCTGCCGACCGGCAGCGCCGGCCTGAACATCGAACGGCGCAGCTTCCTCGACGATGGGCGCATCGTCGAGTTCACCAATTCCTGGTACCGCGGCGACATCTACGATTTCGTGGCGGAACTGCAAAGCGACTGACGAGCCCAACGCCACCATGACCATCCAGCCGCAAGACACCCTGATGTTCCGCGAAGCGCACGAGACCGCCGAGGTCGCCGAGCGCCAGCTTGCCCACAACGAGGCGATCGTCTCCGCGCTGGCCGAGCGCCTGCGCGCGAACCCGCCGCGCATGGTGATCACCTGCGCCCGCGGCAGCTCCGACCACGCGGCGATGTACGCGAAATACGTCTTCGAAACCCAGTGCGGCGTCGTTACCGCGTCGGCCTCGCCGTCGGTGACGTCGATCTACCACGCCTCGCAGCATCTCGAGGGCGCGCTGTACGTCGCCGTCTCGCAGTCGGGCAAGAGCCCCGACCTGGTGCGTAATGCCGAAGCCGCCAAGCGCGCCGGTGCGTACATCGTCGCGCTGGTCAACGTGGTCGATTCGCCGCTCGCGGCCGTCGCCGACGTGGTTGTCCCGCTGCATGCCGGCCCCGAGACCAGCGTCGCCGCCACCAAGAGCTACCTCGGCTCGCTGTTCGCGATCCTGCATATCGCCGCCCGCTGGAGTGGGAAGCAGGAGATCGCCGATGCGCTCACCGCGCTGCCGGCGCAGCTGCGCCAGGGCTGGGACGCGGACTGGTCGACGCTGACCGATGGTCTGGTCGATGCGCACAACCTGTTCGTGGTGGGCCGCGGCTTCGGTTTCGCCGGTGCGCTCGAAGCGGCGTTGAAGTTCAAGGAAACCTGCGGCCTGCACGCCGAAGCGTTCAGCGCGGCGGAAGTGAAGCATGGCCCGATGGCCCTGGTCGGCCCCGATTTCCCGGTGCTGTTCTTCGCCCAGAACGACGACACGCTGCCCGGCGTGCTCGATGTCGCCGCGGAGTTCCGCAAGCGTGGCGCCAAGGTCTGGGTCGCCGCCCCTGGCGCCACGGGCGAGGACGTGCTGCCGCTGGTGGCGACCGCGCCCATCTCGGCGCCGCTGGTCACCGTGCAGAGCTTCTACCGCGCCACCGCGGCGCTCGCGCTCAAGCGCGGCTTCAACCCCGATGTCCCGCCGCACCTCAACAAGGTGACGGAAACCGTCTGACCCCCGCTTCGAGCCCAAGGACTTCGCCATGACCCTCGCCCTCGTCAACGGCCGCGTGCTGACCGACAACGGATTCCAGACCGGCCTTGCGGTGCTGGTGGATGACGGAAAGATCACCGCCCTCGCCCTGCCTTCCGACCCGCGCGTGCGCGCCGCGGACAAGCATGACCTGGGCGGGCGCACCCTGCTCCCGGGTTTCATCGATTGCCAGGTGAATGGCGGCGGTGGCGTGCTGTTCAACGACGAGCCCACGGTGGAGGCGATCCGCGCCATCGGCGAAGCCCACGCGAAGTTCGGCACGACGGGTTTCCTGCCCACGCTGATCAGCGACGACGCGGAAGTGATGTCGCGCGCGATCGACGCCGTGAACGATGCGGTGGCCCAGGGCGTGCCGGGCGTGCTCGGCGTGCACCTGGAAGGCCCGTTCATCGCACCGGAGCGCAAGGGCGTGCACGATCCGGCCAAGTTCCGCATCGCCGGTGCGGATGACATCGCGATGGTGGCGCGCCGCCACGGTGGCGTGACCCTGCTCACGCTTGCGCCGGAACGCGCGAGCGACGACGTGCTCGCCCAGCTCGTGGCGAACGGCGTCATCGTCTGCGCGGGCCATACCGGCGCCGACTACGATGCGACCCACCATGCGCTCGCCATGGGCGTGCGCGGCTTCACCCACCTGTTCAACGCCATGACCCCGTTCACCAGCCGCGAGCCCGGTGTGGTCGGCGCCGCGCTGGAAGACCACCACAGCTGGTGCGGCCTGATCGTCGATGGCCACCACGTGCACCCGGCGTCCCTGCGCGTCGCGATCGCCGCCAAGGCGCCGACGAAGATGATGCTGGTGACGGACGCCATGCCTCCGGTAGGTTCGGACAACCCGAACTTCGTGCTGAAGGGCGAAACCATCACCGCGCGCGATGGCGTCTGCCAGACGGCGGATGGCACGCTCGCGGGCTCGGCGCTGGACATGGCCTCGGCCGTGCGCAACACCATCGACATGGTGGGCGTGCCCTACGACGAAGCCGCCCGCATGGCCTCGACCTACCCCGCCGCCTTCCTCGGCCTGGGTAGCAGCCATGGCCATATCGCCGCCGGTTACCGCGCGGATTTCGTGGTGATGGATGCCACCCACCACGTCACGGAAACCTGGATCGGCGGCGAGCGCGTCTTCGCGGCCTGACCGTCTGGCAACGCATCTGTGGGAGCGCGCTTGCGCGCGATGGCCTTGCCGCGAGCACCCATCGCGCGCAAGCGCGCTCCCCCACGCGGGGGGGGGGCGAACGGGCCCAGGACGCCCGGGTGGGTTATTACGGCCGCAACC
>NZ_JBVJMK010000037.1:0-2500 GCF_055584245.1 Luteibacter sp. NPDC104163
TAGCTACCGGGCAATGCCATGGGCATGACAACCCGAACACCAGCGGAACGTCCACTCCGGTCCTCTCGTACTAGGAGCAGCCCCTCTCAAATCTCCAACGCCCACGACAGATAGGGACCGAACTGTCTCACGACGTTCTGAACCCAGCTCGCGTACCACTTTAAATGGCGAACAGCCATACCCTTGGGACCGGCTACAGCCCCAGGATGTGATGAGCCGACATCGAGGTGCCAAACACCGCCGTCGATATGAACTCTTGGGCGGTATCAGCCTGTTATCCCCGGAGTACCTTTTATCCGTTGAGCGATGGCCCTTCCATACAGAACCACCGGATCACTAAGACCTACTTTCGTACCTGCTTGATCCGTCGATCTCGCAGTCAAGCACGCTTATGCCTTTGCACACAGTGCGCGATGTCCGACCGCGCTGAGCGTACCTTCGTGCTCCTCCGTTACTCTTTGGGAGGAGACCGCCCCAGTCAAACTACCCACCATACACGGTCCCCGATCCGGATTACGGACCTAGGTTAGAACGTCAAGCACTTCAGGGTGGTATTTCAAGGATGGCTCCACCGAAACTAGCGTCTCGGTTTCATAGCCTCCCACCTATCCTACACAGAAGAACTCAACGTTCAGTGTAAAGCTATAGTAAAGGTTCACGGGGTCTTTCCGTCTTGCCGCGGGAACGCTGCATCTTCACAGCGATTTCAATTTCACTGAGTCTCGGGTGGAGACAGCGCCGCTGTCGTTACGCCATTCGTGCAGGTCGGAACTTACCCGACAAGGAATTTCGCTACCTTAGGACCGTTATAGTTACGGCCGCCGTTTACTGGGGCTTCGATCAAGAGCTTCGCCTTGCGGCTGACCCCATCAATTAACCTTCCAGCACCGGGCAGGCGTCACACCCTATACGTCCACTTTCGTGTTTGCAGAGTGCTGTGTTTTTGATAAACAGTCGCAGCGGCCAGGTTACTGCGACCCTTCGATGCTCAGTCACGCACGTGACCACACCAAAGGGCGCACCTTCTCCCGAAGTTACGGTGCCATTTTGCCTAGTTCCTTCACCCGAGTTCTCTCAAGCGCCTTGGGATTCTCACCCTGCCTACCAGTGTCGGTTTACGGTACGGTTTTTCTACAGCTGAAGCTTAGTGGCTTTTCCTGGAAGCGTGGTCTCAGTCACTTCGTCCTCATAGGACTCGTCTCGGTGCTCGGCGTATGTGATCCCGGATTTGCCTAAGATCACCGCCTACCGCCTTTCCCCAGGACAACCAACGCCTGGTAGACCTAACCTTCTCCGTCCCCACATCGCACTGTAGAAAAGTGCAGGAATATTAACCTGCTTCCCATCGACTACGCATTTCTGCCTCGCCTTAGGGGCCGACTCACCCTGCGCCGATGAACGTTGCGCGAGGAAACCTTGGGCTTTCGGCGGGGAGGCTTTTCACCCCCCTTATCGTTACTCATGTCAGCATTCGCACTTCCGATACCTCCAGCAAGCCTTACGACTCACCTTCACAGGCCTACGGAACGCTCCTCTACCGCGTACGGATCAAAATCCGTACACCCCGAGCTTCGGTGCATAGCTTAGCCCCGTTAAATCTTCCGCGCAGACCGACTCGACCAGTGAGCTATTACGCTTTCTTTAAAGGGTGGCTGCTTCTAAGCCAACCTCCTGGCTGTCTATGCCTTTCCACATCGTTTTCCACTTAGCTATGACTTTGGGACCTTAGCTGCGGGTCTGGGTTGTTTCCCTTTTCACGACGGACGTTAGCACCCGCCGTGTGTCTCCCGTGTAGCATGTCCTGGTATTCGGAGTTTGCCATGGTTTGGTAAGTCTCAATGACCCCCTAGCCATAACAGTGCTCTACCCCCAGGAATGTTCGCACGAGGCGCTACCTAAATAGCTTTCGAGGAGAACCAGCTATCTCCGAGTTTGTTTAGCCTTTCACTCCGATCCTCAACTCATCCCCATCTATTGCAACAGATGTGGGTTCGGTCCTCCAGTGCGTGTTACCGCACCTTCAACCTGGTCAAGGATAGATCACTCGGTTTCGGGTCTACTGCCAGAGACTATTCGCCCTATTCAGACTCGGTTTCCCTTCGCCTCCCCTATACGGTTAAGCTTGCCACTGACAGTAAGTCGCTGACCCATTATACAAAAGGTACGCAGTCACCCTTGCGGGCTTCCACTGCTTGTACGTATACGGTTTCAGGGTCTATTTCACTCCCCTCTCCGGGGTTCTTTTCGCCTTTCCCTCACGGTACTAGTTCGCTATCGGTCAGTCAGGAGTATTTAGCCTTGGAGGATGGTCCCCCCATGTTCAGACAGGGTTTCACGTGCCCCGCCTTACTCAATTTCATGCCATGCACCCTTTCGTCTACCGGGCTATCACCGTCTACGGCCAGCTTTTCCACGCTGTTCGACTAAAATGTACGACACTTTTGGGCTAGTCCGCGTTCGCTCGTCGCTACTGACGGAATCTCGGTTGATTTCTTTTCCT
>NZ_JBVJMK010000038.1:0-3540 GCF_055584245.1 Luteibacter sp. NPDC104163
CTTTCTTTCTAGTGGGACACTTGCATTTGGTTTGACATCGTCAACCCATCGCAAGGCGTCCACACAATTCACCTGCGCACACTGTCAAAGATCAATCACTTAGCGGGAACATTTCGTTTTCCGCTTCAGGACATTTCGTCCTGAGTGAGCCGCCCATTCTATATCGTTTTTCGTTTCCGTCAACTACTTCGTGAAACATTTTTTGAAGTGGTTGGTGAAGCGAAGAACTGTCGCGTGGGCTGCTTTGTTCGCGACCAGAAGGAAAGTATAGGGTCGGATGAGCGATCTGTGAAGGGGTTTTGCGACATTTTTTTGAAAAAATCTGGCGCGATAGACTCATCGCTCCCCCCACACTAATAAGGAGTAAATCGATGAAGACATGGATGCTCGCCGCGGTGCTTTTCGCGACGCCCTGGGCCACCTTCGCACAGACCCCATCGGTCACGCTGCACGGGAAGACCTTCTCCACCGAATTCGCGACCACCAACGCGCAGCGCGAGCACGGCCTGATGGACCGCAAGCACATGGATGCGGACCACAGCATGCTCTTCATCTTCGCCGACGATGCGCCACGCGCGTTCTGGATGAAGAACACGCTCATCCCGCTCGACATCCTCTACTTCGACAGCGCCCGCAAGCTCGTGGCCATGCAGCTCAATGCCCAGCCATGCGAGTCGGATCCCTGCGCCATCTATCCCAGCGGGAACCTGCCCGCCCGGTATGTGCTGGAGCTCAACGCCGGCACGGCGGCGCAGTTGCAGCTGAAGCAGGGCGACGAGCTGACGATCACCGGCACGCCCGCCGCCCCGCAATAAGGTCAGGCCGCTTCGGGCCAGCCGGCGAACAGGTCTTCGCCGTCGAAACAGCTGCCACCGCGGGCAACCGCGGCATCGGGGCGGGGTAGCGGCGCGAGCACGGCCGCGGCCTGGCACGGCACCATGGCCGCCAGTTCGTCCCACTGGTCTTCAAAGGGAATGAATTGCTGCATGGCTGCTTCCTCCTCGAATCGGCCACGTTGCGGGGCCTTGGGATCATGGAAGCAGGGTTTTCTGCCGTCCGCGTGGCGGATTGGGGCGGAATGGTGGCGGGGGCGTGCGCTGGGGAGGGGTTCGGCGGACTTCCCCCCGGCCCAGGGGCCGGGGATCGCGCGCGAGCGCGCTCCCACAGGAGGAGCTGTTAGTCGAGTTCGACCATTTCGAAGTCGTCCTTGGTCACACCGCAGTCGGGGCAGGTCCAGGTGTCGGGGATATCTTCCCAGCGTGTGCCCGGCTCGATGCCTTCATCCGGCAGGCCCAGCGCTTCGTCGTAGATAAAGCCGCAGACGACGCACATCCATTTGCGCAGGGTGGTTTCGGTCTGGTTGCTCATAGCGTGTCGTACTGGTTCACTGGTAAGTCCCGCATTCTGTCATCCCCGGCGTGACCGCGATAGCGCGGGGCGCCCCTATGTGAAGGACACCCATGAGCACCCTCCTCCGATCCCGACTCCGCGGCAAGGGCGTGTACGCCATTACCGACGGCCCGCGCGATGACCTGTTCGCGGCCGTGGAGGCGGCCCTGGCCGGTGGTGCGCGCCTGCTCCAGTACCGCGACAAGACGACCGATACAGCGCGGCGCAGCCAGGAGGCCGCCGAGCTGGCGACGCTGTGCGCCCGCCACGACGTGGCGCTGATCATCAACGACGATGTGGCGCTGGCAAAGGAATGCGGTGCCGCGGGCGTGCATCTCGGCGTCCAGGACGTCTCGATCGCCGAGGCGCGCGCCATCCTGGGCCCCGACGCGATCATCGGCACCTCGTGCTATGGCTCGCTCGAGCGGGCGAAGCAGATGCGCGACGAGGGCGCGGATTACCTCGGCTTCGGCGCGATGTACCCCTCGACCACCAAGCCGCACGCGCCGGTCACCACCCACGACGTATTGACGCAGGCCAGCCAGCTTGGCCTCCCCGTCGTGGCTATCGGCGGCCTCACGCCCGACAATGCGCGTTCGGTGATCGCGGCGGGCGCGGATTTCATCGCGGTGGTGTCGGCGATCTTCGCTGCCCCCGATATCCAGGCCGCCACGCGCCGCTTCGCCGACCTTTTCGACGCACGCCCCGGAATCATTCAATGACCACGAACCACGACCTCTTCGACCGCGCCCGCCAGCTGATGCCCGGCGGCGTGAACTCGCCCGTGCGCGCCTTCAAATCGGTGGGCGGCGAGCCGTTCTTCACCGCGCGCGCCGACGGCCCGTACCTGTGGGACGTGGAAGGCAAGCGCTACATCGATTACGTCGGCTCCTGGGGCCCGATGATCGCCGGCCATAACCACCCCGCCGTGCGCGATGCCGTGGTCAAGGCCGCGCAGGATGGCCTGAGCTTCGGCACGCCCTCCCCGGCCGAGGTCACCATGGCCGAGACCATCGTGAAGCTGATCCCGTCCGTGGATATGGTCCGCATGGTGAACTCGGGCACCGAGGCCACGATGTCAGCGATCCGCCTGGCGCGTGGCGCCACGGGCCGGAACAAGATCGTGAAGTTCGAAGGCTGCTACCACGGCCACGGCGACAGCTTCCTGGTGAAGGCCGGTTCCGGTGCGCTCACCTTCGGCGTGCCGACCTCGCCGGGCGTGCCGAAGGCGGCGGCGGACCTCACGCTCACCCTGCCCTACAACGACATCAACGCTGCGCAGGCGCTGTTCGCCGAGCACGGCGCCGATATCGCCGGCCTGATCATCGAGCCGGTCGCCGGCAACATGAACTGCATCCCGCCGAAGGAAGGCTACCTCGAGGCGCTGCGCGAACTGTGCACGGCGCATGGTGCGCTGCTGATCTTCGACGAAGTGATGACCGGCTTCCGCGTGGCGCTCGGCGGCGCGCAGGCGCATTACGGCATCACGCCGGACCTGACCTGCTTCGGCAAGGTGATCGGTGGCGGCATGCCGGTGGGTGCGTACGGTGGCCGTCGCGACCTCATGGAACAGGTGGCGCCGGCGGGCCCGGTCTACCAGGCCGGCACGCTCTCCGGTAACCCGGTGGCGATGGCTGCCGGCCTTGCGATGCTCGAGCTGATCCAGGCGCCGGGGTTCTACGAGGACCTGGCGAAGCGCACGGTGAAGCTCACCGACGGCATCGCTGCGGCAGCGAAGAAGCACGGCATTCCTTTCAGCGTGACGCGCGTCGGTGCGATGTTCGGTCTGTTCTTCACCGGCGAAACGGTGGAGACGTACGCGCAGGCGACGGCGGCGGATGTCGCTTCGTTCAACCGCTTCTTCCACGGCATGCTGGAGCGTGGGGTATACCTGGCACCGTCGGCGTTCGAAGCCGGGTTTGTGTCGAGTGCGCATAGCGATGCGATCATCGATGAGACGATTGCTACGGCTGATGCGGTGTTTGCGACGCTAAAGAAGTAACGGATAAACCCTTGTGGGAGCGGGGGGGGGGGGGGGGGGGGGGGGGGGGGGGGCCCCCCCCCCCGCCCCCCCCGCCCCCCCCCCCCCCCCCCCCCGCCACCCGCAAGGCGCGTCAACCGAGCATAAAGGCACCGCGAGGCGCCGCCGCA
>NZ_JBVJMK010000039.1:0-2177 GCF_055584245.1 Luteibacter sp. NPDC104163
CTTAATGGCCTGAGTCCGGTTGAATACCGGACCCAGGCCCTAGCCGCCTGACCCCGCTGTCCAACTTTTGGGGGTCACCTCATTGCGCGCGATGGGTGCTCGTCGCCACCCCCATCGCGCGCAAGCGCGCTCCCACAACAGATTCATACGTCGCGGCCGTTCGCGCGGGCCAGCTTCAACAGCAGGTCGATCTGCTCCTGCTGCTTCATCAACATCAGCTGCAGCTGGTCGTTGCGCATCTGGTCGAGCTTCTCGTGCAGGCCCATGATCTCGATCTCGGCCTTCAGGTTCACCTTGTAATCGTTGGTCGCATCGAGCCGGTCCTTCGCCGCCTGGCGGTTCTGGCTCATCATGATCACGGGTGCCTGGAACGCCGCCAGCATCGAGAGCAGCAGGTTGAGGAAGATGAAGGGATACGGATCGAACGGCCGGGTCAGCACGTAGGCGTTCAAGCCCGTCCAGGCCACCAGGATCCCGACGAACACCAGGATGAAGGTCCAGGAGCCACCGAAGCGCGACACCCTGTCGGCGAGGCGCTCGCCGAAGCTCATATCCTCGACGAAGGCCTCGTTGACGTCCTTGGCGATCATCTTGCGCTGCATGACGTGATCGATGAGGTGCCGCTCGACGTGGTTCAGGTCGTCGAGACTTTTTGCGAACCAGTGGTGGGCCGCCTGGTCGGGGTTGGTGGTGTGGTTGGTCATGGCGCGGTTCCGGCAGTCGATCTGGGCGGAACGCTATCACGCCGGTGGCATGCGGGCGCTTGTACGGCTACACCGTGTCGTTGTGTGTTTTCACATCCCGGCGTCCTTTGTGGGAGCGCGCTTGCGCGCGATGGGGCTTCCCGCACCGCCATCGCGCGCAAGCGCGCTCCCACAACCGTCGTCACTGCTGGGCGGCGCGGCGGGCGGTGAATGGAACCGGGGCGTCTTCGACACCGCGAACCTGGTTCTCCAGGTCGCCGCGCAGGCGTGGCAGGTAGCCGGGGCATTCGCGCCGCACGAAGGCGATCAGGCCCTCGCGGACCTTGCAGCGCAGGTCGAAGGACTTGCCCGAGTTGGACGAGCTCATCAGCGCACGGATCTGCATGGCGCGGTCGTTGCTGTCGACCACCTGCATCACCATGACCCGGCCATCCCACTCGGGTGCGCCCTTGCAGATGCGCTCCATCTCCGCGCGCAGCGGCTCGAGCGGCATCCCATAGTCGAACCAGAGCAACACCGAGCCGAGGATCTGCGACGACGTGCGCGTCCAGTTCTGGAACGGCGTTTCGATGAAGTATTGCAACGGTACGATCATCCGCCGCTCATCCCAGATCTTCACCACGACGTAGGTGCTGGTGATCTCCTCCACCCTGCCCCATTCGCCTTCAACGATAACGACATCATCGATGCGGATCGGCTGGGTAAGCGCGATCTGGATACCCGCGATCAGATTGCCGAGCACCGGCTTCGCCGCCAGGCCGAGTGCGATGCCGGCGATACCCGCCGATGCAAGCAGGCTGGCACCGAACTGGCGTACCGAGGGGAACGTCATCAGGCCGACGGCGATACCGAGCATGACGATCACGACCATCGCCGTGCGCGACAGCACCCGCGCCTGCGTCTGCAGGCGCCGCGCGCGCAGGTTGTCCTCCAGGTCGATCGGATTGAAGCGCGACACCGTGGCTTCCAACGCACTGATGCAGCGCACGAGGAACCAGGTGATCGCACCGATCAGGCCCAGGCCGAGCAGGTGTTCCAGGCCGTCGATCAGCCGTGCGGGCTCGTCCGGCGCGGCGCGAAACGCCAGCAGCATCAGGAACAGCGGCACAATGGCTTCGAGCGGCGCATTCGCCTTCGCGATGATGCTGGCACCCTTCGGGTGACGCACGGCGAGACGGCGCAGCAACACATCGACAACGCGGTGAATGAGGCCCGCGACGAGCAGTGCGATGATCAACACCAGCGCAAAACGCGTCCACGGATGCGTGATGTCGGGCATCCAGTCAGGAGAGTTCATGGGCGCACAGCCTAAGGCCCCGGATGTCGACGCTACGTTGGTGCACCGCAGAATGTCGTGTGGGAGCGGGGGGGGGGGCGGGGGGGGGGGGGGGCCCCCCCCCCCCCCCCCCCCCCCCCCCCGCTCCCACAAGAGCAGCGTGGCGGTAGCGTCGGCGCCTTGTGCGGGCTTATGCT
>NZ_JBVJMK010000040.1:0-1243 GCF_055584245.1 Luteibacter sp. NPDC104163
GGCGATCTCAACCGATCGATGCAACGGCTTGGTTGAGTACCTCGGCAGGGGTCTGGAAGTCGAGGGTCTGCCGGGGACGCTGGTTTAGCTCTTTCGCGATGGTATCGAGCTGGGCCTGGGTGTAGTGGTTCAGGTCCTGACCTTTGGGAAGATACTGGCGAAGCAGGCCGTTGGTGTTCTCATTGGATCCGCGCTGCCACGGGCTGTGCGGGTCGCAGAAGTAGACTTGCAGGTCCGTCGCGAGCTTGAAGCGTGCGTGCTGGTACATTTCCGCGCCGCGGTCCCATGTCAGGGAGCGCTTCAGCTCGGCGGGCAGCTTGCGGATATGCCTGGCCATGGCGTCAATGACCGTGGCGCTGTCTCGCGCGGGGATCTTTATCAGCATCACGAAGCGCGATCGACGCTCGACGAGCGTGACGATGTGCGAATTAACCGTGCCGGCGAGCAGATCACCTTCCCAATGGCCCGGTACCGCCCGGTCCTCGGCTTCCGACGGGCGTTCGCTAATCGTGAGGGCCTCTGGAATCGCGTTCCGGGCAATCTTTCGACCCTTGCCGTGTCGTCCCTGAGCTTGCGGGTAGCGCAGCATGCGTTTGGTGCGCAGATGATCAAGGAGCTGCTTTTTAAGCACTCCCCGGCTTTGGACGAACAGGCTGCGATAGATGGTCTCGTGGGACACACGCATACTTTCGTCGTCTGGATATCGGCGGGCAAGCCACCCGCTGATTTGCTGTGGCGACCAATGGTGGGCCAGCTTGTTAGCGACCAATTGCCGGAGGACACCGTGTCGGGCAAGCAAGCATGCCTTGGGGCGCTCGGCTCGCGCCCACGCCCGCTCATCGGCCTGAACGGCTCGATACCCATCACGGCCACCGTTGCGCCGTATCTCGCGGCTGACGCTGGACGGCGCGCGCCCCAGGATCAGCCCGATCTGACGCATCGACAGCCCCTGGCTCAAGCCTCGCGAGATCTCTTCGCGCTCAGCCAACCGAAGTGATCGGGCGGCTCGTTTACGCGTCGGCGGGGCCAAGCCTCCGGCCTTGACGATGATCGCGTGGACGGTGGTGCAATGCCGCTCAAGCGCCCTTCCGATGGCCCTGATGGGCTCCCCACCAAGCCACCGAGCCCAGATCTGCTCGCGCTCGGCTTTCGACACGTGACGCCATAACCGCACTGTTCTGCTCATGATGGCCACCTCCGTCCTGTTCAGACTACGGTGTTGCAACCACCCGTTGAGATCGCC